>CAZMZF010000016.1:0-47113 GCA_964570765.1 uncultured Ignavibacteria bacterium
AACAGGACATTTTAACTTTGCAGAAATTAGGATATTTTAATCTTGCTATAACAAAACAAATGATTTCATTTGACATTGACTAAATGGTAAATATATTTAAAATTTAGTCTAATATCAGGAGACAAAAGATGTGCGAATGCATCTTGAGAAAAGAACTAAAAGTTACTCTTAAATTAGCCAAAGAACATGGGCTTTTAAGAGAAGAATATGAGAGGATAAAAAAGATTTTAGGTCGGACTCCTACCTATACTGAACTTGGAATCTACTCGGTTATGTGGTCAGAGCACTGCAGTTATAAAAATTCGATTGCTATGGTAAAAAAATTTCCCCGGGAAGGAAAGAATCTTTTAGCTAAAGCCGGGGAGGAGAATGCGGGAGCGGTGGATATCGGAAATGGTTTAGCCGTGGTCTTTAAAATCGAAAGTCATAACCATCCTTCTGCAGTTGAGCCCTATCAAGGAGCAGCTACGGGAGTGGGTGGAATATTGAGAGATATCTTCTGTATGGGTGCCAGGCCCATAGCTTCTCTGGATTCTTTGAGGTTCGGTGAGCTTTATGATTCGCGAGTGCGTTATCTTTTTGATGGTGTGGTCAGAGGGATTGGAGATTATGGTAACTGTTTTGGCGTTCCTACAGTAGCAGGAGAGGTCTATTTTGACGAATCGTATACCGGTAACCCTCTGGTCAACGCAATGGCGGTGGGGATTGTTAAACCAGAAGAAATGGCAAGTGCCAAAGCTTACGGGGCTGGAAATCCGGTTTTGCTTGTAGGTGCTTCCACTGGCAGGGATGGAATTCATGGCGTTACTTTTGCCTCAGAGGAGATAAGTGAGAAATCTGAGAAGAGAAGACCTTCGGTTCAGATTGGAGATCCATTTATGGAAAAGCTCCTCCTAGAGGCTTCCTTAGAGATAATCAAGGCTGGTCTTATAGTTGGAATTCAGGATTTAGGAGGAGCTGGGCTTACCTGCGCTACTTCTGAGACCTCAGCCCGGGGAAAAAGCGGAATGGAGATCGATATCTCATTAGTTCCCCTGCGGGAAAAAGGGATGATACCTTATGAGATAATGATTTCTGAATCGCAGGAAAGGATGTTAGTTATCGCCAAAAAGGGGAAGGAGAAAGAAGTTCAGAAGATCTTTTCCAAATGGGGGCTGAATTCTGCGCTAATCGGATTTGTTACAGATGATAAGATGTTAAGGGTCAAAAATAAAGGGAAAGTTGTAGCAGAAATACCGGCTGATACTCTGGTCTTAGGTGGAGGAGCACCGGTATATATAAGAGAAAAAAAGAAGCCAAAATATCTTACACAAACCTCAAAATTCGAACTGTCTAAGATAAAAATTCCAGAAGATTTGAATGAAGTTCTACTGAAACTTATAAGCGCTCCTAATATCTCCAGTAAAAGATGGGTATATGAGCAGTATGATACGATGGTCAGGACCGGGACAGCAGTTGGGCCAGGCTCAGATGCGGCAGTTATAAGGTTAAGAAAAACCAATAAGGCTTTAGCTATGACCACGGATTGCAATGGAAGATATTGTTATCTTAATCCGAGAATGGGAGGAGGGATTGCAGTAGCTGAGGCAGCCAGAAATTTAGTCTGTTCCGGGGCAATGCCATTAGCTATAACCAACTGTTTGAACTTCGGGAATCCCTATGACCCTGAAGTTTACTGGACTTTTGCGGAATGCATTGAAGGTATGGCTGAGGCTTGTAGAGTTTTAGAAACTCCAGTAACCGGGGGAAATGTTTCTTTTTATAATGAAGATCCTGAGAGGATTGTATATCCAACTCCAGTTGTGGGGATGATAGGATTGGTTGAGGATATTAAAGATATAACTACTCAATGGTTTAAAAAAGAAGGGGATTTGATTGTTCTTTTAGGGAAAAATAAAGAGGAATTAGGTGGAACAGAATTTTTAAAAGTAATTCATAATTTAGCTAAAGGTGAACCACCGGTCTTAGACCTGGATTATGAAAAAAGAGTTCAGCAAGCCTGCCTTAAACTGATCAAATCCGGGATAGTCAAATCCGCTCACGATTGCTCAGAAGGAGGGCTGGCTATGGCTTTAGCTGAATGTTGTGTAACCTCCGGGAATAATGCGATCTTAGGTGCAGAGATCAACCTTAAGGAAAATCTCAGAGAAGATGCTCTTCTTTTCGGCGAAACCCAGTCCAGGATCATCTTGAGTTTAGAAGAAAAAGATCTGATGGAGTTAGAGAAACTGATTAAAGAATATGACATCGACTATGCGATAATCGGGAAAGTTGGTGGAAAAAATCTAAAAATAAATAACTGGATAAACCTGCCAGTTAAAAGGATTAAAGGTAAATTTTATAATTCGATCTCCGAGATAATGGAGAAGAGATTTTAGATTTGCAGGGGCGTATCCAGAATGGATCCATTCGGATGGCAATACGCCCCTACAGGTCTCGTAGACAGGGCTCCCAGCCCTGTCCAGAATGGATCCACTCGGATAAAAACTTTCTAAAATTTTCCTTGACATAACAAAAACCTTTTGGTTCATTGATAAAATAGCTAAATCAATTACGCTCCTAAATTAGGTTAAAGGAATAATGGATCTTATGCAATTTTTTAACAATTAACTTCTTACCCGCAAGGGGGTCTTATGTTCAAAGGTTTAAAGTTTTTTGTAGCGGTAAGTGGTCTTTTTCTTTTCTCTGGATTACCGCTTTATGCCAGGTCGATGGTGCAAAGGGATTCTACTTTGACTCAGAAAAAGCTGAGTGAGCCATGCTCCCAGCAAAGAGTGCACAGGGTGGGTGATGTGAGTTTTTGCGTTACTAACTGGGGCTTTTTAGGGAGCGAGATGAGGGATAAAGATGAGTCTCCAGGAGGTTGTTTTAATCCTTATTCAAATCAATATAATCCAGCACCGTCTTTTGAGTTTCCTAAAGGGTCTGATCTAGAATATCTTTTCCAGGGAGCTATCTGGGTGGGTGGAGTGGTTGAAGGGGAGACCTTAGTGAGCGTGGGAGCAGATGGCTGGGAAGGGGTGAACGAGCTGTATCCTGATGCAGAACCTGATGGTTGCATAAAAGAGAAGAGCATCTATTTGAACACTCCGAACTGTAATCCAACTGATACGACTGGGGCTGTATCTGAACAGGATATAATTGCAGAATATACTGATACCTCGATTACTTGGCCCTCTTCAGACCCAAATGATGGAAGACCTCATAGACCTCTAAATATTAAAGTGATCCAGAAAAGCCACTCCTGGAGTGGAACGGGGTTTGATAGGTTTATTATCACAGATTATTATATCGTCAACATCGGGATGAAAAATATCGATTCAGCTTATGTAGGCTTCTTTTATGATGGAGATGTGTATCACATATCTACTAACGCGGGATGGGCGGATGACATAGCCGGATTCAAATCTTCTTATGTTTCTCCAGCTAATGAAACGACCGAGGTAAATCTTGCCTGGTTAGCAGATAATAATGGTGACCCATTAAAAGTGAATTGGGATTATAGAAGCGTAAGAGGGGCAACTGCTATGATGGTGCTGGATAGCCCAAATCCTGCTCTTAAATATTCCTTTAACTGGTGGTTGTCTTGGGGTTATACACCTTTTACTTTGGATTTTGGGCCCCAGAAACAGGTTAACTGGGATAACTGGATTGCAAAATATGGGGCTTGGTGTAGTGGTGAGGGTCAAACTGGCACTCCTTGTGGTGATAGGTCTAAATATTTCCTTATATCCAATGAAGAGATAGATTATGACCAGATTTATGCCTGTATTGATCATACTGCAGATGGCTGGCTACCTCCACACCCGGATAGCTGTGCTACTTTTGCTAATGGTTATGATGCTCGTTATCTTTTGTCTTTTGGTCCTTTTGAGCTATTAAGCCAGGATACTCTGCATTTTGTGGTAGCTTTTATAGGCGGAGATAGTTTTCATATCTATGCTAACAATCCCATTGACCCTTATAATCCAGATACTTTCTATAGTAAGCTGAATTTTTCTGATCTGGCTCAGAATGCTATAAGAGCTGAGAGCTTATATCAGAGCGGATACACGTATGTCACTCCACCCAAGCCTTTTAACTTAGAGGCAAAGTATATGGGAGAAGGAGAAGTTCTTCTCAACTGGACGAAAGTGGAAAAAGGTTTTGTTGTCGGTTATAATATCTACAGAGGCACACAAAGTGGGGTATACAATGATACACAATTTTATGCACAACCAACTGATTCTATCTCCTATATAGATTCCGGTCTGGTAGTGGGGCAGATTTATTATTATGCGGTAACCTCTGTAAATTCCATAGGAGAGAGCGGTAAATCGGATGAACTTGCAGTGGTGGTTGGTGGTCCTCAGGTAAGACCAGAAGGAGTGAAGGTTTCGGATAACGGAGATGGAAATTCTTTACATCTGGAATGGCAAGCCCTACCTGACACTACAGTCACAGGATTTAGAGTCCATTATGGAACAGCTTCCGGAATTTATACCAGAATGGCTGATGCAGGGTATACCTTTAATTATGATCTAACTGGATTAGGTGCAGATACCACATATTATATTGTATTAACAGCGTATAACCGGTCACTGATTGAGGGATTTAATTCTAATCAAGTTTCCGGGACTCCGCACTCTATTCCTATGATCCCAACCGGCTTTGAAGCACGCGCAGGTAACAGGTGTGTGGATTTGGTCTGGAACGCCAATAAGGAGTTCGACTTGGCTGGATATAAGGTTTTTCGAAGAAGAATCCCCGGTGGAACGCGCTTTCAACTTGGCTACGTACCTGCATCCGATACCTTCTATTCAGATACAACCGTATATAATGATTCCAATTATCAATATAATCTCTCAGCTGTAGATACAGACTCAAATGAAAGCGGTTTAGCTTATTCCTATGTGGTTACACCTGATATCGCACAAATTGGTAACCTTTATTTCTACCCTTATGACTATGTCTTTGGTTGGGGTAACGCGGATCTTATACCTAATCCAGGTGAATATCTGCAGCTTTATTTTAGAATACAAAACCTCAGCTACAATTATCTTTTAAATCCAAAGGCAATTGCCCATACTGATGATCCATGTATCTATAAAGCCTATATCGAAAGCGATACCCTTTACGGGGAAACTGCTGACCCTTATAGTTCCGTCCGGTTTGACTATCATCCAGTAAAAGGTGGGAGATACTGGCAGAGGTATTTAGTTATGATCAGGTCTGATTGCCCTTCTGGAGATACGGTCTATATTCCACTTGATTTCTATGATAATCTGAATACTTATTTGGGCAGTGATACCATAGCCTTTCAAGTTGTAGGAACTGATTCAACTCCACCTCGGGCAGTTCAAGTTGATTGTTATCCTAAAATCTCAACTGGTACAGATACCATTATGGCTTTAATTGAAGATGGAGCAGATATAAAGGAAGCTCTTGCTTTAATAAAAAACAGTTTAGATAGCAGTTTAATTGCCAGTCTTCCTTTGCATGATGATGGTATAAATGGCGACCTGCAGGCAGGCGATAGAGTCTTCTCTGGAATATATACCGGTGGTGCAGTTGGCGATTTTTATGTGGATATAAGTGCCACTGATATCTTTAACAACTCACTGGTCTCTAAAAAGCTGGCAGGTTTTTCGACTAAGACCTTTCAGTCCAATAATTCCATTCTATTCTATCATCGTTATGGAGGTGGAGATTTTTCCAGATGGATAATAAGTGGTAATAATGTTTCTGGAGGATTTTACATTACAGCTTCTTCAAGGGGAGCCTGGCTTTCTGCGCTGGATTCCCTTGGTAAAGGATATGATTTCTGGGATGAGTTCTATCGGGGAGAGGTTCCCTCAAATATATTGTTGGGCTATACGCCGGACGGACAGATTATCTATACAGATGATTTCGGAGATCTTTCAGTCAGCTCGAAAATGAGTCTGATAGATTTGTTATCCAACTATGGAAAGCTTCTTATCTCCAGCGGAGCTTTAGGTTTAATATTGGATTCAACCACATTCTACCGGCAGTATCTACATGCTGATTTAATAACGCCTTATTTTAATGCTTATTATCCCACTGATGGGGTATTAGGGGTCCCTCAAGAACAGATGTTTTTAGGCAATTTCTTCCCCTTTATAACCCAGACCGGATTCTGTGAGGAGATAGACCCGGTTCCTCCTGCAACTACTGTTCTAAAATATCACGCTAGTAATTATCAGAGTTCTGGATCAGCCGCGATAAAATATGTGAACTATGGCCCTGCAGATAGCACCCGGGTGATCTACTATGCCTTTAACTGGGCTAATCTCTCAAATACGGATAGGTATAGATTACTTAAAGGTTCGCATACCTGGCTTGTTACCGAAGTCGAAGAGGAATATACCCCGAAAGGTAATCTGCCGGATAGGTTTTCTCTTTTCCAGAACTATCCCAATCCCTTTAATCCCAATACGTTGATTGAGTATGCTCTGCCTCAGGCTTCTCTGGTGAAGTTAGTCATCTATAATATCCTGGGACAAAAGGTCAAAGTCTTGGTGGATGAATATCAGAAACCAGGCTATAAGAGAATATTATGGGATGGCAAAAATGATAAGGGTCAGATGGTCTCAAGCGGAATATACTTTTATCAGCTAAAAGCTGGCGAGCAGGTTTTTACTAAAAAGATGATTATGGTAAAGTAGTATTAAATGGTTTTGTAGGGGCGTATGGCGATACACCCGTCTGCTCGGGCAGGGAGTTGTACTCCTGCCCGCAAAAAATTAGGGGCGACCCATCGGGTCGCCCCTACACTTTTAATTCACTCCGACCCGAAGAGAATCTAATGGGAAATATATCTTTTTTGAAAAGGTTTTAACCAAAAAGTATTAGACTGTTGAAAAAATCTGTCGATAAAAAATATGAGGGAAAGATGTTATACTTTCATCCCCATTATAATTGAAGGAAATATCTGGTAATAAAATTTAACAAGAAGATTACTAAAAGGGGGTGATAAAATATATTATTTGATTTTTGGTTTAGGGAAACTTGAGAAAACACTTTAAAGGGAGGTAAAGATGAAGAATTTGAAATGTTTTATTATTTGGGGGCTTTTTCTATTTCTGGTTTTAAGTTTCCAGACAAGCCATGCTCTGACCAACTATGTTTTCTTATCGGTTAACGGGGATACGAGTTTAAGTTCAATGGTCCAGGGTGATACCTTAAGCTGGGGTGCAAACTGCGCCACCGGGGCACAACTTTACTGGCAAATCTGGATTGATATTGATCAGGATTCTATTCTGGATAATCCCGGGGATAAATTGATTTACGAGTTCATCATAGCAGATGGGGATACATCCTCTCAAGGTCCACCTCCGGATATCAGTCCTACCCCGGATGGCTGGTTCATCTGTCAGCCGTTTGAAGCTGGAATAGCACCAGCTTATTATATCTTCAAAGTGATGGACCTGACAGATAGCACCACTGCCCAGCGAGGAATAGGGGTTGCACCACTTCCTTCTCCACCTAATAAATTTACTGGATGGATTACTATTCCCGGGCATTCAGCTCCGGACTCACTTTTAAAAAATATCTGGGTAGAAGCAGATGACAGCATCTCAGAATCTGCTTTCTGGGCGGGCCTTTCAAACGATAGTGGTTACTATGAGATCAATGTAGGAAGCAGCGGCACCGGATATACTTTCTATATCAGTTCATCAGATGTTTCCGGTTTTGTTACTCCTGCTCAGAAGTACAGAGTTGCCTCTGGTGTGGTTGACAGTGTTAATTTCAGCTATGAACTCCCGGCAGATAGCATATTCGGAGAGGTAAGGGATCAGGATGATTCTCTGTTAGCTTTATATCTATCAATCTGGTGCAGTCCCAGATTCAGCGGGCCAGATTATAAGGATTATCAAAGCACCGATGGGAAATATAAAATCTTTTTCGGCTCTTCAGAGTTAGGGAGCTGGGAGATAGGGTTAAACTCAGACAATCTGGCTCCCAATTATCTGGTTCCCAATAGCTTCCAATTTAACAATGAAACTCAACATAGCATCGAACATAATTTCATCTGCCAGAAGACAGATACGGTGATCTATGGAAAGGTAACAGAAGGAGGCGGATTGCCAGCTCATTCTTACAGAGTTCAAGCCGGGTCTGATAAATTGCAGAGCTGGACAGATGCAGTTTCCGGAACTGGCTCAAATAATAATTTCACATTGCATATTTCCTCCCTGGATTCCTCCGGCTGGTATGTGGATGTATCCATCTGGGATGATAGATACCCGATTCCATCTGGATATATCTTAGAAGGAGGAGGGGAATCGAATGTCTCACCCGGAGATACGGTGGTGCTTAATTTCATAAATGGGAAGATGGTAAGGGATACATTGAAAGTTGATACGCCGGATCCTGGTATAAACTGGGAAAATGTATGGGTAAACTTTTATGAATCCGGTAAAAATTATGAAGGAAATCCCGGCAGTGACGGTATTTATACCATCTACGTTGACTCCGGAAGCTATAATCTGACAGTTTACTGCCCGGGTTATCTTTCCAATCCTGGATATCGAAATGTCGTTATTAGCTCTGATACCAGTGGAGGTTTAGGATTTATCTTGAATCATACTCATGCCCGTATCCATGGTACTTTAACGAATATCTCTTTACCGATTGCCTCAGGTTATTACATAAATGGAGAAACTGACACCTGGCCAGATGGCTATCATAATAATGTGGAAGTCGATGGTCTAACCGGCACTTTTGACCTATACGTCTGCGATGGAAGCTGGATTTTCAATGCACCTTTTATTTCTGGCTATAATACTCCACCTTCACAGAATCTTATTATCTCAGAGATTCCTGACACCTTGAGAACCGTTAATTTCTCCTATCCTTTAGATGTTCGAGATGATCAAGCACCTGAAGTTCTTCCTAAAAAATATACTTTAGAACAGAATTACCCTAATCCTTTTAATCAATCAACTGAGTTGAGATATTTTATTCCAGAAAATACTAAATCTGTATTTGTCTCCTTGAAAATCTATAATCTGTTAGGACAGTGCATAAGAACCCTGGTGAATGAGAGACAAACCCCTGGGGAACATTCTGTGATCTGGGATGGAAAGGATGAGAATGGTAGAGAGGTAGCCAGCGGGATTTATTTCTATCGGCTTGAAGCAAGAGATTTAAAATTGACCCGGAGAATGGTTTTGTTAAAATAATCTTTTTTTGTTTCGTATAATATAATAAAGAAGGTCAGCTGATTAGTTGACCTTCTTTTTTTAAAATGTTCTTGACAAGGGATTTCATACATTGTTAATTTATTCACAAAGGAGGTGAGAAAGAGGATGAAGAAATTCAGTCTGATAGTTTTACTAAGTTTGTTCTTCTTTTTGGCTTTCTATTTAGCTTATGCCCAGGAGGCTCCTAAAGCTCCAGCTCCTGCCAAGGCGAAATACATGGGCTCTCTGGCCTGTAAGGGTTGCCATAATTTTGAGAAGACTACAGGGAAGCAGTACGATAAATGGGCAAGTTCAAGGCATGCGACTGCTTATAAGACACTGGCAAGTGAGGAATCTAAAAAAATCGCTGTGGGGATGAAAATTGATGACCCCCTGAAAAGTGAGAAATGTTTGAAGTGTCATACAACCGGATATGCGGCTAAAGCAGAGGAGAAGGGACTGAAGTACGATATAAATGAAGGGGTGAGTTGTGAAGGGTGTCACGGTGCTGGAGAGAAATATCTACCGAGGAAAGTTATGACAGATCCGAAGCTGTCAAAGGATGCGGGTCTTGTAATGCCAACGGAGAAGGAGTGCAAAGTTTGCCATAACTCGGAAAGCCCAACTTATAAAGAATTTAAATTCGCAGAAGCCTGGAAGATAGTTGCTCATTCTGCACCAAAAACCAAGTAATAAAAGTTTAAGATTTTTTTAACGGCTGGCTCAAAATAAATTTGAGCCAGCCGTTTCTTTGAAGATTGTCGATAACCCAAATGAGTAATAACGGTTTAAGGATAAAGATTAGAGCTTTGTTATCGATTGCTCTGGTCTTTTTCTTTTTTCATGATAATTTATTCTCCTCGAGCATTCCCGTTCAAGTTTCAGCTAAATTAGATCAAAAGACTGCTGAATTCCTGTATTCTATTCCTTCAGATTCTCTTTCCTCTTACTGGATTTTTTTCAAGGATAAAGGTCTTTTGAAGCAAGATAATATTGAAAAAGCTTTGGAAGAAAACATTTACCAGTTTCCGGAAAGAACTATCAAAAGAAGGAGTTTGAGAGGAAGTGGAGTATTAGCTGATTTTTATGATCTGCCCGTTTACCAGATTTACATAGATTCTCTCAAAATGGCAGGAGTGAAGATAAGAGCAGTTTCCAGATGGCTGAATGCGGTGAGTATCTTAGCCTCAAAGAGAAACGTTGAAAAAATTTCGGAGTTTGGTTTTGTGCAAAAAATTCAAAAAGTGGTAACCTTCCATAAATCGCTCCCGGAGATAAACAAGGAAATCGTTCCTGGTTATGAAAAAAGATTTAAGGAGGTTCTGGATTATGGACCTTCTTATGCTCAGCTTTTACAGATACATATCCCGGAATTGCATAATTTAGGATTCACTGGTAGAGGGATCAGGATTGGTATGTTAGATACAGGTTATTATCTACATCATCCAGCTCTCAAACATTTAGCTGATTCGAGCAGGATTGTTGCTACTTATGATTTTATAAATAGCGATGAGGATATAGAAGATTTATCTGTAGCTGACCAGCAAAGATCACACGGGACTTATACTTTATCCGCTCTGGCAGGATTTGTGCCTAATACTTTAATTGGTCCGGCTTATAACTCAGAATTCGTTTTAGCCAAGACGGAAATTGAAGATCAGGAGATTCAAGCTGAAGAAGATTACTGGGTAGCAGGGATCGAATGGGCTGAAAGCTTGGGTGTGGATATTGTTTCCTCTTCACTGGGATATAATGACTGGTATACCTGGACAGATATGGATGGTAATACAGCTTTGTGTACTAAAGCTGCAAATATCGCTGTCTCGAAGGGAGTGGTGGTGGTGAATGCTGCTGGTAATGAAAGGAATAAACTCTGGCATTATATAATTGCTCCAGCGGACGGTGATAGCGTGATTGCAGTTGGAGCTGTGGATTTAGAAGGGAATATTTCCCCTTTCAGCTCTGCTGGTTTTCAGAGTGATTTTCAAAATGGAAAGATCAAACCGGATGTGTGCGCCTGCGGGGTGGGAACTTATTGCGCTAATATGTATGGAAGTTATAGTTACGTTGATGGAACCTCTTTATCCACTCCGCTGGTGGCTGGTGCCTGTGCGTTGATTTTGCAAGTTTATCCAGATTGGGCACTTATACAGCTTCGAAGGTCTTTATGGAAAACAGCAACCCAGGCAGATTACCCGGACACTTTAAAAGGGTACGGGGTTGTAAATGCATATAGAGCTGTTTATCCAATTATCTATCCAGACAAATTCAATTTTTTTGCAATTAAAAATCGTTCAAATCCAGCGGTACAGCCAATGAGTATCTCAAATCCGGGAGAGGGTCAATTAAAATGGACTGCTACCTCAGATGTAAGCTGGTTGACTTTGAAGCCGGATTCTAGCTTTACTAATTCAATTTGTACTCTGGCAGTCGATATTTCCGGATTAGATAAGGGTGTCTATCCTGCCAATGTTACCGTGAAAATCAATCAAGCTCCTGATTCAATCCAGATTGCTCAGGTGACTTTAGTCATTTCTGGCTCAAACAGGATCTGGGTCTATCCAAACCCTTTCAGCGATTTTCTAAATATTTCGGTAGGGAAAACTAATTCGGAAAAACCAGTCAGGCTTTTTATTTTCAATGTGGCAGGTGAACTGGTTTATAAAATATCTAATGAAATTGTTCAGGAGATTTTTAAAACATCTTGGAATGGTAAAAATTCAAAGGGGGAAGATCTATCGGCTGGGATTTATCTTCTTAAAGTAGATGTGGGAAATGAATCTGAGATTGTTAAAGTAGCCAAATTGAAATGAACTTACTCGTAACCTGATGGGGGATTTATTGAGATATAGATTAATAATAGGGTTTAAAAATAGATGACCAATGACGGATAAAAGATTTTTCTTTTATCTCAAAAAAGTCATCTTTTTTGTTTCTTTATAATCTCCAGCTTTAAGTTGATAGAAATAAATTCCAGAAGAGACTTATTCTCCTATATCTTCTTTTCCAGTTAGTGTTTCCTTAGAAATTCTTTTCCCATCTGAATACTTCTATTGAAGTGTAAGTGCTTCTGATTACGGGAAGATCCCGCGTCTTTTGTATACCCTTTCCAGACGAGTCAGCGCAGCAACATAAGCCGCGGTTCGCAAATCGCTCTTCAACTCCTTTGATTTATCACTCACCAGATTATAGGCATTAATGATCTTAGTGTGTAACTTACTATCCACTTCCTCCAGTTCCCAGAACTCACTGCGCTTGTTCTGAAGCCATTCGAAGTAGCTGACTATTAAGCCGCCCGAATTACACAGGATGTCAGGAATAATATCAATACCCTTTTTCTGCAGTATCCGGTCTGCTTCCGGATCAGTCGGACCATTAGCTCCTTCGGCTACCAATTTTACATTTAACAGAGGTGCAGTTTCAGAAGTGATCTGGTTTTCCAGAGCAGCGGGGATGAAGATATCAGCCCTGGTTTGCAGAAAGGTTTTGTGGTCAACCGATTTTGCCTGTGGATAACCAACGAGCTTTCGATTCTTTTTGACAAACTCGAATAAGTCATCGGGATCTATACCGTCTGCATTGAAAATTGCGCCGGTAAAAGCTTCAACTGCGACCAGCCTTGCACCAGACTGCTTCAAGAGGCGAGCTGCCCAGGAGCCAACGTTACCGAATCCCTGGACTGTGCAGGTGGCTCCATTTAGATCGAAATTTTTTTCCTCTGCCCATTTCTGAATCAAAAAGACAATTCCCTGACCGGTAGCTTTGTCACGGCCCAGGCTTCCACCAGATTTTATAGGTTTACCTGTGACCACATGCTTGCAAGCCTGGCGTTTATGCGGGGGCATAGTTGATAAATAAGTATCGAGGATCCAGGCCATAATCTGAGAGTTTGTGCCTATATCCGGGGCGAGGATATCGTACTCCGGCCCAATATTATTCCCCAGAGCAAAAGTAAAACGGCGGGTTATCCGCTCAAGGTCATTAAAGGTGTACCTGGTTGGGTTGAACTGGATTCCACCGCTAGCTCCTCCAAACGGTATATTGGCAATGGCTGCTTTCCAGGTCATACAGTTGGCCAGAACCCTTACCTCTTCAATACCAAGTGCCGGGTGGAAGCGTATTCCCCCTTCAAAAGGTCCCATAACGTTGTTATGCTGAACCCGGTAACCGATCAGCATCTCGATCCGCCCATCTTCCATTTTCACCGGAAAGTTGATGGTTACCTCGTTGATGGTCTTCGCCAGAATGCTGCGGATGTCCGGGTCGAGTGAAATCAGGTCAGCTGCCTGTTTAACATGCTCGACCACATAATCGCAAAAACTTTTTTCTTTTGGCATAATTTTATCTTAAGTTGATTTCATTATTTTTCATTACGGGAAAATTCCACGTTCTCTGTAGACAGTATCCAGATGGGAAAGAGCTACAATATAGGCAGCTGTTCGCCAATCAGTTTTATATGCTTTGGCCGTATCGCGTACCCGCTCGTAAGCACTGACTATCTTTCTATGCAATTTAGTGTCCACTTCCTCCAGTTCCCAGAATTCACTGCGTTTGTTCTGAAGCCACTCGAAGTAGCTGACGATCACGCCACCGGCGTTGCAGAGTATGTCGGGAATTAAATCTATCCCTTTCTGCTGGAGGACCCGGTCGCCGTCCGGGTTAGTCGGCCCGTTCGCTCCTTCAGCCACGAGTTTCACATTTAAGACGGGTGCAGTGTCAGCTGTTATCTGGTTTTCCAGGGCAGCCGGAACGAATATATCCGCTTTGGTCTGGAATAAGGTTTTGCGGTCGATTGGCTTAGCCTTCGGGTACCCGGAAATCAGCCCGTTATTTTTCTTGGCAAAAACCAGAAGGTCATCGGGATCGATCCCTTCTGCATTCGCAATTGCTCCACTGGCATCCTCAACCGCAAGTAATATGGAACCGTGCTGTTTGAGGAGAAGCGCAGTCCAGGAACCGACATTTCCAAATCCCTGAACCGTGTAAGTGGCTCCTTTTAAGTTGAAGCCTTTATCCTTTGCCCATTCCTCAATAGTGTAAACGACTCCCTGGCCCGTTGCCTTATCACGTCCCAGGCTTCCGCCGGACTCAATCGGTTTTCCGGTGACTACATGGATGCAAGCCTGTCTTTCATGCGCAGGCATAGTCGATACGTAGGTATCCAGAATCCAGGCCATTATCTGGGGATTGGTATTCACGTCCGGAGCGGGGATATCGTACTCCGGCCCGATATTATTTCCCAGAGCGAAAGTGAACCGGCGGGATATTCTCTCCACTTCGCTGGATGAATACTTGAAAGGGTCACACTGTATCCCTCCCTTGGCGCCGCCAAACGGTATATAAGCCAGGGCGCTCTTCCAGGTCATCCAGGTAGCAAGTGCCCGGACCTCATCGATGTCAACGGCCGGGTGGAAACGCAGTCCGCCTTTGTAAGGACCCAGCGCATTGTTGTGCTGGACCCGGTAACCGGTGAACATCTCTATCCGGCCATCATCCATCTTGACCGGGAAATTCACAATGATCTCATTAGTTGTTTTCCCAAGGATCTTACGGATGTCCAGATCAAGCTTCATCAGGTCTGAGGCTTTATTGAATTGCCAGACCACATTTTCATAGACGCTTCCTCTTTTTCCAATTTCTGAATCTGTCATATTTACTCCTTAAATAGCATGTGTCTTTTAATCTTCGAATATAAACAAATGCTTGACGAGCATCACCGAATATATATCATCATGGTTTGCTCGTCAAGCACTGACTTCTTAATCGTAATCATATAAAACCGCAGGAGATACTCTTGCCTGCGAACTTAAGCGTATTCCTCACATCGCCATACACCAGCTTCGGGTTTGGGAAAGATGCACGTAGTGCGGTTCTCGCAATTAACGCAAAGCCCTTTAAGTGCAACCGTGTCCTCAGCGTTAGAGATGTCCTTGGAACGAGCAATTGCCAGAATTCTATCCACTGTGGTTGTTTCCATCGGCGTTTCGTAGCAATCGAACTCTTCGCACTGTAAAACTGGTTGATTAAGATTTCTCGGGTATATGCAGTTGGCAGCGTTTTGGCAAGTTATGCAAAGCCCGGTATATTCACGTTTCTTAGAGACCGCACTTATCTTCTCAACGGTTTTGGTTGATTGTTTTGACATTTTGCTTACCTCCTTTCAAGTCCAATCTTTTTTCATAGAGATATAGTAGCAAAATTTATGCCGATCGCCATTTTTAATGCTTGTGATTCTTCTTGAATAGAATTATGGTTTTTAGTATTCGAGGATAAGATCAAGTCATTCAAAAGATTTCGAGGTAACTACAATTATTTCGATGATGCGTTAACGTGCCTGTAGGATTAATTAAAATTATTAGAAGTTCGGTGAAATTTGAATCGTTGAGGAAAATTTCCCCAGTAATTATGTTTATTATTGAGAGTTACCTGGGGGGGTATTCTGAATTTTTTCTCTCAAAGTTTTACGGTCAATCCCTAAAATTTGGGCAGCTTTTGTCTTGTTTCCGTTTACACTTGCCAGGACATTGCGAATATATTCAGCCTCAACTTCAGCTAAGGTTCGATTAAGTCCCACTTCCCTCTGAGCTGAGAAACGCATAAGTGACGGTAGATCAGGAACGTCTATAATGTCACCTTCGGTCATAACTATAAGGCGCTGGATTACATTCTCCAATTCCCTTACATTACCGGGCCAATCATAGTTTTTAAGAACCTGCAACGCCTTTTCTGAGAAGCGTGGAGTTTTTTTACCATATTCCTTAGCAAATTTGATGGCAAAGTGATTGGTCAGAAGCACGATATCGTCACCTCTTTCCCGCAGAGGGGGAATGGCTATACTGAGTACATTCAGTCTAAAATAAAGGTCCTCACGGAAAACTCCTTTCTTTATCAGGCCAAGTAGATCCTTGTTAGTGGCAGCCAGAATCCTCACATCAACTTTTACTGGATGGGTGGCACCAACCATATACACTTCCTTGTCTTGCAGAACGCGAAGAAGATTTACCTGCATTGACAGACTGGTTTCGCTGATTTCGTCAAGGAAGATCGTGCCACCGTCAGCGGTCTGAAAAAAGCCGGCTCTGGTATCCGTGGCTCCGGTGAAAGCACCTTTGACGTGTCCAAAAAGCTCGCTTTCCAAAAGCCCTTCAGGAATGCCGCCACAATTTACCGGGACAAAGGGCGCTGAAGCACGCGGGCTACTATAATGAATTGCCCTGGCAATAAGCTCCTTACCGGTACCACTTTCTCCGGAGATTAACACGGTTGCGGCAGTAGATGCAGCTTTGGGTATGGCGTCAAAAACCTTTAGCATCTTTTCGGATTCAGCTATCAGACCATGAGGGCCTGAGGGCTTCTTATGAGTCTGGTTCCGCTCAGCTCTGCGAGATTGCAGTTTGGTTAATACCCTTCTCACAGAAGAAAAGAGTTCTTCATCCGTGAAAGGCTTGGGCAGGTATTCTTCGGCTCCTACCTTAATCGCTTTTACCGCTCCTTCAATCGTAGCATAACCGGTGATGATCATCACCTCAGTATCTTTGAGGTTTTCACGGATATGCCTTACCAGGTCTAATCCGCTTATCTTGGGCATCTTGAGGTCGGTTAT
This sequence comes from uncultured Ignavibacteria bacterium, assembly GCA_964570765.1. GTDB lineage: Bacteria > Zixibacteria > MSB-5A5 > MSB-5A5 > RBG-16-43-9 > CAZMZF01. Next base: position 16,789 of record CAZMZF010000016.1, read on the forward strand.
GACCAGGTCTACTGGCGTCGTCTCAAGAATTTTAATCGCCTGAGCCACATCCGGGGCGGTATACACCTGGTAACCTTGTGATGTCAGTTTTCTTTGAAGCAGCTCCAGAGTATTGGGAGTGTCATCTACAACCAGGAGACCCTCTTTTTTAGACTCAGGTGTCATATTTTTAGCTCTACTTTTTTTCTGGAAGTGCTGTTACAGGTAATCGGATCTCAAAACGCGAGCCTGAACCAACTTTACTCTCGACATTGATAAACCCTTTGTGCGAGCTGATAATTCCATGAACAACAGAGAGTCCGAGACCGGTTCCCTCCCCAATTTCCTTAGTGGTAAAGAATGGGATAAATATCTGTCTCTTAACCTCCTCGCTCATACCTATACCAGTATCCTCAACGATGAGGGATACATAGTGTTCATCAGACATAGTCTTTATGGTTAGCCTGCCACCCCCGGGCATAGCCTGGATAGCATTTACTACCAGATTAACCAGGACCTGATGCAGCTGGGCTGGATCCGCGCTGATCTCCGGCTGGTCAGGTGAAAGTGAACGCACCAGCTCTATTCCTTCTTTGGCACACCTGGATTCAAAGAAATAAAGCCCCTCTTCGATAATCCGGTTTAGATTGACCCTGGATTTTTTGGCTGGCATCTGACGGGCAAAAATCAATAGTTTCCTGACAATCTCCCGGGCATGAAGGGATGCATTCTTTATCTTTTCTATATCCTGAGCTGTTTGTGTGCTAAGTTCCGGGCATTTGGCAACAAGCTGAGCAAATCCCAAAATATTCCCCAACGGTTCATTGATCTCATGCGCGACTCCTGCGGCAAGCTGTCCGATGGTCGCCAAACGGTCAGCATGCATAAGCTGATTCTGTAATCTGGTTTTTTCCTCCTCTGCTTGTCTGCGCTCGACCATAAGCGCCACCTCTCTGGCTACTGCATCTATCAAGCTTCGCTCCTCTTTCAGGAATGGACCCTCATCCAGCTCAGGTCTTTTTTCCACATATATGACTTCAATGGTACCCCGTTTCCTGCCAACGGTAACAATATCTGCGGTCTGTTTATAAACCCCCTCCTGGAAATTTGGTGCGGTATAAGAGCTCCCATCCAGAATTATTCTGGCGGTAGCGATTTCAGGGTATAACCAGGCAGGGGGAAGGAGTCCTACCAGACTCTGGAGTATATTTTCAAGTGATGTGTTTGGTTGTACCACCAGCTTTGCTATACCGTAGAGACAGGTCAGTTCTTTGACTCTTTCCCGCAAAGCTACCTGTGCATGTCGATGTACGAGGGCAACCACAAGCGTTTGGGCAAGTCCCTCATAAAACCGGATTTCATCAGCTGTAAAGAAGTCTGACTGGCAACTCTTTAATTGTAAAAGCCCTATATTGTCCTCATCTGCTACCAGAGGGAAGATTGCCAGCGAACCCTGGGTGCCAATCGGTGAGAGATTGTAACCAGTCGATCTTCTATTACCCTGCTCGTAGAGAGTCTGCAAATTGCTCAGATCGTTAGTCCAGAAACTACCAACTTTTGTGAAAAAAGGAAGTGCCGGGTTAAACCTGCCAAGAAGGATATCCTTATAGAGTGTTTCTATACCTGAATCATCCTGTGAACAGGGAATCAGTTTATCATCCTCAGTTCGCAGGCAAGGTGTATATTCCCACTGGAACAGATGTTTATTATTCTGGCTTATTTCATACCGGTAATACTTTTCATATCTCTTTAATCGTATCTCAACCACATCACATCCAGAGAAGTCAATAAGCATATTTGAGATTTCGCGTATGAAATCGAGTCTGGGCAGAGCGCGACTTGCATATCGCAATATTTGGTGGGATAGCAAATAAAAATCCTCAGCCAGATTGTGGTCAGATTTCCCGCTTCTATTATTTTTTGCGTTATGATTCTTCATAAAGTAACATTTACTTAAATAAATTCAGTTAAGATGTCAAGTAATAAATTCCTCAAAAGAGCAACCTGATATATCACTTCAGGATATAGAGATTAACCCCTCATTTCATAAAGCCATTAACCATGATATTCCATAACTTTCAATTTAAATGCGTTTAATCTACTTTGTGAATTAATTCACTTTGTTTATTATACAAAAAATATACGATTTAAAAATTCATTTGGATAAAGAAATCCCTGAACCTGGTTAACGATTTAAATCCCAAAAAGTTAGGTTTGGATAAGAACAAAAAGTCCGGGTGGGGAAAATTTCCCCGACTATTTGGAAATCACAAAAAAATGGTAAATTATTCCCCAATTTTCTCTTGACAAAAATCGAAAAGGATATATAATAGAAAAACTTTGTAGTATCTTTGTTTGGAGATGATAATACATAGTAAACGGGTTGAAGAAAGCTTTAACAGAAAGAGGTAAAAGATACTTTTTATTTAACTTTGTTTGTTAAATATTTCACAAACTTTCATTTTGATAAAATTAGCGAAAGAGAATTCTGAAACCAGGAATTTAAGAAAGGAGGAATAGAGATAAAAATATTTCAGGTTCGAAAATCATTAACTAGAAAACCATAATAAAAGGAGAGTTTGTTTATGTCAAGAGATGTCTCTGCGAAGGTCAATATATTTATGGAAAAAGTCATCAAGAAAAATCCTGGTGAGGCTGAGTTCCACCAGGCAGTTAGAGAAGTGGCTGAGTCCTTGATGCCTTTTCTGGAGGAAAATCCGAAATATCAGGAAGCCAAAATCCTGGAAAGGATTGTAGAACCGGAAAGAGTGATAATGTTCCGTATCCCCTGGATGGATGATAAAGGAGAGATCCAGATCAACCGAGGATATCGCATTGAGATGAATAGCGCCATTGGTCCTTACAAAGGCGGGCTGCGTTTCCATCCAACGGTGAATTTAGGTATCTTAAAGTTTTTGGCTTTTGAACAGGTATTCAAGAATGCCCTAACCACCCTTCCTATGGGAGGTGGCAAAGGGGGATCTGATTTTGACCCTAAAGGAAAGTCTGATAATGAGGTGATGAGATTCTGTCAGAGCTTTATGACCGAGCTGCAAAGACATGTTGGTCCAGATACAGACGTTCCCGCAGGAGATATTGGAGTTGGAGGTCGAGAGATAGGATTTCTGTTCGGACAGTATAGAAGGATCAGGAATGAGTTTACCGGAGTGCTCACCGGCAAGGGGCTTACCTGGGGTGGAAGTTTGATCAGGACAGAAGCCACTGGTTACGGGTGTGTTTATTTTGTCGAAGAGATGTTGAGGACCAAGGGTGACTCTATTAAAGGTATGATTTGCGCGGTTTCCGGTTCCGGTAATGTTGCTCAGTACACCGTGGAGAAGGTAAACCAGTTAGGCGGTAAGTGTGTTACCTTATCCGATTCCAATGGCTATGTCTATGATCCCGCTGGCGTGGATGCAAAAAAACTCGAGTTAGTTATGGAACTTAAGAACGTCAGACGCGGCCGGATTAAAGAATATGCAGATAAGTTTGGCTGTGAGTTCATTGCAGGCAAGCGTCCCTGGGAAGTAAAATGTGATGTTGCGTTCCCTTCTGCCACTCAGAACGAAATAGACGAGGAAGATGCGCAGATGCTGGTTAAGAACGGGTGTAAGGCAGTGGGTGAAGGTGCGAATATGCCAACCACCTTTGAAGGGACTCAGGTGTTTCTCAATTCTAAAATTCTCTTTGGACCTGGCAAAGCAGCTAACGCTGGTGGTGTTGCCACTTCAGGACTGGAGATGTGCCAGAACTCCATGAGATTATCCTGGACTCGCGAGGAGGTGGATGAAAAGCTCCACGGGATTATGAAAGCAATCCACAAACAGTGCTTAACCTATGGGAAAGAGGGTAACTGGGTCAACTACGTGAAGGGTGCCAATATAGGAGGGTTTATCAAGGTAGCAGATGCTATGATAGAACAGGGATTGGTTTAATCGGTCCCCAAAAATAAAAAGGATGCCGCCTAGTTGAGCGGCATCCTTTTTTTTATATTGTTTCTCAGTGAAATCTCTTTAAGTTTTTGGAATGCATTGATTATTTCAATGCAAAATTCATTCGGATTTGCTTCATATAATTAAAGATGCCCCAGTTTTAATTTTAAACCGGGATTTTCTTTTTTAGTGAGTGCATTGACTGTATCAATTTGCATGAATTTGAGGTAATCGATAATCATACTATCATTACGAATCCCCGCAGGGGGGTGAAGCAATCTGTTTACTTTATGGAGATTGCTTCGTCGTCCCCCGCCAAAGGCGGGGAGACTCCTCGCAATAATGTTCACGAAACACGTGTTACGGCCACGTTTTTTCTATTTCGCTTTTTATTCGTCATTCGATATCCGTCATTCGCCATTTATATTTTTATTTAATTTTCTTGACTCTGAAAGTTTCAAAGCATATTTTAAAATTAAATATTTAAACAGGAGGAGTTATGCGCAGTAAAATTTTTGTTTTTGTGGTTTTAGGTTTATTTGTTATTCCTGGAGTCAGTGTCTTTGCTTATACCGGAGAGGTGGATACTTTTTTTGCTACTCCGGGTTCCTGCCCCACAGGTTTGACTTTCTGCGGAAAGCAGCTCTGGGTGGCTGATCGGAAAACTGACTCTCTGTATGCTCTTAAACCTGAGGATGGCACGATTAATAAAGGCATACCTGCCCCGGGTTATCAGCCAGTTGGATTGGCCTGGGATGGTAAATATCTCTGGTGTCTGGATAATGAGGAGAATTTGATCTTTAAGTTGGACCCTCAGAGTGGAATAGCTCTTAAAACCATCTCTGCACCTTCAGGAAGTCCCAAAGCCTTAGCCTGGGATGGAAAATTTTTATGGGTGGCAGATAATAAAGCTAAAGAGATCTATAAAATTAGCACAGAGGATGGAACTACTATCATTACTATTCCTGCCCCATCATCTGATGTGCAAGGGCTGGCTTTTGATGGGAAATATCTCTGGGTTTCTGATCGAATGTCAAACCGGATATATATGGTTACTCCGGATAAAGGTAAGGTGATTTTGTTCTTTAACGCACCCGGTCCTTATGCCCGGGGCTTAGCCTGGGATGGAAAAAACCTCTGGAATGTGGATTATCAGACGGACAAGCTTTACAAAATTAAGATCAGAGATGAAGAGAAACTTAGATGCACGGATGAAAAGCTCGAATTGGTAGAATATACCAATCAGGTAAGAAATTATGGTCCGGGAATCCTGGATACTCTGAACATATATTTAGCCATACCTCAGGATTTGGACAATCAGAAGATCGTAGGGAAGATAGTATTTGAGCCTGAGCCCAAGGATATCCTTACAGATAAATGGGGGCAGAAGGTGGCGCATTATCATTTCGAAGGAGTTAAGAACCCTGATTTTATTTCGGTTTCTATGAAGGTTAAAGCTAAACTGTACCAGACGAAATATTTTGTCTTTCCTGAAAGAGTTGGGAGTTTAAAAGATATTCCAAAAGAAATAAAACAGAAGTATTTAGCGGATGATGCCAAATATTCGATCTCTGACCCTTTCATTCAAAAATCAGCGGCTGAGGCGGTCGGAGAAGAGACGAACCCTTACTGGATTGCCCGTAAAATCTATGATTATGTTCAGGAGAAAATGTTTTATGAACTATCCGGTGGCTGGAATATCGCGCCAACGGTTTTAAAAAGGGGTTCTGGCTCCTGTTCTGAATACAGCTTTGTCTATATCGCCTTATGCCGTGCCGCAAGTCTACCAACTAGATATGCCGGTTCTGTGGCTATCAGGGGAGACGATGCTTCAACTGATGATGTGTTTCACCGCTGGTGTGAGGTCTATCTTCCGAATTACGGCTGGATACCAGTTGATCCTTCAGGCGGGGACCAGCCCTCACCTGAGGCTCAGGCAGCTTATTTCGGGAATTTGGCTAATCGGTATTTAATAACCACTGTGGGTGGAGGAGGTTCAGAATTTTTAGAGTGGAGTTATAATTCAAACGAGACCTGGACCTCTTCGGGTAAATGTAAAGTTTATGTAGAGCATATCGGTGAATGGTCTCCTTTATCTGAAGCTGAGCTCTCTGCTGAAGAAAAAGTGGAATCTGGAAAAACCTGCGAGCCGAAGAAATAATTTTTTGTAGGGGCACGGCGCGCCCCTGTCCGCTCATAGAAAGTTTAGTAGGAGGAAAAGATGAAAATATATCGTTGTCAAATTAAAGAGTTTTGTAATATTCCATCAGGTGAATTTGATGGCGTAAAATATAGAATGACAATTGAAGTTGTTCCCGAGGAAAAGATAGATAAACCAGATGAAAAACAGCATAGAAAAATTTATCAAATAGATGTATCGTGCACTGACATTCTCCAGCAAACTTGGGGATTATCAGACAATGATCTAAAAATAGATCTTTGTGAATATGCACGTAGACATTTTGTAGAAAAATTATCAGAAGGAACTTGTTCTGAGTTTATTGTGTTGAATCTGGGGACTGGTAATAGTCCAAAATGTTGCCCATATGATCCAAGTAAAATTCAGTGTTATCCAGGACATACATTTCAGGTTGAGATATCAAAGAAAATAGGTTTTAAGTAAGATATTTTTGTTTGTACCAGGAAGTGAAATCACCACAAAGTTCAGGTTCGGGAATTACAATAACCGAACCAACAGGAAAGGAGGAGAATATTTATGAAAATTTTGACAGTTTTCTTTCTAGTTTTATTTACATATAATTCATCAGCTACTGCTAAATCTTTAGCTTACATCCCTGAACCTGAAGATAGAACTGTTTTTTGGCCATTGGGAATTACAGCTGGTGTGAATGTCATTGCGGTGGTAGTGACTGCTGATCACATTAATAAATGTAATAAATTATTAAGAAATCCTTTTGCCGGGTTAACAGAGTCGAACATCCGAGGACTTAAAAGTCGTCGGATCTTTATGCCAATTTTAGGTGCTATCCAGCTAACCTATGGTATCTATGCTACAAAGTGGGCTAAGGATGAGTGGACTAAAAGTAGTGAGCGTCCGTGGATCTATTTCATTTCTGCCACGTTTCTTGTTGGTGGAGGGCTGAGTATTTTCGACGCAATAAAATCACACCAAGTGCTATCAAAATACAGGTTCCAGAAATAAGATGAAGAAAAAATAATCCAGAGGTATCTTTAAAATACAAGATTCTGGTATAGCTAGGGAATTAACTCATGATAAAGCTTTAAAAAAATCTGTGAGCAGGTGTAAGGTATATGTAGAGCATATCGGAGAATGGTCGCCTTTGTCTGAGAAAGAGTTGTCTGAAATAGAAATAATGGAGAGTGGTAAAACCTGCCAGCTGAAAAAATGAGAAAATAATGGTAGGGGCGTATTGCAATACGCCCCTACAAATTATTCTTTATACTTGGTAGGCCGCCCTACGGGCGCTATTAAACTCATCCCCTGACCCCTTCTTCCCGCTTTCTGTGGTTCGACTTCGTTCACCACACTGAGCTAGTCGAAGTGCGGGATCTTCGACTTAAAAAGAGAAGGGGAGCTTTAGTCCCTCTCTTTTTAAGAGAGGGATTTAGGGTGAGTTATTTTATCAATTCCTCAAATGCTGGGTAACTAGCTAAATTTTTGTAAAAGGGGTGCAATTTTATATAAGCTGGTGTTATAATATTATTCTTCACCAAGAGATCCAGAATACGCACTGCCTCTTCTTTTTGTTCGGTGAGCGAATAAACGAAACTGAAGGTTTGAACAATGTCCAAATAAAATGCCCATTCCACACTCAATAGGGATCCCCCCAAACCACTCGTCACCCTCTCTGCCTGTTCCAGAGCTTTTCTGGATTCCCCTTTTAATGCATAAGCTAAGGCCATTCTTGAACGAGCATAATATTCAGTTGGTAAATTTTCAAATTCTTCAACTAAAGGTTGATTGAACTGGATGCAGGAATCAAAATATGTTTCCGCTTGCTTTTCATTTCCTCTCATAAGCTCTAAGTGACCTAATTCCACAAACAAATCCCTATTTGGATTTTGTTGGCGGTACTCATTTATGTAATAAAAGGCACTGTCAGTCTCTCCTGATATCATAGAGATTTCTATCAAGTTCAATAGCGGATCAATAAGGTGTGGGTTAATATTCAGAGCTTTACGAGCCATTCTTTTGGCTTCTTCCAACTCACCCCTACCAAGGTAATAAGTACTCATTGCATCGTATAGACGCCAATTGTGAGGTTGAATCTCTAATCCTTTATTAAAATATTCCTCTACCTTTTCTTTTTTTCCCCAGGCTGAGTACAACTCTATGATAGCCTCAAACAAGGTGGCTTCGGTGGGCTTCACCTCTAACGCTTTCATCAATGCACTCTCAGCTTTAGGATATTGACCAATATTAGTGTACCACTGCCCCAAAAGCCGCCAAGCTTCTCCATAGTTGGGATTAGCTTTGACCGCTTCTTCAGCCTCTTGAGTGGCTCTTTCGATCTTCCCCTCTGTCAAGTATAGTCTGGAGAGAGAGCGATGAGCTTCAGCTAAGTTTGGGTCAAGAGCTAATGCTTTAAGAGAAGTTTTTTCAGCTTTTTCCAGCCAGGATTTCTTGGGGTCAATACCAAACATCACATAGCTCGAATAACAGTCCGATAACCCCGCATAGGCTAAAGCAAAATTCGAATCCGCTTCCAGGGCCTTCTCAAACATCTTAGTTGCCAGTTCCAGGCCTTCTTTAGTGTTAGATCCTCCACCGAAATAATATTCACGTCCCTGCAGGTAATAGTTGTAAGCCTGAACATTCTGAGTGGGTTTCTTTTCAATCATGGCTAATTCTGGCGGAGCAAGGGTAACCTTCAATGCCTGGGCAACTTCTTTGGCTACCTCTGCCTGAATGGCAAACAAATCCTCCATCTGCCTATCATAGCTTTCCGCCCAGGCGTGAAATCCGTCACTGGCTTTAATCAACTGACAGGTGATTCTGATTTTATTTCCATATTTGCGCACCGAACCTTCCATTACATAGCTTACTCTTAACTTATTAGCCACCTCTTTAAGGTTTACTGGCTTATTTTTGAACTGCTCAACGTCGCTTCGAGAAGTAACCAGCAAGCCTCCGATTTTGGACAACTGGGTTATGATATCCTCGGTCATTCCAGCGGCAAAATATTCATCCCCTTTCTTCTCAGAGAGATTTTGTAAATACAACACTGCTATGGCTGGCTTAGGAGATTCAGCAGGTTTTGTTGTTACAACTGTTTTAACATATTCCAGACCCTTTTTCTCCCTTCTCAAATCTGCTAAGAGGTCATCTATATGTTGATACCTTTCCTCTCTCTCTTTTGCCAATGCCTTTAAAACCATATCTTCTAACTTGGCTGAAACCTGGTTGTTGAAACGGGCTATTGGCTGAGGGTCTTCATTAATGATAGAGTAAATAATAGCAGCCTGATGCTCACCTACAAAAGGCAATTTCCCGGTCAAAAGCTCATACAGAACCACGCCAAAGGAGAAAATGTCGCTTCTCTGATCTACTTCCTCACCTTGGGCTTGCTCAGGTGACATATAAGCAAGGGTGCCTAAGGTTGAGCCAGTCTGTGTTAGCTTGCTTGCCCCTTTCAGCTTGGCTAAGCCGAAATCCATTATCTTAACTTGTCCCCGGGGAGTAAGCATTATATTGTCCGATTTTATATCCCTGTGAACTATTCCCTTTTCATGAGCCATAGCTAAGCCTTCACAGACCTGAATACCGATATCTAAAACCTTCTTTATAGAAAGTGTTTCTTTCTCAATTATCTGCTTTAAGGTCTTCCCCTCCACATATTCCATAGCTATAAATAACCCTTCCGGACTTTCTTCTATTCCATGAATAGTAGTAACATTAGGATGATTTAAGGCAGACGCAGACTGCGCCTCATGAATAAAGCGGGCTTTTTCCTCGGAACTGTCAGAAATATGAGGGGGTAAAAACTTCAAGGCTACCAGCCTTTGAAGCTGGATATCCTGAGCTTTATAGACCACACCCATACCCCCCTCACCGAGTTTCTCCAGGATTCGGTAATGAGATATTGTTTTTCCAATCATAGATCACACCTCCCGCTTTCGCTTCGCTTCAGCGGGATCCGCAAATTCGCAGCCACTCGTTGAAAAAAGACTCGTGGGCGAATTTGGAACATACCACCCTCGCCCAGCTTTTCCAAGATTTTGTAATGTGAAATCGTTTTGCCAATCATAGTGTTTTAAGCTCAGTTTTCGAACTCATCCTCTATCCCCTTCTCCCCGCTTTCTGTGGTTCGACTTCGTTCACCACACTGAGCTAGTCGAAGTGCGGGATCTTCGACTTAAAAAGAGAAGGAGGTACAAGTCCCTCTCTTTCTAAGAGAGGGATACAGGGTGAGTTCCATTAATGATGGTCTTCCCAATCATCTGTTATCCTGGTAGCTGCAGACTTTATGTCTGCGTTAAGATGCTATCCATCTGCAATCTGAGGATTGCGGCTACCTCCTTCGGTCTCTACGCTCCCCCAGAATGACAGCTGTGCTAAAATTGGAGCAGGAATGGTAGGGGCACGGCATGCCGTGCCCCTACAAAATCTTAAAAGGTCTCTTTATAATACTGGTTACGAAAATCCTCTATTTTGGAATTCTTTTTTAAGTTCTGGAACCACTGGGTATAGAAATCAGACTGCTTTCTGCGGAGCAATTCGAGCTTGAGTGAATCGCTGTGGACCTGGAAAGTGCTATCATTTACTGCAGATTTGGAAACCAGTTGTAAGAGATAGGCACCCTGAGTTGTTTTAACTGGTGGGCTTATCTGATTTGTACTTAATGCGAAAGCAGAGCCGATGAACTCCGGGTCCTGTCCTATTCCTGGAACTGAAGAGTTTCTGGTGAACTCACCGCTGTCCATAACTTTTTCCTTAGACTCTTCAGCCACCTTTTTGAAATCTTTACCTTTCCTTATTTCCTCATAGATGCGCATACCTTTCTGATAAGCCAATTCACCGAGTTTCTGCTTTAAAAGCTCATCTTTAACCAGCGGTTCTGCCTCGGAGAGCGAAGGTATACCCGCAGGCTTCCTCTCCTTTGTTTGAACTACGTAGAATGAGAACTGGGATTCTATCGGATCGCTTATCTTACCAGATTTATTTTCGAAAACGAACTGGTTTACTTCTTCGGATAAGCCTAATTTAGGGATAAAACTCCCTTTAACAAACAGTCCGCTTTCCTTGACAGGAAGCTTTTCATCCGATGCCGCGATATCGAAACCTACCTTTCTGGCTGTTAATACGAATTCATCTATTTTGTTTTTTATTTCAGTAAGAGTTTCTTCTGAAAACTCGATTTTCAAGAAAATATGACTGGCGTGAAGTTCCTCTTCTCCTTTGGTTTTCTTTTTTTCTAAAACTTTTATCAGATGCCAGCCTTGTTCAGTCTTTACCGGTTCGGAAATCTCACCAGGTTTTAAGGCAAAGAGAGCTTCGTCAAAGGGTTTTTGGGTTGTTCCTTTTTTCAACCAGCCTAAATCCCCTCCATTTTTTCTGGTGGTTGGGTCTTCTGAATATTCCTTAGCCATCTCTGCAAAATCCTCTCCCTTGGTAATCAGGTCCCGGATCTCCAAAATTCTGGCTCTGGTCTTCTCTTCGTCATCTTTGGAAGGGTTTTTAGGAAGAACTACAAACCTTATAACTGCCCTTTCTTCCATTTTGAATTTATCCGAATTCTCTTTAAAATATTTCTCAGTCTCGGTTGGGCTTATTTGTATCTCCGAGGTTGAGAATTCTTTTGGAGGGATGAAGATATAATTTACCCTGGCTTTCTGAGTATCATCCACATACTTTCTGTAAACTTCCTGGTCATTGATGCGGACTGCACCGATGATGGTTTCCTGCAATTTGGCTATTAGAAGCTGACTCCGGACATAATCCTCAATCTGTCCCCAGGGAACCCGCTGGTCAGCTAAAGCCTGTCTATATTTATTATAATCGAATTGACCATTGGTTTGAAAAACTTCACTCTCCATTATCTCCCTGGGAGGGAATCTTTTCATAAACTCATAAAGTTCCTTATTAGTAACGACTATATCCCTTTTCTTTACTTCCTGGGAAAGGAGGGTCTGGTCCACCAACTCAGTCCAGGTTTGATCTCTTAAGTTCTTGGTAACCTGATCAGTTACTTCCTCTTCCTTTTTCTCTGCCTCTTTTAATTTGTTCTCATATAGATACTGGAAGGACTGAACAGGTATATCCTTTCCATTAACTACCGCGATGACCCCCTGTTTTGATTTTCTGGAAGTGAACTGCATACCCCAGGCGAAAACGATAGTTCCCACAAAGGCGGCGATGACTATCCAGAGGATGGAATGGGTCATCTTGCGCATTGTTTTCATCATAAGAATTTCTCTCCTTGTTTTTAGTCTCTTTAAAAACTACATACATATACGAAATCTAATATAATTTGTATGTTGTAATTGGCAAGAGGTTTTTAAGATAAAAGGATAAAAATTAGATGGGCTTGATAAATCAAACCCCTTACAGAGTGGAAGGTAGGGGTTCATCTGTTAGAGGTGGATTGAAACCTAACTTCTAAACATAGAGACGCATCGCAATGCGTCTCTACAAATATTTTAATCTTTCTCAAAATCTTTTAAACTCCTCAAAAATTCGTCTCTGCAACTTATGCATAGTAAAACATCTTTTCTTAAATAAATCTCTTCTTCTAATTCCTTTTCTGTTTTATCTTTAGTTTGCTTCAGTATTTTTTCAATCCTTTCTTTAAGAAAGTTTTCTGGCTTTTTAGAAAAATCCTCCAGATAACCATCGAAATCTGCGAAAAGCTCTAATCTAAGCCGGTATCTGGTTCCTCCTTTTTTAAACCTTTTACCACAGAAATCACATCTGAGTTTTTTGGGATTTTGTATAGATGCTGAACTCATATCTTTAAAAGTGAAGTCCAATCTTTTTGTCTGTTTGGAAAATCATTACTGTTGTTACAGTTCTAAGGTAATCTTTTTAATATTATCGACAAAAAAATGCCAATCAAAAATCCTCCAATATGGGCAAACCAGGCTACCCCTCCCCCGCCGGGTGCTCCTAAGGAGGGAAGTGCATAGAATAATTGTAGAATAAACCAGAACCCCAGGACAAAAAATGCCGGGATCCTTATTAGCCTGACAAAAAATCCAAAGAAAACAAGGGTTGATATCCGGGCATAAGGGAACTCTATCAGATAAGCACCTAAGACACCAGCAATTGCTCCAGATGCCCCTACCATTGGCAGGGTAGAGTTTGGGGAGATGATTATATGGGAAAGGCTTGCTCCTATTCCTGAGATTAGATATAATACCAAAAATTTGAAATGTCCTAATCTATCTTCTACATTATCTCCGAAAATCCATAAATAAAGCATATTACCCAAGAGATGCAAAAATCCACCGTGCAGGAACATGGCGGTGAAAAGGGTTAAGGGGAACGGGAAGGTAGAATAAGGAGTAACCCCTTCCCCGTGTATAATCTGGAAAGGAATAGCTCCATATTTATATACAAATTGCTCAAACCCTTCACCTAAAGAAAATTGATAAAAGAAGATCAGGATATTAGCAGAAATTAGTAAAGTTGTAATTATCGGTTTTTTTTGTGAAGGGATGTCATCTCTTAAAGGTATCATCGATTATTCTCTCCGTAATCTACCTATCTTGAGGGCAAGATGGGTTTACCTGGATCAATACGCAGGTAATCCTGCCTTGCCCTTAAGGAAGGAGAGTTGCTACATTACTTTGAACTTGCTTTTTATTTTTTTTTCATTCCCCATCCGGTCTTTAGCTTTAATAATCAATTTATGCCAGCCCGGTGATAAAGTTTTAAGAGGCTTTGAGATTAAAACAAATTTCTCCGGGTCATATTCCGGGATTAGCCATTCTCCATCCAGAAAAACTTTTATATCCAGATCGCTTCCAATTCCGGAAAGCTCGTCTCTGATCCAGGCGGTTATTATAAGCTTTTCGCCATTTATTCTCGCATTCGGTTTAGGATAGATATCTTTTACCTCTGGTGGCTTTGTGTCCTCCAGGAGTGCATAAGTAGATAAATTTCTAACTTTACCAGAAACACGATTATTTAATGTATCGATTTCCTGACCGATGAATTTGAAGTCGTAATTGCTGAGTTCATATAAACCGATTTTTATAGGCTTGCAAGTTTTACACTTGTAAGTTAATGATATTTTAGCTGGTTTAGCCAGGGGGACTGTTTGTGGTGAAAAAGAATAGAGAGAACTTTTCAATTTGTAAGCTAACTTTTCCGGTTTCTCTAATTTTTCCACCTGAAGGTTAATCCTCCTGAAAACCGAGCCTGAATCTATCTCCACTTTTGCCAGGTCATCCTCACTTTTCCCGATGATTTTAACCTGGTTTTGAGTAAAGAATATGCCTGTATCTTTTGCAGCCACAGGTGTTTTTGCATAAATATCAGTTACTCTAAGATAGATCTTAGCTCTGGAAGAATTACCACAAGCATCTTGAGCCTGGATGATTATCTGATGTAAATTATCTTTCGGGAATTCAAGAAGACCTCGATTTATGGATTGATATAAAGGCAGATCGTTTCCGCTATCTATAAAGAGCTTGTAGAATTCGCCTTCTCCTTTTTGCAGAAGCTCGAAATCCCGGTCCAGTTCTACTTTCCAGCTATTCTCGAAATCTATGGTATCATAATGAGAGGAAAATACAAGCAAACTATCTGAATACAGCTCTAATTTATAAATTCCGAATTTGCTCCCTTTTTTTGTCATTTCATCATAAACGGATAGCTCAATCCCTGTTTTTCCTTCCACAATGGGAATTTCTTTTAAAATGAAAACCCTTTCGGTAGAATCAAAATATAAAGGATAGATTTTAGCTTCCAGGGAACTGTCCCCTAATGAATTCAAGTCTAAAGGTCTGATCGCTATGCTTTGCAATACCGGGGCTATGGTATCCTGAACAGAAATTCCAGCAGTTAATGGATTTAAGGGTTTACTATTCTCATCTCTTATCTCGAAATGAAGATGGGGGTCGCCAGTCCCGGTTTCGCCTGAATATCCGATGAGTTCTCCCCGTTCTATCCAGATTGAATCTTCTAAAAAGAAATCAACTCTATATCTTCTATTCTCAATCTGCTTTTTAGTTACAATTTTTTTTAGCTTTTCGGAAAAGTCGAACAGATGGGCATAAACGGTAAATTTCCCATCCGGGTGTTTAAGATAAACCGCTTTGCCATAACCCCACCAGGAGGTAAAAATGCGGTATACCCAGCCGGATTTGCTGGCATAGACCTCCATTCCGGTTTTTTCTCCGGTCTTGATGTCGATCCCGGAATGGAAATGAAAGTCCCTGTGGTCTGCGAAAATTGAGGAAAGCTCCCGGCTCTCTTTCAAGGGGAAAAGGTAGTTTTCCTGAGCAAAGGTAAATCTGCAAAAGATTAGAAATAGGAATAATAAGAATGAATAGAATATTCTCCGTTTCATAATTTATCAATAAATGGTTTTAGTCCAGTTTGTCAAATTTAAAACAAAGATTTCCAAGGAAGGATAATGGAGTGTATCCTTCATAGGCGTATAGCTTTACCTTTTATTAATTGAGAAATGAATAATATTTTAGGTAAATCTAAAAGTTTACACTCCAAAATTCACTAAATAATTTCAATACCGTCCTTTAATTTTCTATTGCTTTTTCTTGGTTATTCCATAGAATAGATAAATGAGGGTACTAATGATATATGATGGATGGCGGATAAAAGAATAGTGTCAGGAGCACGGGGTACCTGACCTGCTAATGACCGAAAAAGAAGGGATAAATGTGAGATTCTGTAGAGGCGAGGTTTCCTCGCCCAATGTTAGGACGGGGTGGCCCTGCCCATACATCTGTTTACATAAGAAGGTATAGGGGTATAACCCTTGTCTCAGCAGAGAAAGTAAAATTATGAAACATTCCGATTTCGTTCACCTGCATAATCATACGCAGTATAGTCTCTTAGATGGTGCCTGTAAAATAGACGAGCTCTTGGCTTTGGCTAAAGAATACCGGATGCCTGCCCTGGCTATTACTGATCACGGGAATATGTTCGGGACCATAGAGTTTTATAAAAAAGCTTTGAATTACGGCATAAAACCGATAATCGGCTCTGAAGTGTATGTTGCTCCAGAAGACAGGACCAAAAAAGAGCCGATAAGAGGGATGCCTGATACCGGATTTCATCTGATCCTGCTGGTGAAAAATCTGGTCGGGTATAAAAACCTTATCCAGTTATCCACAACCGGATACTTAGATGGTTTTTATCATAAGCCCAGAATAGATAAAATGGTTTTAAAGAAATACAGCGAGGGACTCATCGGGCTATCCAGTTGCTTGAAAGGGGAGATACCATATCTTCTGAATGATAATTACAGGAAAGCCAAAGAGGTTGCCTTAGAATATAACGAGATTTTTGGAGCTGGTAACTTTTATCTGGAACTACAGGACCACGGGTTAGAGGATGAGAAAAAATCAAGAATCCTTTTGATTCAGCTCTCTTCTGAAACCGGAATCCCTCTGGTCTGCACCAATGATTGCCATTATCTTAAAAGGGAGGATTATTTAGCGCATGATGCTTTGCTATGTATCCAGACCGGAAAAAAGACGGAAGATGCTGACCGGATGAGATTTGGCACAGACCAGCTTTACGTAAAATCTCCGGAGGAGATGAAAGAACTATTCAAGGAGGTCCCGGATGCCTTAAAGAATACCTTGAAGATTGCAGAGGAGTGTAACTTGGAATTAGAGTTCGATAAAACTTATCTTCCTCATTTTCCCCTGCCTGAAGGTTATGATAATTTGGATGCTTACCTGGAGTTTCTGGTTCAGAAAGGGTTTGAAAAAAGGTATCCTCATAAGACCATAGAATTGCAAAAAAGAATGGAAGATGAATTAAAAGTCATCAAACAGATGGGGTTTGCGGGCTACTTTTTAGTGGTCAAAGATTTCATAGATTATGCCAAGAGTAATAATATCCCGGTTGGTCCGGGAAGAGGGTCTGCCGCAGGAAGCTTAGTCTCATACTGCCTGGGGATAACCAATATCGACCCGATAAAATACGGACTCCTGTTCGAGAGGTTTTTGAATCCGGAGAGGATTTCCCTCCCGGACATAGACATAGATTTCTCGGATAAAGGAAGGGATAAAATCATTAAATATGTGGTCAACAAATACGGGGAACAGAATGTTGCCCAGATAATCACCTTTGGTACGATGGCAGCTAGGGCAGTGGTCAGGGATGTTGGCCGGGTTATAGGGCTGCCTTATTCGGAGGTGGATAAGATTGCCAAGATGATCCCGATGGAGCCGGATATGACCTTAGAAAGGGCTTTAGAGTTAGAGCGTGATTTTAAAAAATTAGCGACTGAGGATCCGCGAATAGAGAAGCTGATCTCCTATTCGAAAACCTTGGAAGGATTGACCAGACATGCCTCCACCCATGCCGCAGGAGTGGTCATCGCCCCATCTAAGCTAACCGATTTCGTCCCTCTATATAAAACTAACAAAGACGAGATCACCACCCAATTCGACATGAAAGGAATTGAGGAGATCGGGCTTCTGAAGATGGATTTTCTGGGATTACGTACCCTTACGGTTATTGATGATACCCTCAGGCTTTTAAAGGAGGAGAAGAAAAAACAATTAGATATAAATTCCGTCCCTTTAGATGATGAAAAGGTATTTGAGCTTTTCTCCAATGGACAGACCGTCGGAATATTCCAGTTCGAGAGTTCCGGGATGAGAGATTATCTGCGCAAGCTCAAACCGGAATCGCTGGAAGACCTTACCGCGATGAATGCCTTATATCGTCCCGGTCCTCTGGACAGCTATATGATCGATGAATATATCGATAGAAAAAGGGGACGGAAAAAGATAGTATATGAACATCCGATTTTAGAGCCAATCTTAAAAGAGACTTACGGGGTAATCGTTTATCAGGAGCAGGTCTTAAAGATCGCCAGCGACCTGGCGGGCTATTCTCTGGGTAAAGCAGATATACTGAGAAAGGCAATGGGTAAAAAACAGGCAGAGATAATGGCGGAGCAGAGAGATGAGTTCATGGCCGGAGCTAAATCTAAAGGGATTGACGAAAAGGTTGCGGACAGGGTATTCGATTATATGGCTACATTTGCCCGGTATGGTTTCAACAAAGCCCACAGCGTAGGTTATGCTTATTTAGCTTATCAGACCGCATATCTAAAAGCTCATTACCCTCTGGAGTTTATGGCCGCCTCCCTTTCCTCAGAAACCGGGGATTCCAGCCGCATAGTGGTCCTGATGGAAGAATGTAAAAAGATGGGGATTTCACTTCTGCCGCCGGATGTGAATCAGGGCAGCGGTGATTTCAAAGTAGCGGGGAAAAAGATCAGGTTTGGTCTGGGAGCGGTTAAGAATGTCGGTGAATCGGTTATTCAGGTAATTGTCCAGGCAAGGGAAAGAGCAGGGGAGTTCAAATCGATATTCGATTTCTGCCAGAAAGTCGATGCCAGGAAGCTGAACACAAGAGCTTTAGAAAGCCTGATCCAGGCAGGGGCTTTTGATTCCTTAGAGGGACACAGGGCGCAGCTGATTGCTTCAGTCGATAAGGCTTTAAGCTATGGGGAGACTTCTCAAAAAGAGAAAGCTAAAGGGCAGACTTCTTTGTTCAGTTCGGAGAATGGATCCGCAGAACCAAAGACGGATAATAACGAATTCGGGATTGAGCCAAAGCTGCCGGAGGTTCCCAAATGGCACATCGGTGAGATTTTATCTAAAGAAAAAGAGATCTTAGGATTCTATTTTTCCGGTCATCCTCTGTCAAAATATGAGTTGGAGCTTAAGAGCTTTGCCAATCAAACTACGGAGAGCTTAGAAGGGGTAAAAGACGGGGAGCAGGTTAGTTTGGGAGGGTTAATCACCAATCTGAAGATGAATATCGACAAAAAGGGGAAGCAGATGGCTTTTGTGACCTTAGAAGATTTCTTAGGCACGGTTGAGGTGGTGATATTTTCAGACTGTTTTGAGAAGAACAAAAAAGTTTTAAAGGCAGATGCCATGGTTTTGATTTATGGCAGGGCTTCTACTAAAGAACAGGAGAAACCCAAGCTTATTGCCTCGGAGATTTACCTTTTGAGCAAAATCTATCAGGAGATAAAACCGGTTTTACATCTAAAGGTTTTTCCCACCAGTGTGGATAAGGATTTTATTGACCGGCTAAAAGAACTTTTAAGTTTTCATCCGGGAGAATCACCAGTGCTCCTTCATTGTTTGTATGAATTTGAGGAGATAAAAGTCAGGCTGAAGAATAATAAAATTCAGCTTTCCAAGGAGCTTTTGGAAAAGCTGACGCATTTGTTGGGGGAGGAGAATATTTATCTGTCGCAGAATATGAAGTAGAGACGCATTGAATGCGTCTCTGCAATGGTAAGGGCATGGTACTCCGTATCCATACAGACTGATGAAACTTAATAATCCTAAGTTTCAAAGAATAGATACTTAAGAATACAAGAATGAAAAATAGAAATCCAAATAAGTCCTTAACACGACAATGGACATTTCTTGAATACGATGCTTTGGGTCAGGAAGAATTTGATAGATTGAGTATATTGTTATTGAGAAGAGAAATTTCTCAACAGGTACACCCTACTAATAAAAAAGGGCCTGATTATTCATACGATGCATTCTTATCACCTTGTGATAATAATTATAAACGCAATGGCTTATGGTGGTTTGAGTTTAAATTTAAAGAGATTGGTAGAGCTGGAATGACAAGAAGGAATCCGAAAAACGAATTTAAAAAGGATTTTTTAGCGAGTTTAGAGAAAATTGTCGAGAAAAAGCAATTACCTGAAACCTTTCTTATACTCACCAATGTAGAACTAACTGGAAAAGAATTTGCAGAATGGAAGATAGAAAATATTGACAAAGTTTATTGTTCCAAAATCCCTTTTATTGAATGTTGGGATTACTCAAAATTAAACTCTTTATTAGATGAATATTCTGATGTTAAACAGAAATTTAATGAATTGATATTTGGTTCATTTTCACCTTCGCCTATAACACAATTAGTAAAAAAACAAAAGCTAAAGTTATTGCATTTACTGCAAAAACCTGATGTTAGATTTATAGAAAAATTGAATTATATAATTGATTTAATATCAAATTTTCAGAAACAAAGAACGACAGAAAGAAAACAGGCCTTAGATATTATAAAAAATAATAATATACTTTCTTGGCATTTTTTGAAAAATCTCAAGAACCAAGAATGGTTTCCTTTGATTAAAAATAATATAATTAAATCTGTTATTAGGCAAGGAATAGACACATCAGTTAAATATCAACTGTTAAGTTATTTTGAAACATGTGTTGACCAATATTCAGACGAGATCATACCTTTATTGGCTGAGTTTGAAAAAAATACAAGAGATCCAAACATATTGTCAGCATTTATTAGAACTATAGGAAAACTCAGTCCATCTAAAAAGGAAAATCTTAGACCAATTTGGAAAATCTTAAATAAGTTAACTGAACATCAACATCCCTGGGTTCGAAGAGAAATACCTAAAACACTTAAAAATCTTATTCAATATGATATAGATAAGGTATTAAAGCTTCTGGAGAAGTTGTTTTTATTCAATCCTATTCCTCAAGATGTTACTCAAGGGTGGCCAACTTTAGCTCTAATTTTTCAAGGTAAAGATAATGAAAATTGGGTTTTTGAAGAAGCTGTTACTGTCTTAAGTGAATTAATGTCCGATAACAGGTATGCTATTAAAAGCTATGATCTTGCAGTAAAGATTGAAGTCCATTTTATTAAAAAAGATAATGAAAAAATTACGAAGCAAAAGGGCATATTCTTAGATTATTCCTGTATTAAGTTGGCCGACGAAAATCCATTTGGAGAGCTAAAATATAAATGGGATAGAAAAGAGCGATTGGCGCTCGAAATTGAGAAAAGTCTCGATAAATTTGCTGAATCTGAAAAGGATTTAGCTGAAAGCTTATTTAACAAGTTATTACAGGCAAGATATGAAGTTTTCTACTTAATAATAATTAAAGTTACGACAAGGCATGCCAATAGATTCATAGATATAATTGAGAAAATAATTTTTGATGAGAATTTATGGTTTGTTGAGAACATTCGGGGATATCATTTACAATTATTAATCGGAGCATATTTTGAAGTCAAAAGAGACCTGCTCGACCAGTTTATAAATAAAATAGAGAACATAAAATATAATAAGAATGAAAAGTTAGAGATTTATTTACAGCAAGATTTACTTGCATCTATCCCGGATAATTTAAGGAGCCAAAGAGTTAAAGAGAGATTAGTAATGTTCGAGAAGGAGTATGGGGTTGACTCCAAAATTAGAAGACCACTGGTTGTCACTTCTTGGTCTGGCCCTAGACCTGATATCACTATAGACGAATTGAAGAAGAAGACCGCTGATGAATTGATACAAATAATGGAAGATTGTACGAATAAAAAAAGACAAACCGATGTTTATGATTTATCCCCCTTATTTGAACAGTTAATTCAAGAATCTCCTGACCAACTGCCTGTCCTTCTAGATAAAAGGATTGGCAGAAAGGCAGTTCAGTTCTTTACAGGGCAAATGATGCGGGGATATATTAAGGCTAAAAGGTCAAATCCATCTATTATTTTTGAGACATTTTGGAAATTGCTAAAAACAGATACATGGGCTAGAAAAGAAGTAGCAATGTTTATTATCGAGGAATATAGAAAAAGTGAAACAGAGACAATAGATAAAGAACTTTTCAGCAAAATAAAGGCTGTTTTATTTGATATGGCTACAGACAGCAATCCCGAGAATGATGAAGCCTTCAAATCAAGTCATCCTGCACCAAGCGATGCGATCACAAGAGGTATAAATTCTATAAGAGGAATAGCTGCAGAGGCTTTGGCTACATTCGCATATTATTTTCCTCGAGATAAGGACTTACTGAAGGTGTTCAGAACTTTGTCGTGTGATTCAACAAATGCCGTGAAAGCAACTGTGATTTATAATTTAGGGCTTTTGATAAAAGACAATTATCCTTTATGTAAAGTAGTAATAAATCAATTCAAGAATATTCGCGATCCAGAAATTGATTTTGGTTTAATCCGTTTTTTTAATCTTTTGGAACCGCGAAGATTCCAAGCCAATAGAGATTTTATAAAATTATTGTTCAATAATTCAAATAAAGAAATCCAGAAAGAACTGGGTGAATTAATTGGATATAAACAATTGGATGCGCTATTTAATGTTAGTCGATTAACTGAAGCGATTATTAAACAACAAATTGGTACTGCAGAAACACGATTGTCTCTTGCCTTCGTTTTCGAATCAGAACTAGGAAAGCTAATTGAAGCAAATAGATACAGAAAAATCTGTAAATATTTCATAAGATTGCTTGATCCTTTTAATGAACCAGACTATAGGGTGAGGGAACAAGGGTCTTTTGCTTTTGAGAGGGATGAACTTAAGACATCTCATTTTGCAGTTTTAGACAAAAGTAAAGTATTTGATACTATATTGAACGATAAACTTAATTTGTCTGCTCAAAAACATTTAGTTGGTTATCTCAAAAGATGTATTCAGGATAACCAATCCATTGAACGCTGTATAAAAATTCTGCACTCCCAGATCGTCAATATTGAAGGGGTATTAAGCGATCCTTTTATAGTCAAAGACTTGGTAGATATTATAGAAAGAATACTTGAAAATGATAAATTAAGCAATAAAACAAAAAAATTAGCAAATGAAATATTTGATAGAGGATTAGAAAAAGGCTGGGATGAATTCTATAATCTTTTTGAAAAGATACGAAAAGAAGAAAATACTTCAAATCAAAAGTAATATTATTATATAAATGATATTCTTGACTCAAAATTTCACCCATACCACACTTGGGAAAACCGACATTCCCGTTCACCGTTTGGGGCTGTCTGCTACTTATCGTCCGGGTAAGGAAACTATCTATAAAGCTATAGATGAGGGAATCAATTTTTTCTTCTTCTTCGGGATGGACACTCAGATGATAAATGTTCTGCGGGATGTTATGAGACACAATCGGGAAAAGTATGTTATCTGCACCGGGGCGTATAATCTCCTCTGGGGGCATACGAATCCTAAACGCACTTTAGAGAAAAGGCTCAGGCAGTTGAGAACGGATTATATAGATTGTTTTCTTTTTTTAGGTGTGACCAAGGAGAAGCATTTCCCTGAAAAGGTCAGAGAGGAGCTTTATCGGCTTCGAGAGGAGGGTAAGGTGAGAGGAGTCGGTATCTCCACTCACAATCGAAAATTCGCTGGCAAACTCTGTGCTGAGGGTGCAATTGATGTTATAATGATGAGATATAATGCGGCTCACCGGGGAGCAGAGGAAGATATATTCCCTTATCTGGGTCAATATAATCCGGGAGTGGTAAGCTATACTGCTACACGCTGGAGCTATTTAATTAGAAAACCTAAAGGCTGGCCCAAAGATGGGCGTATTCCCACTCCTGGAATGTGCTATCGCTTTGTTCTTTCAAATCCAAATGTGGATGTGTGCTTAACCGCACCTCACAACTTGAAAGAGCTTGAGGAAAATCTTGCTTCACTTTCTCAGGGTCCGCTGTCTGAAGAGGATATGGAGTTTATGCGGAAGTTTGGAGATGCAGTTCATCATACGAAAAAATGGTTTATGTGAACGAAGAATGACGGATGACTGATGACGAATGACGGATAAAAAATGAGACCTCACCCCCGCCTGTAGCGGGATTTTCAACCTAACCCTCTCCTAAAAGGAGATGGAAGACAGATGTAGTGCGACCCTGATCCCGCTTACTGCGGGACAAGCAGGGTCGCACTACGAAAATGTCTGTCCCACCACTTCTAGGGGCAATTCATGAATTGCCCCTACCAAATTCTCCCACGTTGAGGGCAACGTGGGTATACCAGATTCTTTATCTGGAAGAAAATTAGAAAATTACTCAGGCAAACGCAGGATTTATCCTGAGCGTAAAAACTATAACTTTGAACTTTCTTATTGAGGAGAGATTATGTTCATTATTGCAAAAAGACTCACCCCTTTTACCCTTTTACTTTTTTTCCTGTTCAGTTTAAATATTTCTGCACAGAAACCTGCCCCGGTTAAAAATGAGCCGTTGGGTATCAACTGGTTAAAGTATGACCAGGGTTTAAAGCAAGCGGGAAAAGAGAAGAAAAAGATAATGGTCTTCTTCTATACTGACTGGTGCGGATACTGTAAGAAGATGAACAACTACACTTATAAAGATGAAGAGATAAAGAAAATATTAGCCAAAAATTTTATCTCGGTTACGGTGAATGGAGAGTCTAAGAACACTATCCTGGTTGATAAAGCTAATATTACGGAGAGGGAGCTTACCTCCAGGTTCGGGGTAAGAGGATTTCCCACCATCTGGTTTTTAGAGCCAAATGCGGAAAAAATCTCTCCTCTGATAGGATACAGGGATGCTAAGAATTTCGCCGGTGTCCTTTCCTACATAGCAGATAATTGGTATAAGACATTAAGCTTTGAGGAATATCTTAAGAAAAAGGAACAGCTAAACAAAGATAAGAAGTAAAAAAGGATTTTTGTTAAAGAAGGGGCACGGTCCGCCAACATCGGATGCCCTTGCATCTAAAAGAGACTTTTAAAAAGGGAGATGAAATGAAGAAGAGGAAAAAATTTTCTGCCATAGAAGCAAAAAGAATTGGCAAAGTCCTGGGGATCGATTGGAAAAAGTTTGATATGGAGCAGTTCAGGATGGGGCTGGACGTGGAATTGGAACATGGATTAATTGATGCCCACACGAATGTTACCAATGATCATCCGGTACTGACCGGGATGATCGCTCTGGCTCACTTAAATGAATTCCCGGATTATTATTCCAGACTTAAAAAAATGGAAAAAGAAGCGGATAAGTACTGGGAAAAGAAATAATCAACATTAAAAATGCAAGGCTAATCCGCCTCTGGTGGACAAGACCTCGAGGCCTTGCCCTACGTAAAAAGTAAAAAAAGGATTTTCTTATCGAGCATTTCTAAAGGTTTAGATATGGGGCGTAAAGCAATACGCCCATATGTTTTCGAAATGATATGGGTAGAGACGCATAGCTATGCGTCTCTACATTCTTAATGAATTTTATTGACACTGGTCGTTTCTTGAATTATTATTAAATATTATGATAAGAAAATATCTTTTTTTATTCTTATTTCTGTTAACAATTAATAATTATTCTTTCGGGGCTAAATATGCCGGAGAATTCCTGAACCTTGGGGTTGGCGGGAAAGCCTTAGGGATGGGTGGTGCTTTCGTGGCTATTGCAGATGATGCTACTGCTACTTACTGGAACCCGGCCGGGCTTTCTCAAATATCTTCTCAGGAGCTCGTTTTTATGCATGCGGAAATCTTTGGCTCCCTTTTAAATCACGACTTCATAAGCTGGGCTTTACCTTTACACGATCGCTTTCAAAACTACACTCTCGGATTTAGCCTGATGCGACTGGGAGGTGGGGATATAAAGGTAACCGAACTTCCTGATCCGAATAATCCGATAAGCAGTGCCAACCGTCCCTATGTTAAAAAAGAGGCAGGACATGCAGATTACCTTTTAACCTTCTCCTTTGCCAAAGAAACAAGTCCCAAACTTTCCTTCGGGGGGAATGCCAAGATAATCTATCGCCATTTAGTGGATAATTCCGCTTTGGGCCTGGGGATTGATTTAGGATTGCTTTATTCTCCGACCAGCTACCTCAGTTTAGGAGCTAATTTTAAAGATGCAGTCTCCACTCTCTTATCTTATGATAACGGCACCAGGGAGACCATCTCTCCATCTTTAAGGACTGGATTTGGCTTGAAAAAAGATATTAAAAACTTTTCTTTTCTATTCACCACTGAGGCGGAATTAAATTTTGAGGGCAGAAGATATTCGGCCCAGTACTGGCAGGGAGATATATCCGCAGATATGCATTATGGCTGGGAGGTGGTCTATTTAGAAAGAGTATCAGCCCGGCTGGGGTTCGACCGGGGAAATTTCTCCGCAGGAGGAGGCTTAGGTTTTAAAAAATTTGAGGTGGATTTAGCATTTTTAAGCCATAAAGAATTAGACAACAGTTATCGAGTCTCTTTAAAGGTTAAACTCTAAATAAAAAAGGAGAGTATATGATTAGACCGAAACTTCTTTTTCAACTGCTTATCCTGGGGCTATTTTCTTTAAGCCAGACTACAAATTCCAATGCTGGTTCTAAAGATAAGGATGCTGTGGCTAAGGTAAATGGGGAGGTTATAACCAAAGAGGATTTTAAAAAGAAATTAGAGTCCATTAATTTTGTTACCAAGGATAATAAAGAGGAGGAGCAGAAGACCAAAAGGGAAGCTCTAGATCTGCTTATCATCGATAAATTAGTGGAGCAAAAGGCAAAGAAGATGGATTTGAGTCAGGATGAGGAGTGGAAAAAGAAGGATGAAAAACATTCCCTGGATTACCTGGTAGAGCTGATGTATAAAAAGGAGATTGCGGAGAAAGCAAAGGTTCAAGATAGTGAGATAAATGAATTTTATGAAAAAAATAAGAATGAACTCTTCAAAAAAGCAGAACAGTATAAGATTAGCCATATATTGGTCAAGATAAAGAAAGATACTTTGCAGAAGGATGATCCAGAACAGGAGAAAGAAGCTGAGAAAAAAGCTTTAGAAAAGATCGAATCGATCTACAACCGGGTTATAGCCGGTGAAGATTTTTCAGCTCTGGCAAAGCAGTTTTCAGATGAAGAGAAGACCAGAGAAAAGGGTGGCGAATTGGGTTTTCTTCCCAAAGGGATGATGCTTAAAGAGTTTGAAGAACAAATTTCTACTCTACAGCTGGGGGAGGTTTCTAAGCCTTTCAAAACTAAATATGGATATCATATCTTGAAATATACTGATAAGCTCCCCGGGGAGCTTATGGAGTATAATGACGATCTGAAGAGCCGCATAAAGCTCACGCTAAGCAAGGAGAAGCAAAAGGTAAGAGTTGGCGAGTATCTGGATAGTTTAAAGAGTCGGGCCAATTATCAATACAATGAAGAAGTTTTAAATCAAAAACCTGATTCAGTTGCAGGGGATCCCTGGGTTTTGATAATCGATAACCAGGATACCGTGAAATTCTCAAAATACAAAGGTGATCTGGAGCCATATAGAGCTTATTTGAAAAAGGACACCTTAGAGCTGGAGGATAAAAAGAAACTCCTCCGGGATTACAGCTCTCTTTATAATATCCTGGTCCTCGAAGGGAAAAGAGGAGGTTATGAAAAACTACCTGAATATAACGAGGAGATGAACAATTTCAGGTTCAAAGAAGCTGAAAAAAGAGTTTTAGCGGTGGAGGGATTGAAGGGATATGTTACCTCGGATGAGGAAGTTTATGATTATTACCTTTCTCATCGTGAAGAATTTCCACCGGATAGCTCAATACACGTTTATCATATAATCTTTAATGATTCCCTGAAGGCGGAGGAGGTTCTTAAAAAGATACAGGAGGGAGCTGATTTCGTGGAGATGGCTAAGGAATATTATCCAGGGGAAAAGGAGATCCGGGATGTAGCCTATGATTTAGGTTTCATTTCAGATAAGGATATCTCCCCTGAATTTTACGAGACAGCGGTTCGATTACAGGTAGGTGAAGTAAGTCATCCGGTTAAAACAGAGTGGGGGTATCATCTTGTCAAATTAGTGGAAAGAAGAAGCGATTCCCCGGTGGTACTATATAAGGATAAAATAAAAACTCTGGTAAGCCAGGAGAAACAGAAGAAAATCAAGGCAGAATGGGAGAAATCCTTAAGGGAAGGGGAGGAGATCTGGGTTAATGAGAAATCAGTCAAGAGGTTTAAACTGAAAGCTGAAAAAGAAAAAGAAAAGTAACGCAGGCCTTTTGTACACGGGCCAGGGTTGTACCACTGCTTCACGAGGAAACAGGAGGGATACAATCCCTATAAAAGAAAAGTATATATTATTATACCTAATTAAATATTTTAGAAAAAATCTTTGGAAATATCTCTTTATAACGAGCTCAAAAGGAAAGCTATTCATTTAATTGCCCTTTCTATTCCGATAGGGTATTATATACTGCCTAAAAAGACTGCTCTATTGATACTTGTCCCGATAACCTTAGGCTCGATCTTGATAGATATAATCCGGCTAAGGAATCTACCCCTGGCTGGTTTTTTTAACTGGTTTTTAGGTCCGGTATTAAGGAAGCACGAAAGTTATAGTCTAACTGGCTCAAGTCACATCCTCTCTGCCTCGGTTTTGTCTATTATCTTCTTTAACAAAAAAGTAGCCATAGCCGCTATTGCCTATATTATCTTAGGAGATATCGCTTCAGCTCTGGTAGGAAGGGTTTATGGAAAGACCAGGATCGAAAAAAAGAGCTTAGAGGGAAGCCTGGCTTTCCTTTCCATCTGTCTCTTAGTAGCGTTATTACTTCCTGGACTCCCTTTCTGGATAGGAGCCATAGGTGCGGCTGTGGCGACTGCAGTCGAAGCTTTGAGTATTCCGATTGATGATAACCTGAGTGTTCCTTTAGTGAGCGGACTGATTATGGAGATTTTAATTATCTTATAATCAGGATTGGTAGAACAGACATTTTGTCTGTTTATGAAGGTCAGAGAGCAAAGCCTGTGGCGTAGCCCGTAGCCACGTAGCCACAGGAATGTCTGACCTACCAGTATTTTGTCAAGCAGTCCCGCCTTTGGCGGAACATGCTTGACCTACATAAAAGGAGAGTTTAAATGGAGCAAAAAAAATTTATAGATTTAAGAAGTGATACGGTTACCAAACCCTCAAAGGAGATGAGAAAAGCTATAGCTTCGGCTGAGGTGGGGGATGACGTTTTGGGGGATGATCCCACAGTTATAAGATTAGAGAAAATGGTCTCTGAGATTTTGGGAAAAGAGGGTGCACTTTACGTCCCTTCTGGAACTATGGGGAATCAGGTATGCTTGAAATCTTTGACTATTCCAGGAGATGAAGTAATTCTGGAAGTAAATTCTCATATTTATAATTACGAGGTAGGTGCGGCTTCTGCTATATCCGGGTTACAACTTCATCCCCTACGGGGTGAAAGAGGGATTTTAAAAGCAGAACAGATAAAAGATGAAATAAGGCCTGACAATATTCACCATCCTCCAACATCTTTGATTATCATAGAAAATACCCATAACCGGGCAGGCGGGACGATTTATCCATTGGAAGAGATAAAAGAGATTTATAAGGTTGCCAAAGAGCATAATGTTAAAATGCATTTAGATGGTGCCCGTTTATGGAATGCCTCAATTGCTACCGGGATTCCGATGAAAGAGTATGCAAAATATTTTGATTCGGTTTCAGTATGCTTATCCAAAGGGTTAGGAGCTCCAATCGGCTCGGTTGTATCGGGAAGTGCTGAATTTATCAAAAAAGCAAGGAAAAATAGAAAAATGTTTGGTGGGGGGATGAGGCAGGTGGGGATTATTGCGGCTGCAGGGATATATGCAATTGAAAATAATTTTGACCGCTTAGCTGAAGACCACAAAAATGCCCGGATTTTAGCTGAAGGGCTGACAAAATTAAAAGGGGTTTATATTGATATGGAGTCAGTTCAGACTAATATGGTGATTTTGGAGCTTAAAGAAAAAGGGAAGGATTCAAACTGGTTGGTGGAAAAGCTGAAAGAGAATGGGATTCTTGCTCTTCCTTTCGGGAAATCTAAGATGAGATTGGTGACGCATTTAGATGTGAATAGAAATGATATTTTGAAGACGATTGAGGTGTTTGGGAAATTGTTTAAGTAGGGGCGAACCCCTGTATTTTCCCAAAGACTTCTAGTCTAAAATTTACTTGACTTTTTTGAAGCGATAATATAAAATATAAAACATTACAAAAGCATTTTGTTTATTGGGGAAATAGAAAAATATTTATAAAATCTCACACTGAGAAACACACGATAAGAAGAATTGTATGACAGCAGAAGAATGGTTAAAAAAAGGTAACGAACTCGCAGAACAAGAGAAATATGAAGAAGCTTTAAAAGCTTTTGATAGAGCTATAGAAGCTGATCCTGAGTATGTTTGGGCTTGGAGTAGCAAAGGTGACTTACTTGCGAAGCAGGGGAAAAAGGAAGAAGCTTTAATAGCTTTTGATAAAGCTATAGAGATTGATCCAAAGCTTGCATGGTCTTGGTGTAGTAAAGGCAATGTTCTTGCTGATCTTGGTAGATACGAAGAAGCTTTAGTGGCATATGATAGAGCTATAGAAACTGATCCTGAGTATGTTTGGGCTTGGAGTAGCAAAGGTGACTTACTTGCGAAGCAGGGGAAAAAGGAAGAAGCTTTAATAGCTTTTGATAAAGCTATAGAGATTGA
>CAZMZF010000016.1:47213-61503 GCA_964570765.1 uncultured Ignavibacteria bacterium
ATGTTCTTGCTGATCTTGGTAGATATGAAGAAGCTTTAGTGGCATATGATAGAGCTATAGAAGCTGATCCTCAATATGATTGGGCTTGGAGTAGCAAAGGTGACTTACTTGCGGAGCAGGGGAAAAAGGAAGAAGCTTTAATAGCTTTTGATAAAGCTATAGAGATTGATCCAAAGCGTGCATGGTTTTGGTGTAGTAAAGGTAATGTTCTTGCTGATCTTGGTAGATATGAAGAAGCTTTAGTGGCATATGATAGAGCCATAGAGATTGATCCAGCGTATGCATACGCATGGAGTAAGAAAGGTGATGTTCTTGCGAGTATTGGCAAATACGAAGAGGTTTTAAAAACTTATGATAGAGCCATAGAGGCTGACCCAACGGATTCTTGGATCTGGAGTAGCAAAGGTAATTTCCTTATTAAACTACGGAAATACGAAGAGGCTCTAAATATGTATGAGAAAGCTATAGAGAATGAGCCAATGGAGGATTACCATTGGGTTGTCAAAGGTATTGTTCTAAATCAGCTTAACAAGCACGAAGAAGCTCTAAAGGCTTTTAATAAAGCCATAGAAGTTAAATCAAAGTATGAAGGAACCAAAAAAAGCTGATCCAATCCATGCTTTAGCTTGGATTGGAAGAGGTGTATCCCTTGCTGAGCTTGGGAGATATGAAGAAGCTTTAATAGCACTTCGTATAGCTATAGATATTGATCCAAAAAGCGCTTTAGCACATAGTATGGTAGGTGAAACTCTTTTAGACCTCGGAGATCTTGATTCTGCAGTTGAAGAAGTTAAGAAATCACTTAACTTGGATGAAAATTCAATAGATGTTTGGGCATTAAAAGCCAGAGTTGAGATTGAAAAACTGGATTATGATTCAGCAATAGTGTCACTTAAAAAAGTAATTTCATTGGATATTGGCAATCCATTGCATCTTGTATGGTGGGCTTACGCTAATTATCTAAAAGCAGAGTTTACCTTAGAATCCCCCACTCAACATTATAAGGAGAAGATTCTTTCCATAATAACGGTATTAGAGAAGGCAGAAAATTTATCTCAGAAACACATTAATAAAGAGATAAGGGCGTATATACTTTATTTTTTGGGCTGTTTCTATTATAAAAGCAAGGATATTCTTCAAGCAAAGGAAAGACTGAAGGAATGCGCAAAAATAAAATCGAAAATAAAAGGTACCGCCCGTCAACTACTTGAAAACATCTGGCACTACCAAATCAGACCCCCTCTCTGGCGTTTTTGGTTGACTTCCCCCTTGTATTGCTGGCCCAAAAGATTTATATCTATTATCCTTGTGCTTTGCATCTCTGGGCTAGTGTTACTTCATCCATTTATACCTGATTATTTAAAAGTGAATCTTAACCTTTATGCTTTTCTTATATCTCTTCTGATACTTATTCTTGTATTCCCTATGCTAAGGAGCATTAAAGCAAAGGATATTGAAGTAGAAATACATTCTCCTCCTCCATTTGAACTTGTTCTTTCTCCTGCAACAATGGCTGAGATGATAGGAAAATTAGAAAAAGAGCCTCGTAGATGAATTGACTAGTCAAGTCGGGGTGGAGCTTAGTTCCGCCCATTTGTTTTCTGGAGTGCAGGAGCTTGTCGTAGCGAAGCGAAGATTCCTTTTTTAGGGGCTCTTGCTTTTTTAATGAACATTAACCTCAAGGTCAAATTCGACAAGCTGATGCATTCCTTTTAACAAACCTCTTCTCGTTATACTTCTCCTCAAAATAACTTGTCAAACAGAGAAATAAGATATAAATTCATTTTAACATCTGATAACTTGTTGATTGAAAAGGAGGAATAAGAACCATGAACAAAAAACAGATGCCATCTTATCACGGGATAGAAAGACCAGTTAAAGGAAAATATCCAAACCAAACCCTTAATCTTCTCATCCAGCGGGCAAGCTGCAGGAGTTTTTCTCATAAGAAAATTCCTAAAAATGTTTTACAATTTATTCTTCAGGCAGGAATCCACTCGCCTTCGGGTGGGAATTTACAGCCCTATTCCATTATAAAAATAGAGAAAGAAAAAACAAAACAAAAATTAGTTGAGCTTTGCGGAAGGCAGGGTTTTATAGCGCAAGCTCCAACTAATTTACTCTTTTGTATTGATTTCCATCGTCTTGAAAGATGGGCTAAACTAAAAATAGCACCCTTCACTGCTACCAGCTCTTTCCGGCATTTCTGGATTTCTTTTCAGGACACGCTAATCTGTGCTCAGAACATCTGCACTGCAGCGGACTCCTTGGGCTTAGGCTCGGTTTACGTTGGTACGGTCTTAGAGTGTTTTAGAAAACTGCGTGACCTGTTTAAATTGCCAGATGGTGTATTCCCGGTGGTACTGCTTTGCCTGGGATATCCAAAAGCAAAGCCTAAACCTGCAAAAAAGCTTGGTGTGAAAGTGATAGTTCACCAAGAAAAATACCATGATCTGAAAAACCAGGAACTTATAGATGCACTGGATGAAAAACATATTGACCGGAAACGTGAAATAACCGATGTAAATCTCAAAAAGATTGAAGATGTTTGCCGGAAAGTTAAAGGAGAAGAATTCGCCAGGAAGTGTATCCACAGGATTAAAGAGCAAGGGTATATAAACGCAGCCCAATATTATTTCGGGCTGCATTATTGTGCTGATTCTATGCCTCAAGGGAATGAGACTTATCTGAAGCTGATGGAAGAATTCGGGTTTAGATGGTTCAAGGAATATCACCAGGTTAAGGACAAGGTATAGAATGAGGGTTAATAGGTTGATAGAGGTATTTGTAGGGGTAGGTTTAAATCCTACCCTTACAGGTCTAATTTTTCATTGACTTTGAAAGTTCTGAGTTTTATTATTAGTTACAAATTTCACATATTTAATAAGGAGTGAAATTGGCTAAAATTTTAGTTACCGGCGGGGCTGGTTTTATCGGGTCGAATGTGGCAGACAACTTTATCTCTCTTGGTCATAAGATAGTAATAGTTGATAATCTAAGCACTGGCTTCAGAGAAAATATCAATCCCAGGGCTAAATTCTATAAAGTGGATATAAGAAATAAAAAAATTGAAGAGATTTTCAAAAAGGAAAAGATTGAAGCTCTGTGCCATCATGCGGCACAGATAGATGTGCGTAAATCGGTAGAGGACCCTATTCATGATGCCAGAATTAATATTGAAGGGACATTAAATCTATTGAGTAACTGTATTAAGTATAAAACAAAAAAGGTTATCTTTGCCTCAACTGGAGGAGCTCTTTATGGGGAGCAGGATTATTTCCCGGCGGATGAGAACCATCCGGAAAGACCTCTTTCCCCTTATGGGATTGCCAAGCTGGCCATTGAGAAATACCTCTATTTCTATAAAGAAGTTTTTGGATTGAATTATATCTCCTTAAGATATGCCAATGTCTATGGACCAAGGCAGAATCCCTGGGGCGAGGCTGGGGTAGTAGCTATTTTTACAAAAAAACTTCTATCGGGCGAAAAAGCCATAATCAACGGAGATGGAAAACAGACCCGGGATTTTGTCTATGTTAAAGATGTGGTTAAGGCTAATCTTTTAGCTCTGGATTATTTAAAGTCAGATTTTTTCAATATCGGGACCGGGATTGAGAATGATGTCAATACTATTTTTAAACTGCTCAAGGAAAAAGCTGGCTCCAAACAGAAAGAGATACATATATCTGGAAAGCTCGGGGAGCAAAGAAGAAGCGTTTTAGATTGTTCCAAAGCCAAAAAACTTTTAGGCTGGTCTCCCAAATACTCCTTAGAAAAGGGATTGGAAGAGACGGTCAAATATTATCGAGAGAAAACTTCAATTAAAAATCGGTAATCCCGACTCGCCCTCAAGGTGGGATAATAAACCCACCTTTAAGGCAAGTGGGTTTATCGTTTATTAACCCACAATGGGGGCAGCGTGGGTTTACCGATAGCCTGGAAAAGCACAAAGTATTCTTTAAAATTAGTTGACATAAGAGGGGGGAAAACCTATATTTAAAACCTTAAAAATTAATTAGGAGGAATTATGGCAGAACCTAAAGTTTATAAAAATTATATCAATGGAGAATGGGTGGATTCTGTTTCTAAGAGAACATTTGATAATAGGAACCCAACTGATACCAGAGAGGTATTAGGTATTTTCCAGAAATCTAATGAACAAGACGTTAAAATGGCTGTTGATTCAGCCAGAGAAGCTTATAAAAAGTGGAGATTAGTCCCTGCTCCAAAAAGGGCAGAAATTTTATTCAGATTGGGTGAGCTCCTGGTAAGAAGAAAAGAAGATTTTGCCAAGCAGATGACCCAGGAAATGGGGAAAGTATTGAAGGAAACCAGAGGTGATGTTCAGGAAGCGATTGATATGACCTATTATATGGCAGGTGAGGGGAGAAGACAGTTTGGACAAACAACCCCATCCGAGCTTCCCAACAAATTTAATATGTCAATCCGTCAACCGATGGGGGTATGCGCTCTGATAACCCCCTGGAATTTCCCAATGGCAATCCCTTCCTGGAAACTTATGCCAGCTTTGGTCCTCGGTAATACCGTAGTTTTCAAACC
Source organism: uncultured Ignavibacteria bacterium (assembly GCA_964570765.1). GTDB lineage: Bacteria > Zixibacteria > MSB-5A5 > MSB-5A5 > RBG-16-43-9 > CAZMZF01. The sequence goes on from CAZMZF010000016.1 coordinate 51,774, forward strand.
TGCGACGGATACTCCTCTATCAGCCTATAATTTAGTCAAAGCCTGCGAGGAAGCCGGGATACCTAAAGGAGTGGTAAACTTAATCACCGGCACCGGCTCAGAAGTGGGAATGCCTTTGATGAAATCACCAGATGTCAAATTGGTCACTTTTACTGGCTCAACCGAGATTGGCAGGACCGTATCTGAGGTCTGTGCTCCAAGCTTCAAACATGTACACTTAGAGATGGGTGGTAAGAACGGGATTATGGTAATGGACGATGCCAAAATAGATTTAGCAGTTGAGGGTGCGATCTGGGGAGGGTTCGGAACCACAGGACAGAGATGTACTGCGGCCTCCAGGGTGATTGTTCATAGAAAGGTTTATAAAGAATTCATCGATAGATTCGTGGCACGGGCTAAGACTCTGATAGTGGGCAATGGCCTTGATTCTTCAGTGGAGATGGGTCCTTCAATTAACGAGGGTCAGCTCAATACGGTAATGGAATATGTAAAAATAGGAAAAGATGAAGGTGCTAAACTTATGTGTGGAGGGAACAGATTGGCCTCTGGTAACTATCAGTATGGATATTTCCATGAACCAACTATTTTCGGAGAGGTCGATTCCAAGATGAGGATTGCCCAGGAGGAGATCTTTGGTCCGGTTGTATCGGTTATACCCTGCGATAGTTTAGAGCAGGCAATTGAGATCTGCAACGGAACGATCTATGGTCTTTCTGCTTCAATCTATACTCAGGATGTAAATAAAGCCTTTGTGGCGATGAGGGATGTTTATACCGGGATATTCTATGTGAATGCTTCTACCATTGGAGCAGAGGTGCATCTGCCGTTCGGTGGAACCAATCGGACTGGAAATGGACACAGAGAAGCAGGCGTGGCGGCTTTAGATGTTTTTTCCGAATGGAAAGCTATTTATATTGACTTCAGTGGAAAGCTGCAAAAAGCGCAGATCGACGTTCAGTAGAAGTTTTTTAATTTTTGAGTTTTAAAAAAGAGGGTGGGCAATTTGCCCACCCCTAAAAATTTATATACCGAGTGCGGATCCGTAACAAAGGGGATTTATGAGCAAGAGAAAAGTTCTTATAATGGGAGCAGCAGGAAGGGATTTTCATAATTTCAATCTGGTTTACCGGGATAATTCTCAGTATGAGGTAGTGGCTTTCACCGCTACTCAAATTCCAGATATCGAGGGTCGAAATTATCCCCCGAAATTAGCCGGCAAATTGTACCCAAAAGGGATTCCTATCTGGTCCGAGGAAAATCTGATGGGGCTTATCAAAAAATATAAGATCGACGAAGCGGTTTTTTCCTACAGTGACGTCTCGTATGAATACATTATGCATAAGGCTTCTCAGGTTATATCCGCAGGTGCAGATTTCAAGCTCCTTGGTAAAAAAAGCACTATGCTTAAATCAAAGAAGCCGGTGATAGCGGTATGTGCCGCCCGTACGGGAAGTGGAAAAAGCCAGACCACCCGTAAGGTTTGTGAAATCTTAAAAGAGTATGGCAAAAAAGTAGCAGTGATTCGTCATCCTATGCCCTATGGTAATTTGTCTGAGCAGGTCTGCCAGAGGTTCTCAAAAATCTCTGACTTAGATAAATATAAATGCACCATTGAGGAAAGGGAAGAGTATGAGCCTCATATTGAGAGAGGTAATATCGTTTATGCAGGAGTGGATTATGGGATAATATTAAGAGAAGCAGAAAAGGAAGCAGATATCTTAGTCTGGGATGGAGGGAATAACGATTTACCTTTCTATTTTCCTGACCTGCATATAACGGTACTCGATCCTTTAAGACCCGGGGATGAGATCACCTATTTCCCGGGGGAGTGTAATCTGATCTCTGCAGATGTTTTGGTGATTAACAAAATCGATTCAGCCAGCCTGGAAAATATTGAAGAAGTCAGGCAGAATATCAAAGATACAAATCCAAAAGGGATAATCATCGAAGCGGCTTCCCCTATCTTTTTAGATAAACCTGAGCTTATTAGAGATAAAGAAGTTTTAGTGATAGAGGATGGACCCACTTTAACTCATGGCGAGATGAGCTTCGGAGCCGGGATTGTAGCCGCAGAAAAGTTCGGTGCTAAAGAGATAATCGATCCCAGGCCCTATGCGTTGGGTTCGCTAAAAGAGGTTTACAGAAAATATCCACATATCGGCACACTCCTTCCGGCAATGGGTTACAGTAGAAAACAGATAGGCGAATTGCAGAAGATAATAAATTCAGTAAAGTGCGATGCAGTGGTAATTGCTACACCGATAGATTTGGGCAGGGTTCTGAAAATAAATAAACCTTCGGTCAGGGTTAGATACGAATTACAGGAAATAGGCAAGCCGGATTTAAAAGAAGTGCTGAGTAAATTTGTAAAAGGTAGTAGGTAGTAGAGAGTAGACAGGAGACATAGTGTAGGGACAGAACATTGTTCTGGCCATTATGTATTTCGTAGAGGCGGGATTTGCCTGCCCAGGATGTTCGGTAGGGGCGACCCGCCGGGTCGCCCCTACATACTCGCTAAAGCGATCCTAAAAGGATCGTACTACGTGAACTAAAATTACGAAAATAAATGAGAAAAAAAACTGCAGTTGTGGCTCTGGGCGGGAATGCTATTACCCGAAAGGAACAAGAGGATACTATTGAAAATCAGTTCAGAAATACGACCCAGAGTTTGTCGGGTGTGGTTGAGCTGATAAAAGATGGTTTTAATTTAGCCATCACTCACGGGAATGGTCCGCAAGTGGGGAATGTCATTTACCGGGTAGAATTAGCCCGGGGGAAAGCACCTTATCTTCCCATTTATATCTGTGTGGCAGATACTGAGGGAGGGATAGGTTATATGATCGAACAATGCCTGAGAAATAAATTGAAGCAGGAGAATATTCACCGTGAAGTTGCCACTGTGGTCACTCAGGTTGTTGTAAATAAAGAGGATAATTCTACAAAAAATCCTTCGAAATTTGTAGGACAATTTTATACTAAAGAAGAAGCTGAAAATTTTGCAAAAGAGCGAAGCTGGGTTGTAAAAAAGGATGCAAATAGAGGCTGGAGAAGGGTAGTGCCCTCACCCATTCCCTTAGAGATAGTGGAGAAAGATTCTATTAAAAATTTAGTTGAAAAAGGGTTTATAGTTATCGCTGCAGGAGGAGGAGGAGTTCCAGTTTTCAAAAAAGAAGACGGAACCCTACGGGGGTTAGATGCAGTTATCGACAAAGATAGAGCCTCGGCTGTCTTAGCCCGGGATATAGGTGCGGAATTGCTTCTGATTTTAACTGAAGTGGAGAAAGTGTCTTTGAATTATGGCACACCTAATCAAAAAGAGCTGGATAAGATGACTTTAGAGGAGGCTAAAAAATATCTAAAAGAAGGGCATTTTCCAGAAGGGAGCATGGGTCCTAAAATCGAATCTGCAATTCAATTCTTAGAATCAGGTGGCAAAGAGGTTATCATCACTTCGATTCCCAAAGCTTATGATTCGGTCAAAAGAAAAGCAGGTACCAGAATAATAGTTTAAAGTTCAAAGGTAAGTGAAAAAGTGTAGGACAAGACATTAGCCTTGCGGTAATATAATTGTCGGGGTGGGGTTTACCCGCCCCTACGCTACTATAATTTAGTAGAAGGAGTATAAATATGAAGGAAGAAGAGCTTGAATTCGAAGATCAAGAAGAAGAACAACCAACAGAAATCCCACCAAAACAACGAAGGGTTTATTCAGATAAACCCGATAGAAGCATCTTTGAATTATTTCGCCAATACCAAAAAGGCAATTTGGAACTACGACCAGAATTTCAAAGGCTCCAAGTTTGGGATAATAAGAAATCCAGTCGGTTGATAGAGTCGGTATTGTTAGAAGTTCCAATACCTGTCATTTATCTAAGCGAAGAAGCAGACAGTAAGTATTCAGTAATAGATGGTCAACAGAGGCTTAATGCTTTTATCAAATTTCTCGAAAATGATTTGAGGTTGAGTGGGTTAACAATTTTGATAGAATTAATTGGTAAAAAGTTTCAAGATATTCAAAAGAATCTGCAGGATAAATTTGAAGACGCCACGATCCGCATTATAGAAATAAGAAAAGAATCACAACCAGATGTTAAATTTGAGATATTTGAAAGATTAAATACTGGAGCTGTCCCACTTAAGGCACAAGAACTGAGAAATTGTATTTATCGAGGTAGATATAATGAATTGTTGAAAGAGTTATCTGAAGATAAGGATTTACAATTCTTACTGGGACTTAAAGAGCCTCATTCTCGTATGGATGACAGGGAACTAATTTTGCGTTTCTTCACTTTCTTCCATAGTACCTATCTTAAATACACTCCATCGATGAAACGGTTTCTAAATAAAGATATGGAACAGTATAGAAATCTAAGCGAAGCTGAGGAAAAGAACCTTAAAAGAATCTTCAAAAAGAGTGTTAGACTATCAAAAACAGTTTTTGGAGAAAGGGCTTTCAGTCGATTTGTAGCTGGTTCTCAAAGAGACCCTAATGGTGCTTGGGAGAAGAAAAGAAATAAAGGGCTTTTTGATATTATAATGTTTGGTTTTACGATGTATGAAGAGAATCAAATTGTTCCAAATAGTGATACAATTAGAGAGGAATTATTTTGGATGATGACCCACAATGAGAATTTTATAAGCTCAATTTCAGGAAGTGGAACTGATAATAAAGAGAAAACGTTCACCCGTTTTGATAGGTGGCTTGCTGCTCTTAAAGACGTTGTAGGAACTCCAAGAACAGAACCTCGAACCTTTTCTTTACAATACAAAAAACAACTCTGGGAATCTAACCCTTCTTGTGCTATTTGTGGACAGAAGATAAATCTCAGTGATGATGCAGAAGTAGATCATATTGAACAATACTGGCGAGGTGGTAAGACAATACCCGCGAATGCACGTTTGACTCATAGATATTGCAACAGAGCAAGAAGTCATAGTGAGGCAATACCAAAAACAACCATGGAAAGAACCAAGCCAAATCCTTCTGCAGAAGTTCCAAGGGAAATGATGATAGAAAAAACGTGGAGAAATGACACTAAAATTACTCGAACTCGAGGAGCTATTCCACAAAAAGAATACACTATTCCAATATTAGAAGCTCTTATAGAAAAAGGAGGTAAAGGAAGTCGTAGGGAAATTCTTGAACTTGTTAAACAAAAAGTTGGAAGACGTTTTAACAAGTTAGACCTTGAAATCCTTAGTAATGGTTACACTATAAGATGGCAAGAAATGGCTAGCTGGCATAGACAAACTATGGTAGAAGAAGGACTCTTAAAGCGTGGTTCCCCGAGGGGCATGTGGGAAATTACAGATAAAGGAAGGAAATATTTGGAAGAACATAAGGATTGATTGTCACTTAGGGGTGAAGCTTGTTGAGTAAAGCGAAATCCCGTTTTTGCGGGGTCTCCACCCGTTGGTTTGAGAATTAGATTTTCAGCTTTTTGCGTAATCCTGATGACCCGAACCATTCTCGTGCGGGAATTCTAATTCCAGCACTAACGAAAAATTGGTAGGACAGGTTTTCAATCTCAAGATGCAGGTTTGCACCTGTCATGGACAGACTATCCGAGAAACGGATCCGCAGGAAAAGTCTGTCCTGCCGATTCTGGCGACCCTGAAAGGGTCGCACTACGATAAAAAAGATTTTTTTCGTAGTGCGAGGCTTTCAGCCTCGCCTAAGAGACTACACTGTTTAAACAGACAACAGGAGGAAAATAAGATGGCAAAATCAGAACAGTTGAAATATGCAAATGTTACTTCTCAAGAAGCTATGGAGCTTGAAAATAAGTATGGCGCACACAACTACCATCCGCTTCCCGTGGTATTAGCTAAGGGAGTGGGGGTATATCTTTTTAGTCCTGAGGGGAAACGTTATTATGATTTTCTTTCAGCTTACTCGGCTGTAAATCAGGGGCACTGTCATCCGCGTTTAGTGAAAATCATCCAGGAACAAGCTGGCATTTTGACTTTAACCTCTCGTGCTTTTTACAATAACTGGCTTGGACCGTATGAAGAGAAGATGACCAAGCTATTCGGCTATGATAAACTGCTCCCTATGAATTCCGGAGCTGAGGCGGTTGAAACTGCTCTGAAATTAGCTCGACGCTGGGGTTATGATAAAAAGGGAATGCCTTCCAATTATGCTAATATTATCGTCTGTGAAAATAACTTTCATGGAAGGACTATCACTATTGTAGGTTTTTCAACTGACCCTGAGAGTTTCGGTGGCTATGGCCCATTTACTCCTGGTTTTTTTAAAGTCCCTTTTGATAATCCGGAAGCACTTCAAACGGTCATTAACGAATTTACGGTAGCCTTTCTGGTAGAACCGATCCAGGGAGAAGCCGGTGTTCACGTGCCTGAAGATGGTTATCTGAAAAACTGTCGAAAAATTTGCACAGACGCTGGTATCTTGATGATTGCGGATGAAATTCAAACCGGTCTATGCAGGACTGGTAAAATGCTCTGTTGTGATTATGAAGCTGTTCGGCCGGATATTTTAATTCTGGGCAAAGCCTTATCTGGCGGTTTTATGCCGGTTTCTGCTGTTTTAGCTGATGACGAAATTATGTTAAACATTAAACCAGGTCAGCACGGCTCTACTTTTGGTGGGAGTCCTTTAGCCTGCCGGATTGCGATGGAAGCTATTGATATCTTAATTGAAGAAAATCTGTCAGAGAATGCTTCTAAAATGGGGAAGATTTTCAGAGAGGGGCTGATGAAACTCAATTCTCCTTTGATCAAAACCGTTCGCGGTAAGGGATTGCTTAATGCGTTGGTAATTGAACCAATTACCGTAAAGGGTGAAACCAAAACCGCCTGGGATGTTTGTCTGAAGTTGGCTGAAAATGGATTGCTGGCAAAACCTACCCATAATGACATCATTCGTTTCGCCCCTCCCCTGGTTATCAATGAAACGCAAATCCAAGAGAGTCTGGATATTATAAAACGGAGTTTAGAACAGTTTTAATCGCGTAGGGGTGGAGCTGGTTGAGTGAATCGAAAGCCCGTTTTTGCGGGGTCTCCACCTGTTGATTTCAAAACAGAGTCGGAAAAAATATGAGAATATTTATCAGATTAATTTTGATTCCTATTTTGTGTCTTTTGTTTATTTGTTCACCTTTTTTTAGAGATGAATTGAAAAGCGAGGAGCTGTCTGACAATGATTATGGCGCACTTAAAGTCTGCGAAGGGATTATCCAATTGTTTAAACAGTTTCCGGATTCTGTCTGGCCCGGATTCAACCTTGCCCAGAGTCCATTTATCTTTTATATGCCCGAAAAATGGGTGCTCCTATTCAACTATTCAAAGGAAACAGAAGGTTTCACATCTTATCCAGCAGATTGGCCTGACCTTGGAACGAACGTGCAATTTCATCCGGGGAAGTATAAAGATTTAGCCGGACAGCTTGCTTTTGACCTTGCTATTGATACAGTTGATGTGGCAGCAGTTCCTTATACTGAGAAATCTGCAGTAGAGCTTTTCGCGTTTTTGGTTCATGAGAACTTTCACGAATATCAACAATATGGTAAACATCCTGCTTTTGGTGAAATCCCCTGGGAGCGAGAAGAAAAATATCCGGTTCAAGATGCGGAGAATACAGCGCTTGCTTATCTGGAGATGAGATCGTTGATGGATGCATTAAAGATGGCGAAGGCGGATGATGAAAATAAATGCCGTGAATATGTCAAGCAGTTTGTGGCGGTTCGAGATCAGCGCTGGAAGCAAAGCGACCCTTTTGTGGCAAGATATGAGCAGGGGCAGGAGATCAATGAGGGAACTGCCAAATATGTGGAGCTTAAGAGCATTGCTCTTATGAAACAGCTGAAATACAAATCGTCACTCGATAATTTGACAGGTTCACTGTTGAAAGATTTTTCTTCAATTTCCATGCCTGAGTATCTCCTAAAAGATTTTCAGGAGCGAATGAGAGGAAACTCGGTTTCACCTGAGGATATGCTCCGCAATAGAATCTATCCAGTCGGAAGCGCACAGGGGTTTTTGTTAGACTATTTCAAGATCGATTGGAAAAGTGAAGCTCAAAAAGCTGGTCCGGAGTTCACAGCTGCCCAGCTTTTTAGAAATCAGCTTAAAATAAATGAAGGGGAATTAGAAAATCTTTTAATAAAAGCAAAAAATAGATATGGTTACGAAAAGGTACTTGTATTCACTAACAGGCTCATTCTGGAATATCACGATGGATTCGATCAGGAGCTGATGCGGTTTGAATCCCAGCCGGGTTATCGCATAGAAGTAGATTTGTCTTCTCAAAATTTATCACGATCCCGTTCTTCCTCTGTCAGGAACTGGATTATGGATAAGGGTACACGGGAACTTCGCAGCCATTATGACGTTTATGTTCTTAAGAATATAAACCTCTTTTTGGAACTGCATGATGCTGGTTTGTATGAAGAGAACGATTGGGATATGAAGAAAAAAAAGGTTATATTTTTTGTTCCAGAGATAGATTCGATCTCACTGGATGGGGAGCCGGTTAAACTTGCAGAACAGCCTCCCTATCAATTTAAAAACCTGGAAATATTTAGTAAGAGTTTTAAACTGAAATATTCCAGATCAGGCTACTTTGGTGTCGCTGGTAAAAGAATTAAGATACAGTTAGTCCAGTGATTCAATCAAGATTGGAGAAGACAGATTTAATAGTATCCTGTTGTAATTTTGAGATCAAATGTCATTCTGACCCCGCCTTTGGCGGGGGAAGAATCTGAATCCATCTAAAGCAAAGATTCTTCAGTCGTCCGCCAAATGCGAGAATCTCTCAGAATGATAAAATGGTTAGCTTTGATAAATTAAAATTATGTCCAGATTAAGAGATATAATAGTAGATGAAATCCTCAAAAAGGGGAAGATATATGAAGTGGGGGGGGTGGTCAGGGACAGGATTATCTCCCCGGTTTTACCGGATATGGATACAGATTATCTGGTATGTGGTATTCCGATGGATGAGCTCTGTTTACTTCTGTCTAAATTTGGGAAAGTAGATTTGGTGGGCAAATCGTTTGGTGTTATAAAATTCACTCCTCATAAAAAATTCTCAGGAGAAGAGATAAAGACATTCGATATTGCCCTGCCGCGAAAAGAATACAGCACCGGAGTGAGGCATAAGGATTTTAAAGTCGATTTTGACCATAATCTCAAAGTGGAAGACGACCTTTCGAGAAGGGATTTTACCATCAATGCGATGGCGTATGACCTGCAAATAAAAAAATTGATAGACCCTCTGAGTGGAAAAAAAGATATAAAAAACAGACTTATCCGGATAACCCATCCTAATTCTTTTAAAGATGACCCTTTGAGGATGTTGAGAGGTGTTCAGTTTGCCGCAAGGTTTGAATTCGAGATTGAAAAAGATACTTACAAAAGCCTGTGCGAGAATGCACAATTGATAAATACAATTTCTACTGAAAGGATTCAGGAGGAGCTGAATAAATTATTAACTAAAGCAAAATATCCCAGCATAGGTTTCAGGCTGATGCATAAAACCGGATTATTAAAAGAGATTTTATCGGAGTTGGAAGCTTGTGTCGGTGTGGAGCAACCAGGTGGTTATCATAGCTATGATGTTTTCGAGCATTCGCTTTTGATAGTTGACAGTGCCCCAATGGATTTGGTTATCCGCTTGGCCTGTCTTTTTCACGATATCTCCAAGCCCCAGGTAAAAGCCTTGACAGAAGATGGTGCTACTTTTTACGGACATGAGAAAAAAGGGGCA
>CAZMZF010000017.1:0-50447 GCA_964570765.1 uncultured Ignavibacteria bacterium
GAGAACTAAGAAATATATGGAATTTGAGTCGGAACTGCCTGAGGATATGAAAAAGGTGATGGAGTTTTTTAGGAGAGGATGATAATGATCGGTCATTGCGAGTCTCGCCTTTGGCGGAGCGAAGCCCCGCCAAAGGCGGGACTTCGTCATCCCACTGATGGCGGAACTCCTCGCAATGACAGGATAAGATAGAAAACAAAAAATATCTTTATACTTCAAAAATTTTCTTGCTTTCTTTTTTGAGTTTTATTAAAATTAGGGGAAATTGGTAAACCCATAACCAAAAACGGAGGGATAGGATGAGCAAAGAGTTAAACAACAAGCTGAATCAGGCAATTGCCCGGGAGATCGCAGTATCCATTCAGTATATGTGGCAGCACGTGATGGCTGAGGGGATGGAAAGCCCGGGGATATCTGGGATCTTTGAGAAAACCGCCATTACGGAGATGAAACATGCTGAGGCAATTGCGGAGAGGTTGAACTTCCTGGGTGGAACCCCTACGACCAAACCCACCACGATTATGGTTGGCGGTAGCTTACCGAAGATGATTAAGGACAACATCGCAGCAGAACTGGATGCTATTAAGCTTTATAAGGGGATCATCAAGTTGGCAAATAAAGAAGATGATGTCACCACCCGCAGGCTGTTTGAAGAAATCTTAGGAGATGAAGAAGGTCATCTGGATACGTTTAAGACTCTCTTGAAGATGAAATAATATCAAATTTTTTTGTAGGGGCAGACCTCCGTGTCTGCCTTTTTTTTTATTTTTAGGAGTGTTATTATTTATATGACCTCACCCTGATCCTCTCCTATCCTACGGATCCGTTTCTCGGACAAGGAGAGGGGAAAGATTTGTAGAGACGCAGAGCAATGCGTCTCTACGTTTTTTTGATATAGCGTCCGGGTTTATCCCGGACTTTTTTTGTCCAAGGGAATTGATTTGTCAAATCTTCTGGAACTAAATCCCCCATCCCATACCGATATAAAAGAAGCCTTTATCGAATCCTTCTTTTGGTGCACCGTAGTCAACCCTAATTAAGGCGCTTTCCAGCCAATCTTTCCAAGGGAGCCAGTATCGGATACCGATCCCGTAACCTAAAAGAGTGTGGCTTTTGGTTTTTTCAACCTCTCGATAGCGTGCGAGGTCACCGAAAAATACCAGTGAACCTCTTGGGATTCCCATAATTCTGTATTCGGTGTTAAGTAAAAGAAATCTTCTGGCAAACCTCAAGCTATATCCCCTCATCATTCGAACTCGATCGTCAGCATAACCCCAGTGACCACCAAGGGAAAATCCTTCTCCCTCATTGTTTACGCCATTTGAAAAACCCCATCTGAAGCGAAAGCCCAAGGCACCTAACCCCATACGGGTATCACCCTCGATTTGGAGATAATCCATATCCCCTCCCCAAATCGAAGCAGACTTGCGAAGATGAAGGAAAAGCATATAGCTCCTCCCTCCAGGGTAAGGAAACAACATATCTGACCCATAATTCAAATAGGGTATGGTCAGTCCTAAACGGAAACTTGGTGCGCTCTGTGAGTATCGAAGCTTTTCTGTTGAAGTCACCAGAGAAGGACGTTCTTCATAACCTGCTCCTAACGAAAAAGCTAACCAGTTATCCCATGAAGGGAGGAAAGCGGTGAAGATACCTTCACGCACAAGACCGTCATCATGGTAATGTGCGGCGAGCTTATATCGGGCGAGATTAGGTGAAAAAAACCAGCCAGCTCCACCCCGCAGTTTTTCTTGTTTGTCGCTCCAGGCACCCCAGAGATAGACCTTGTCCTGGTAAGCACGGCGAGCCTCCAATCCAATCCCAAAGCGAACTTTATCCAAATCAGTGTAATCCACCACTGGACTAAAAATGAAACGTCTCCGAGACAACGCAGTTTCTCCCCAATCCATAGTCGGGTGCGGAAATTGAAGATAACAACTGCGAGCCCAGGCCAGACGTAAAGGTTGTCTTCGCGGATATACATTATTAAACCGATCACAGTCCAAGGTTCGAACATCAGGATCCAGCTCTGCCTCTCTGAAAGGAACAGGTCCGCGAACCCTGATGGTCTGTTCTCTCGCCTGTGGATCGATCCTCTGCTTAATCACTGCAGAGTCTGCAAAAGAGACTTTTAGCATCATAGGAAATTCACCTATCTGATTTTTTGTTATGCGGATATCCACGTTGCAGGAATCGGGTCCGGTATCTTTTACTTTTACCCCACGGATAGCATAATCATACCTGATATTCGTCTTAAAAAGGTCATCCACCAGATTCTTGCATGGATATTGACTATGCCTTTCTATTCCAGCTTGTAGAGAATCAAGGTTGTATATCTTACCGTCACCCTCAGCAAAAACCTCCTGTTGGAACCGCCTGAACTCCTCCGGACCCAGAAGATCTGCAAGCATTGAGGTCTGAAGTGGACCTTTACTGTAGCATTCAGTGAAAAAGAAAGGGTCGGACTCGCTTATACCAACTAAGGACCGTTCCTTATAAAGCTGGACATTCCGCCAATAACTGTGGCAAGCGTTAACCCTGCTCTGTAACGACGCCAGGGTATCATTATGAATCTTACCCCAAAGTTCCGCATCGAGATAACTGGCAAAAGGTTCCGAAAGAGCAATTACTTCCTGACTCCGAGCACGTAAACACCCGTTCCAATAATTATGAATCATCTCATGTATGAAAAGTTCAGTAGGCCACGGCTTCCACCACAAACAGCTGCGGATAAGCGTAATCATCCCCCAGCTTTCGATTCCTGGAGCTGTTTTACCGAAGAGCATATTAGGTGTCACCACAATTGAGAGATCTTTGAATGGGAAAGGACCAATTTCATCCTCCAATACCGGGATGGTTTTCTCAGCTGATTCGAGAACTACTGAAGAAGACGCACTATCAGCGCGGGGAGTATATAGACGCACCCGTACTCCAGATATCTCTTTTGTCTGGGTCACCCAGTAAGGACCACCATACAGATAAAGCTCACCTGTATTGACTCCGATTTTCCCCCAATAGTAGAGAGTTCTCTTTCCGGTTGTTTTTTCGTTTAAGAAGCTCTCCACCTGCTCCCCCGTCAGACCTGTTCTGGAAGGTATCTGGTTGCTCTCCTCTATCTCTGCAATCTTCGGGACTCCCCCGGTAGCCAGTGTCCAACCTGAAGGAGAAGTAAGCTCAAGTTCTAACCAGAGAAATGATTCTTTTCCTTCCTCTATCGCACCCAAATCTGGGTAAAACACATTCCCCATCATAGCCAAGCCCTTTTCGTTGAGAAAATTTCCTATCTTGAAAATGCCCTTATCTTTGACTTTTCCTTTCAGAAAAAAGGTGAGCTTAAGGCTATCTTCGTCTCGAAACTCTGGTGGAACCTGGATATTAACCTGTTTGAAGACCATAATATATCCCACCAACTTATGAGTAGAGATTCGATATTGAAGTTCTTCTCCTCCTGGACCTAATATTTTAACCACTTCCCTGCCGGGGTTCAGGAAAAACCGAAGTTCCTGAGGATTTTCTCCTAAAATCTTAAGATGAAGCTGAGAGACCGTTCGAAGCTCCTTTTTCACAGGATCAATCGTGCTCCTCACAATCACCTGTTCAATATCAACTTTGGTATCCGAGGCAAAGGCACATCCCACAATAAAGGAAAATAGCATCAAAAGTATAGCACAATTCTTTACCATCTTTCCTCCTTCTGATTGATTTTCTAACAGTTGTCATTCAATAATTAATGGTTTCCAGATTAAGCGTCAAGTCTTTTTTAAAAAGCCAGATTATGATTGGGAGAGTTTTGAGGGGGTTCATAAAAAAATAAACTCTTGATATTCTTTTTTTTAAAATATATAATTATTCCAATGGATAAGTACTTACTTTCAGAGGCTTTAAAATCTTATCTTAAAAAGGATAAACGGGTAGTAGTTTTAACCGGGGCTGGGATTTCTGCGGAAAGCGGTGTTCCTACCTTCAGAGGAGAAGATGGGCTCTGGAAAAAGTTCAAACCAGAGGAGTTAGCTACCTTTGATGCTTTCATCTCCAACCCGCAACTGGTCTGGGAATGGTACGAATACCGGAGAAAACTTATCTCTGAGGTTAAACCTAATCCTGCCCATTATAGTTTAGTGGAAATGCAATCCTATTTTGAAAATTTCCATCTGGTAACCCAGAATGTGGATGGCTTACATCAGAAGGCGGGGTCAAAAGAGGTTATCGAGCTTCACGGGAATATAAAGAGAAACAAATGCATAAACTGTGGTATGAAATTTGAAGAATTACCTTTTTCTGAAAAACTTCCGCTCAAATGCAGATGTGGTGGAATGCTACGCCCGGATGTAGTCTGGTTTGGGGAGATGCTTCCTGAAGAGGCAATTAGTAAAGCCTTTGAACTCTCCTCTAACTGTGATCTTTTTTTCTCCATCGGAACCTCTGCCATAGTTTATCCAGCTGCTTCATTACCACTGATAGCTAAAAGAGCCGGAGCTTATTTAGTTGAGATAAATATTGAGAGGACTGAGCTCTCCAGTTTAGCGGATGAGGTTTTCTTAGGGAACGCCGGGGAGATTATGCCTGAGATAGTTAAATTTATCCGAAAGACGGAGTGACCCCCATTGGTGGGATCAATAGGTAAAGCTATCCACCGAAGGCGGATTACACTCCAGTTGGTTTGTATCGTATTAATTTGTATGAGAGTAAACGACATCGAGAGAAGGGTTGAGGAAGGTTATAAAATCTTGAGCTCCTGCCATCTTTGTGGTTTTGAATGCGGTGTCAATCGGTTAAAAGGTGAAAAAGGAAGATGCAGAAGCGGAAAAGAGGTTTTAATTTCAAGCTGCAATCTACATTTTGGTGAGGAGCCACCCATTTCAGGAGAAAAGGGCTCAGGCACAATCTTTTTTACCAACTGCAGTTTGAGTTGTGTCTATTGCCAGAATTACCCTATTAGCCAGATGGGAAAGGGTAAAAAAGTTACCACAATAGAGTTAGCCGAGAAGTTCCTTGACTTAGAGAGAAAAGGAGCACACAACCTTAATTTAGTGACCCCGACCCATTTCATCCCCCAGATATTAGAGGCACTTTCTTTTGCCTGGGATAAGAGTTTTTCACTGCCTTTAGTATATAATACCTCAGGTTATGAATCAGAAGAGGCTTTAACCCTTTTAGATGGAGTAATAGATATTTACCTTCCGGATGTACGTTATTCTGAAGATGAAAAAGCTTTCACCTTCTCACAGGCTGAAGGGTATGTTAAGATAAATCAGAGAAATATAAAGGAGATGTTCAGGCAAACAGGTAATTTAAAGTTAGATAGTTCTAGCATGGCTATCTCCGGAATTATAGTTCGCCATCTGGTTCTGCCTGAAAATATAGCTGGAAGTTTTAAAACCTTTGAATTTTTAGCAAAAGAGGTTTCAGATAAAGTCTGGATCAGCCTGATGGGGCAATATTTCCCTGCCTACCGGGCAAAAGAGTTCCCTCCACTGGATCGGAGGATAAAAAGATCGGAATATGAGTTAGCTTTTAACTATTTTGACTCCTGTGGCTTATCCTGTGGCTGGGTGCAGGAGAAAGGGTTTTCAGAATGAGAAAAATAATTTTAATACCGGGAATTTTCTTACTCTTTATTTTCTCCTGTATATATTATAACACCTTTTATCATGCAGAGGAAAGTTATAAAAAGGCGGAGAAAACTCAAAAAAAGGCAGGGAGAGAAGTGGCTTCCTCGAATGAGGTTAAGGATTATGATGAAGCTATAAAGAAAGCTTCCATAGTTCTAACTTTTTATCCTAAATCCAAATGGGTGGATGATGCTCTTTTTCTGATCGGAAAGTCATATTTCAATATGGGGGATTATACCAAGGCAGAAAGGAAGTTTCAGGAGTTAATCACTAATATTCCTAAAAGCGAATTGGTTGAGGAGTCCTATTATTATTTGGGCTTAAGCCAGTATAAACAGGGGAATAGATTTGAAGCTACAGAAGCTTTAAAATCACTTTTGGATAATCCCAAGCTGAAGAAAAGGAAGTCTGAAGTCTGTTTCAAATTAGGGGAGATAAAATTTGAGGAAGGCGAATATACTGAGGCAATATCCTTCTATAAAAGAATGCTTTCTCAATATCCTAAAGATGAGTTGAACGCCTTAGCTCAGTTCAGGATTGGAGAGGGTTATTTTAAGCTAAAAGATTTTACCCAAGCAAAAGAGAGCTTCTCTACAGTAAGAAAATATGGGGAACAGGGAGAGCTGGTTTATAAATCGATTTTCTGGACCGGAGAGGCGACTTATAATTTAAAAAACTATAAAGAAGGACTAAATATTTTTTTAGATTTATCCAGGGAGAAAAAGTATGTTAAATACCTTCCCCAGATAGAGCTGAAGATGGCAGAAGGATATAAACTGCAGGACAGTCTGGATTTAGCCTTAGGGAAATTTGAAAAGATAAGCCTTGCCTATCCGAAAACCAATGAATCAGCTGAGGCTTTCTATAGAATTGGGATGATCTATTTAGAACAAAAAAAGGATTTTAAAAAAGCCCAGGAGTTTTTCGATAAGGCTAAAACCGATAAAGCAGACTCACCTTCTGCCAAATTAGCCTTAGAGAAGAGTGCGGACATCTCAAAATTATCCAGCTACCAGGAGCAGGTAACCAAAGAGGAATCGGAAAAGGCGGTTCAGCCTCTGTTCCTTCTGGCGGAGTTCTATCTTACCAAGATGAACCTGCCTGAATCAGCTTTAGCTGAATACCAAGGCATTGTAGATAAATATCCAAAAACCGAATATGTACCGAAATCGCTTTATGCTATTGCCTGGATCTATGAGAATATCTACCAGGATAGCACAAAGGCAAGAGATTACTATCAGGAGATAGTGGATAAATATCCGAATTGTGATTATGCTAAAAAATCGCTTTTATTTCTTGGTCTATCTGAGGATTCCCTTGGGATAAATTTGGTGGAAAAGGAGTATATATTAGCGGAAAGCCTCCTCTTTAAAGCTGAAAAGGTTGATTCTGCTATAGCCATATTCAAAAAGATTGTAAACGATTATCCTCAATCCAAATATGCCTCTAAATCAGAGTTCGCACTTGCCTGGATTTTGGAAAACTACAATAATCCCGGTGATAGCAGTGTGGCTTTAGCTTATAAAGCTTTAATCGATAAATATCCGCAAACAGAGTATGCTGATTTTGCCAGAAAAAAATTGGGAGTGAATGTAGTTAAAGCACCCGCTCCCGCACCCCAGCCGCAAACTCAAACTACACCTCCGGCAGATACTTCTGATACAACTAAAGCTCCAAAACCCCCGGAAATACCCAAAGCACCTCCGCCAGTTACTACAGGAACATTTATTTATCCTGAGTCCCAGATAGAGAACGGGACAAAAGGTAAGATGGTTTTTGAGATAAAGATAGATTACACTGGCAAGGTAACTGAAGCAGTTATTTTGAACTCCCTGAACAATACGGAGATAGATGAGGCAGCTAAAAATGCGGTCTTGAACACAACCTTTAATCCTCAACTTATAAACCCCTTGCAGTTTGGAGAATGGTTTTTATATGACTTAGATGTCAATCCACCTCCTCAAAGCACTGATTAAAAGAATAACTTTTTGAATGAAAAATGGAGCATAAAGAGAAAAGATGATTTATAAAGAAGAAGGCTCAATTTTTTCAATTGAGAGTTTAAACCAGAAGGTTTTTAGATTAAAAATATTTTCCCCAGATATCGCTAAAAAAGCTTTGCCTGGTAACTTCTGTCATCTAAGAGTAAACCAGACTTATTTCCCTCTGCTGAGAAGGGCTTTCAGTTTTAATAAGGTAGAAAAAGATAAGAATAGTTTTGAGCTTCTGATCAAAGTTGTTGGTCTCGGGACAGAGCTTTTATCCAGGAAAAATCCCGGAGAGAAAATTGACCTTTTAGCCCCTTTAGGGAATTTCTTTTCTTTTTCTAAAAGGAGTGAAAATGTAGTTCTTTTAGCCGGTGGAATGGGAATAGCCCCTTTATTTTACCTTATAGATTTTCTTTTAAAGAAAAAATTTGATCCAGAAAAGATCACCCTTTTCTTCGGGGTTAAAAAAAAGGAAGAACTCATTTTGGTAGAGGAACTTGTCTCATCGGGAATTATACTTCAGATAGCCACAGAGGATGGGAGTGTCGGATATAAGGGGTTGATAACTTCATTATTTTATCAAGAATTGAAAGAAAAAAGAGTAATTATAAAAAATACGAAGTTTTATGCCTGTGGGCCAAATCCGATGCTCAAGGAGGTCTCTTCTATTTGTAGAAAATTAAATATTAATTGCCAGGTATCTTTAGAGAATCATATGCCCTGCGGGATAGGTGCCTGTTTAGGGTGTGTGGTGAATACAATTAACGGATATAAGAGGGTTTGTAAAGATGGACCGGTATTTGATGCCAGGGAGGTGATCTTAGATTGAACCCGGATCTTTCAGTCAGAATAGGTAAGGTAAAATTCTCTAATCCGGTTCTGGTTGCTTCAGGGACTTTTGGGTATGGTGAAGAGTATGGGTCCATTTTCGATTTGAATAGACTAGGCGGGATAATCACCAAGTCGATCACCTTAAATCCCAGGGAAGGGCATCCTCCACCCAGAACCTGCGAAACCCCATCCGGGATGCTGAATGCCATAGGCTTAGCTAATGTGGGGGTAGAAAGATTTATCAAAGAGAAGCTCCCTTTTTTAAGAACCCTTAAGACAAAAGTTGTTGTAAATGTGGCGGGGAGCTCAGTAGAAGAATATGTAAAGGTAGTAAAAAGATTAGAAGGAAAAAAAGGGATTGACCTTCTTGAGATAAATATCTCCTGCCCGAATGTTAAAGAAGGTGGGATTGTGTTCGGCTCCAATCCTGAATCTGCTTACAGGTGCATTAAAGCTGTAAAAGAGAACACCTCTTTTCCGATTATAGCTAAGCTTTCCCCGAATGTTAGCGATATCGTGAAGATTGCCTTAGCAGTAAAGGAGGCTGGTGCAGATGCAGTCTCTTTAATCAATACCTTGGTGGGTATGGCAATAGATTTAGAGACTAAAAAACCGAGGCTTACAAATATAACTGGAGGTCTTTCCGGTCCAGCGATTAAGCCAGTGGCTTTAGCTATGGTCTGGAAAGTAGCTCAGAGGGTTAAAATTCCGATTATAGGGATAGGCGGGATTATGAATTACCGGGATGCCTTAGAATTTATCCTAGCAGGTGCCTGTATGATACAAATAGGCACTGGAAATTTCGTTGACCCGGAATGCTCGGTAAAGATCGTCGAGGGTCTAAAAGAATACTGTCAGGAAAAGAAGTTAAAAAGGATTGGAGACTTGGTAGGGAGATTAAAAACGTAATAAAATCATGCAGTTTACGCGCCAAGGACAAAAAAAGTCAATAGGTTCACTATGAGGGTATAATTGCACAATGAGTTTATTTGATGATATTGTAGAAGGTCAAGATTTCGAAGGATTTAAACAATGGCTTTACACGGAATATAAAGATCTTTTTGATTCTAATGATAGTCTATTAAAAACTACAGCAAAGATAATTGACACATCACATGTAAAAGTACATAATCAATATTCAGCAATAATAGACTTTCTTTTTAAGAAAGGTTTTAAAACATACTGGGCAATGTTGGTCTCTTGTAGAGAGGGTTTTGGAGAAGATGGCGGTGTATTATTAAGAAGTATTTTTGAATTACTTGTTAATGTCTACTGGATATCAGAAAAAGACGTAGATGAGAGAGCTAGGGAGTACGTCAGCTATGATCATGTGCTTAGAAAGCGCATAATCAATAATTTAGAAAAGTGGAAACCAACTAATCAGAAACTATTGGAGAAGTATTTTCCTATTAAAGACCAGGTTCTAAAGGATTTTGACGAACTTGAAGAGACTATGAAAAAAAGAACATATTGGAGTGGTCGAGACCTATGTGCTATGGCAACGGATGTCGGATTGGAATATGATTATAATTTTGTGTACAGATACTTTTCTAATGTGGTTCATTCCTCACCAAGGAGTTCACTTATATTTTTAAGTTGGGAACAAGATAGTTTGAAATTTACAATGTTTAGCAATGAAGAAGTTATGGAATCACTCTTTCACGGTTATTGGTATATGTTGTTTATTCTTAAGAAATGGAATGAAGTATTCAAATGTGGACATAACGAAACAATCAAAGAGTACTCTGAGAAATATGCACCAGCCCTAGAGCCCTTGCCTCACTACAAGGAGTTCTTGTCGTGAAATTTCTTGATAAGTTACTAAATGTAAGCATAAAAAATAGGTCCATATTGTGTGTTGGACTGGACACGGAATTAGAGAGAGTTCCAAAATTTTTACTCCAGGAAAAAGACCCGATTTTTGCTTTTAATCAAGCCATAATTGATTCAACTAAAGACTTTGTCTGTGCCTATAAACCCAATCTTGCCTTTTATGAGGCTTATGGGATAAAAGGGATCGAGGCTTTGAAGAAAACCTGCGAATATATTCCTGAATATATCCCGGTTATCTTAGATGCTAAAAGAGGGGATATCGGGAACACTTCTAAGATGTATGCTAAAGCCATCTTTGATGAATTTAAAGCAGATGGGGTGACTTTGAATCCTTATTTGGGTGAAGATAGCCTGTCCCCTTTTTTAGAATATGAGGATAAATGCTCTTTTATCCTCTGTTTAACCTCCAATGCCGGGGCTAAGGATTTTCAGCTTCTCAATTTTGAAGGAAAGCCTTTATATAAGATCGTGGCTGAAAAGGTTAAAAGCTGGAATAAGAAAGGGAATTGTGGTTTGGTAGTTGGTGCTACTTATCCTGAACAGTTGAAAGAGATAAGGGAAATAGCTCAAGATTTCCCTATTTTAATCCCAGGAGTAGGAGCTCAGAAAGGGGATGCAGAGCTTACTGTTAAGTATGGAACTGACAAGAACGGGGAGTTAGCTATAATCAATTCCTCCAGAGGGGTCATTTATGCTTCATCCGAAAAAGATTTTGCTCAATCTGCCAGAGAAGAGGCAAAGAGATTAAGAGATTTATTCAATCTATCTAGAAAAAAAGGTTAGATATGAAATTAGTAACCTCAGAACAGATGAGAAAAATTGATAAGATAACTATCGAAGAGATAGGTATTCCCGGCTTGGAGCTAATGGAAAAAGCAGGCCTGGGTTCAGCTTTAGTTGCAAAAAAGATGTTAGCTGGAGAAGTTGAGAATAAAAAAGTTGTTATCTTTTGCGGAAAGGGGAATAATGGTGGAGATGGATTTGTGGTGGGAAGGTATTTATCCTCCTGGGGTGCGGAAGTTGAATTCTACCTTTTAGGAAAAAAAGAAGAGGTTAAAGGGGATGCTCTAGTTAATTTAAAAAAGGCGATTGATATAAATTTATCTTTAAAAGAGGTTTTGAAAGAAAAGGAGTTTCCGTCTGAGTTAAAAGCTGACTTAATAGTTGATGCAGTATTCGGAACGGGTTTTAAAGGTAAAGCAACTGGATTGGAAGAAAAAGCGATCCAACTAATTAATTCAAGCAGAATAAAAGTTTTATCCATAGATATCCCATCCGGTTTAGATGCCGATACTGGTTTGGTCGAAGGGGTATGCATTAAAGCAGATTCTACTCCAACTATGGGATTACCAAAGATCGGTCAGTTTTTCTTTCCGGGCAAAAGTTATTGTGGAAAAGTTGAAGTCATAGATATAGGTGTTCCTCAAAATGTTATAGAGGAGCAAAAACTGAATCTGAATTTAATAACTAAAGAAGAGGTTAAGAGTTTTATTCCTCAACGTCCGGGCGATGCACATAAGGGGAACTGTGGTAAGGTCTTTCTTATAGCCGGCTCTACCGGGATGACCGGTGCGGCAACTTTAGCTTCTTTATCCTGTTTGAAAGCCGGGGCTGGGATGGCGATTTTAGGGATTCCAAAAAGCTTGAACGAGATTATGGAAATAAAAGTAACTGAGGTTATGACCAAACCATTGCCAGATGTAAGAAAAAAAGGTGCTTTAGCCCTACGGGGTCTGGGTGAGATTATGATGGCTCTAAAATGGGCGGATTGTGTGGCTTTAGGTCCAGGCCTGGGTCAGCATTTTGAGACAGTTGAGTTAGTCAGAAGATTGGTTACTAAAATCGAGCTACCCATGGTCATAGATGCGGATGGATTGAATGCTATTGCAAAAGATTCTTCGATATTAAATCAGGCAAAAGCTCCTCTGATTTTAACTCCGCACATAGGCGAATTATCCAGATTGATTAGTGTCCCTATAGAAGAGATTGCCAAAAACAGGATAAGGTATGCTTCCGAATCAGCCAAGAGGTTTAATTGTGTTCTGGTCTTTAAGGGAGCACCAACGATTATCAGTGAGCCAGAAGGAGAGGTTTATGTCAATCCCACTGGCAATGCCGGTATGGCAACCGCAGGCTCTGGGGATGTTTTAACCGGGATTATCATAGGTATTTTAGTTCAGATGATTTTTCTGAAAAAACAGGATATTAAAAAGAGTATGCTCGAATCAGCTTTAGCTGGTGTCTATATCCACGGACTTTGTGGAGATTTAGCTAAGGAGGAAAAAGGTGAGATGGGGATGATTGCCGGAGATATGATGGAGAAATTGCCAGAGGCGTTAAAACAACTGGTAAAAGAATAAAGGGTCAACTTGCATAGCTGGTCTTACCAAAGGCGGAATGCCTACGAAAGTTTCAGTTTCCACCTCCCTTGATGGGAGGGTGAGGGTGACCCCTCTCCCACAAGCTGATAAGAGCTTTACGGCTCGTAGAGGTGAGAGGGAACTATCGTAGGTCGGGTACCTTGCCCAATCAGACTGTTGTTGTTTAATAAAAAAATTAGACTTTTAAGGAGTTTAAAATATGATGAAAATCGAAGATAAAATAAAAACTTTATCCAGAAAGTTTTTCCCAGATTTAGTAAAATTAAGAAGGGAGCTTCATCAATTTCCTGAAGTTGCCTATACGGAATTTAAAACTTCAGAGATTATCGTTCGGGAGCTTAAAAAGATTGGTCTGGATATTAAAAAGGGTGTGGCTAAAACCGGCGTGGTTGGGTTATTGAATAGAAACAAAAAGGGTAAAACTGTTGCTCTGAGGGCGGATATTGATGCCCTGCCGGTTACGGAGTTGACTGGTCTTCCTTACAAATCTAAAATTTCTGGAAAGATGCATGCCTGTGGACATGATGTGCATATGTCTTGTGTCATAGGGGCTGCTAAAATTTTATCGAGTTTAAAAGATGAACTGCCAGGAAAGGTAAAATTTATTTTTCAGCCGAGTGAAGAGGCAACTCCAGGTGGTGCCTATCCGATGATTAAAGCTGGGGTGCTTAAAAATCCTGAAGTTGATGGGATATTCGGCTTACATTGTGATTCCAATATCCCGGTTGGGAAAATTGGTGTAAAAAATGGTCCGATGATGGCCCAGGCAGATGATTTTGACATAACCATAATCGGGAAAGGAGGGCATGGTGCCAGACCCCAGGATGGGATTGATGCGATTGTAGTTGCCTCAGCAGTTATTCAAGCATTGCAGACCATACCCAGCCGAAGGATAAACCCATTAAAATCTGTGGTTATAAGTGTAGGAATAGTTCAAGGGGGGACAGCGAGGAATATAATCTGCGATAAGGTGGTTTTGAAGGGAACAGCCAGAACCTTAGAGAAATCTATAACCAAAAAAATACCAGAACTTTTGAAAGAGATAGTTGCCGGTGTAACTTCTGGTTATGGGGCAGATTTTGAGTTGAATTATAATCCGGGTTATCCAGTTTTAATTAATGATCCAATTATGACAGATCTGGTTAGGGGTTCAATCACTAACCTGTTCGGAAAAGAGGCAATTTTTGAGATAAAAGAGCCGATGATGGGGGGCGAGGATTTTGCCTATTTTCTAAAAGAGGTTCAAGGCTCATTTATCAGATTGGGAATCAGAAATGAAAAACTGGGTGCAATCTACCCCTGGCACCATCCAAAATGGAATGTGGATGAAGAGGGGATATATATAGGTTCAAGCTTGTTGTCGCAGGTGGCTTTTGATTTTTTGAGAGGTTTTTAAAATATTTTTATTTGCAGGGCTGGGAGCCCTGCCTACGATTATAAACCACTTTTATGACTCGTAAGGCGGGCACCCTTGCCCGCCAAACTATATGAAAAACAGGAAAATCATAGTTTTGTTTATTTTATCAATTTTATTACTCCAATTCTTTTCCATTTCTTCCTATGCCAAACCTCCTTATCGTCCTGGTGATTGGAAAAGCTATACGGTTTTAAGATATGTGAACTGTATCGAGAAGGATTTTAATTTTATTTACTTTGGAACCACAGGTGGGATCTCAAGGTATGATTTTTTTGCTGATAAATGGGTGGAGCCTTTAACGGAAAGCGATGGGCTCCTGGATAATCGGGTGGAAAAGATAGCCTATGACCCGCATAAGAATGAGCTTTATTTTAAAACCTATTCCGGAATCAGCAGTTATAATCCAGCTTTTCAGGAATTTTATTATAGAGGAGATTTCCCCTATAAGTTAGTGCATAGAGACTCAGCCAATTTCGTCTTCCCCTCTTTTTTTATGGATTTTGGTTATTCTTTTTACCCGGAGGGTTACATTATCGATCTTTACCTGAATAGATATAAAGTAACAGATTATCTTTTTGATGAATGGGGAAGCCTGTGGATAGGAACCTGGGGTTTGAATGCGGGATTGGGCTCCCCCCGTTATTTAGAACTTAAGATGTTTAAAACCGGGCTTTTCAATCAGGATGTCAAAGCCCTGATCATAGATGGGGATGATTTATGGTTTGGAGGAGGAAACTTTTTCTCCAGGGAAAGTGGTGTAACCAGATATAATCGCAAAGATGGAGAATGGGATTATTTTGTTTCTACCTCTATAATAGAGCTGGCGAACAGAGATATTACCTGTATGGAAAAAGATTCTCAATATGTCTGGTTTGGAACTGCCAGGGGACTTTTGCGTTATGATAAGAAGAAAAATCGATGGAAAACTTATGATAGTTTTAAAGGGCTCTGGAATAATGAGATTACAGCTTTGAAATCTGATGAAGGGATACTCTGGATTGGAACACGCTGGGGGCTTAATTTTTATCTGGCTAAAAGAGATTCAGTTGCCCGGATAAAAGATCAGTTGATTAAAGGCGCTTATATCTATTCGATTGAGAAGGATTCAAACTTTATCTGGATAGGAACAGATGAGGGAGCTTTTCAGCTAAATAAGAAATCGGGTGAATGGATTCCTTTTAGTATTCCTGAAGGGGTTTTGAATCAAGAGGTCAAGGCAGTTTTTAAATATAGAGATGAGCTCTGGTTTGGAACCAGAGATGCAGTCGTGGGTATAGACCTTATAAACAGGAAAAGGATGATTTACCAATCGCCGGTCAATTATCCCGGCACAGAGGTAACCAAACTTGTCTGTGATGAAAAATTTGTCTGGGTGGGGACAATTTTAGGGGTCTGGAGGTTAGATAAACAAAAGAATATTTGGAAAGGATATTTCAAAGAGGATGGGCTTCTGGACAACAATATTCAGACGCTACTTTTGGATGGGGATTATATCTGGTTTGGGACTGAAAGAGGCGCTACTCGTTTTTACTGGAACAATCCTTTAAGGATAGATTGATCCTAAAACAGGTCCGCTGATATGAAATTAGAAAAGATAGGCGAGTTCGGGCTGATAGATTTAATCCGAAAGAAAATCTATACTAAAGATAAAAGAGTTGTTTTAAATATTGGGGATGATGCGGCAGTCCTCAGAGGTTCAAAAAATAAACTCTTAGTTTTCACCACCGATACCCTGATGGAGAAAGTCCATTTCGACTTAAAATATTGCTCTTACAGAGATGTGGGCTGGAAAAGTATGGCTGCAAATCTATCCGATATTGCGGCTATGGGAGGGATTCCTTTAGCCGGGATAATTTCCCTGGGGGTTTCATCAAGAACAAAAGTGGAAGATATTCTGAAACTCTATTCCGGACTGAAAACCCTATCTTCAAGATTCAAGTGCCCGATTGTGGGTGGAGATATATTTTCATCTAAAGAATTGGTTATAACCATCTCACTCTTAGGAGAGGTAGAAAAAAATCTACTTACGACCCGGTCAGGTGCAAAAGTCGGGGATTTAATCTGTGTAACCGGTGATTTAGGGGAAGCTGAGGCGGGTTTGAGATTTTTAAGAAGTTCCTTAGGGAAGAAAAAAATCCACCTAAATAATTCGATTATAAAAAAACATCTTACCCCTTATCCGAGGATAGAAGAAAGCAGGCTCTTAGTGAAGAATTTTAAGATAGCCTCAATGATCGATATAAGCGATGGGCTTTCTTCAGATCTATATCACCTCTGCGAGGAAAGTAACAAAGGCGCTTTAATCTATGCTGACAAAATTCCTATTAGCCAGAAAACGAGAGAGACTTGTAAGCTTTTAAACCTTTCTCCTCTAAATTTAGCTTTAAGCTCAGGGGAGGAATATGAGCTTCTTTTTACCTTAAGCCCGGAAGAAGAAAAAAAGCTTTTAAAAGTAACTCAAGGTAAATTTCAAGTTAGCATAATTGGAAAAATAAAGAATATAAAAGAGGGTGTTAAGATTTTAGACCGGGATGGTAAAATCAAATATTTGAAAAAAACCGGGTATAGGCATTTTTAATTATAGAGCAAAAGGTAGGGGCGTATTGCAATACGCCCTTATGAAAATCTGGTCATTGCCAAGAGTCCGTATGACGACGAAGCAATCCGCACAGAGTCAACAGATTGCTTCGCCCAAATGGACTCGCAATTAAAAATCAGTTAACGTAGGTCAACCATATCCAAAGGATTGGTTGACAATTATTCTGTAGGGGCACGGTCCCGCCGTTGGCGGGATGCCCCTACCATTTGTAATCTTCCGTCTGTTATTTGTGATTATCTTTTAGTAACATTTCCGACAGGGCGGAGGTCCACCTTTGAAAAGGTAATTTATAAGATATATCACATCCGAAACTGTCACTTTTTCATCACAGTTAACATCCCCTATCAGAGGTCCAAACTCCAGAAATTGATCAGGGGAAAGAGCTGTGGAACTAATTCTCAGCTCATCGATTACTCCAGAGAACAACTCAGGGTCTTGCCACCAACCATATCTGCCTATGAATGTGCCATTGTTTTGCTCGTGAATTGCACCTGTCTGCGGTGTCTGATCTACAGGCGTAGAACTACAATCAAGATAAAGCTTAACGTTGACATTGTCATATACAAGAGCAACATGATGCCAGTTACTGTCGTTAACAATGTTGGGGGTTCTAACCTCAACATCATGTGGTCCTTCTCTCGTTTGAACGCAGCACTCCAAGATTCCACTGGGCTTTATAATGATATATATTGCCGTATAAGCAGCAGGGTCCCAGCCATTGGTATGGAATATATAATCTTCTTGTCCAGTATTATAAGCTTTAAAAATGACCTCGACAGTAAATGAAGTTGTTAGGTAAGGTTGTATTACACCACAAATCACCGAATCGTCCTGATTGTCAAATTCCAGACCATTCCCGTTATACCCTGTTATCCAGTTAGCATTACCATATATTATACCATGATGACCATTACCACTAATATCGTGCAATGTATCCCCAGAACCCTCATTGAAGTCCCAGTGAGCTAATGTATTGGCTAAAAGCGAACTTTCTCCGAGAAATAGAATCGAAACCCCCATTACCAAAATAAATAGAATAGTTTTTTTAAGCATTTCAAACCTCCAGTAAACTAAAAAGTTGCTAATTATACTAAATTCCACTCCTCTTTAACTCCCTCTGATGAAACGGAAGTCTTCTACTTTATAATACACTTCAATTTGCAACATCTCATCTCCATTGTTCTCTACTCTAGAGACATTGTAGCTATGATGGTTTCTATAGCCATGTCCAGGTCGGTATCTCCGTCTAAATCTGTACAAAAAATAGTAGTAGGAGTATCCCTTACATAATAATTAAGCGTTGGTGAAAACAGAATAGAATTAGGGTTGAGTTGAAGGGTTTGGCAATAAGTTGAGTTTAAAGGTGTGAGGAATAAAATTAGAAAGGCGAGAATAAAAAGAAAAGGTGCTGCTCTACCCCCCCATCCAAGTTTTTGTGGAACAAGGAGTTGGATGGCAATGCCGTCTTAGGGTGGACGGATTGCTTCGCAATGACTGTAGATTTGTAAAGCATTTTGCACCTCCAGTTGGGTTAAATTGTTAATGGTTTAGGTTAACGTCCTTTTCGAGAATGGTAGAGCAGACATTTCCTACGGATCCGTTTCTCGGACTTGTCTGTTCCTGGTGGTCAGAGAGCAAAGCCTGGCGTAGCCACGTAGCCACAGGAATGTCTGACCTACCTGCTATCTTTGATTTGTCAAGCAGGCTCACGCCATGCTTGACCTACACATATCTTGCCCTCCAGTGCGTTAATGGTTTAGACACTTCTCCCCTCTTCAATTAGTGTCCGGTTAGTTAATGCGCAAATATAAGGTTTTAAATCCAAAAAGAATATAATTTCTTCTCATATTTTGTCAAGAAAAAACCTTATTTTTTCTAAATTTTTTACAGCAACATCCCACCTTGGGGCAAGGTGGGGATACCGATAAAAACAATTGGACAGAACAACGTTCTGTCCCTACAGGCGACCCTGTCCTACGGTGGCTACGAGCCCGCACGCACGTAGGGCACCAGACATAATCTCTGTTAATAGGAAAAGGGGCGCACTACAAAAAAAACGTCCGGGATAAACTCCGAGAAACGGATCCATAGGACCGGACGCTACATTTTCCCCGCCTTGAGGGCAAGGCGAGTCTATTAATAATTTTTTCTCTTAAGCCTTTGAACTATTGAACGTTTGAACTTTCCTCTTCGCTTTTCACCACCCGTGCCACATCCACCACCCTATCCCCCTCATCCAAGTTAATCAGCTTAACCCCTTGAGTATTTCTCCCAATCTCTTTTATCTGTTTTACTGGCTGTCTTATTATAATCCCCTTCTCGGTTATAATCATCAGCTCGTCATCTTCTAAGACCTCTTTTATTGCCACAACTTTACCGTTTCTTTCAGAAGTCTTAACATTTATAACCCCCTTACCACCCCTGTTAGTTACCCGGTAATCGGAGATTGGAGTCCTCTTGCCAAAACCGTTTTCAGTTACTACCAGTAATGTTGCATCCCTTTTTATCACCACCATCCCTACGACCTCATCTTTCCCCCGCAGGGAGATTCCCTTAACCCCATAAGCTGTCCTACCCATACTCCTAACCTTATCTTCGGGGAATCTTATAGCCAGACCTTCTTTTGTCCCTAAAACTATATCGCAGGTTCCATCCGTAATGGTCGCCTCAATCAGTTCATCCCCTTCATCAATATTTATAGCATTAATCCCACCCCTTCTCGGATTTGAAAAGGCAGAAAGCTCGGTCTTTTTGATCGTCCCTTTTTTAGTCGACATCACCACATAGCGATTCTCAACAAACTCCTTAACCGGTGCAAAGGCTCTGATCCTTTCCCCTTCAGCTAAATCCAGAAGGTTTGTAATCGATTTACCCTTGGTAACCTTTCCTCCCACCGGAATCTCATGAACTTTAAGCCAGTGGCATTTCCCGATATTGGTAAAGAAGAGGATATAATCATGAGTTGAAGCGATAAAAAGATGCTCCACAAAATCCTCTTCCCTGGTCTCTATACCGATAACCCCTTTACCACCACGACCCTGTTTCCTGTAAGCATCTATGCCCAGTCTCTTTATATATCCATAATGGGTGATAGTAATCACCATATCTTCTTCAGCGATCAGGTCCTCTATGGTGAACTCCTCTTCCTCCTCCCGGATCTCAGTCCTCCTTAAATCCCCGAAATTTTTCTTTAAAGCTAAAAGCTCCTCTTTTATGATATTCATCCTCTTAGCTTTACTTTCCAATATCCCTTTAAGGGTAGCTATCAGTTTGATCAGCCCTAAATATTCCTCTTCAACTTTTTTTCTTTCCAGGCCGGTAAGCCTCTGCAATCTCATATCCAGTATAGCCTGGGCTTGAATCTCCGTCATATTGAACTTCTTCATCAAACCATCTTTAGCCTCTGCCGGGTCTTTGGAGGATTTAATTAATTTGATAACCGCATCTATATTCTCCAGGGCAATCTTTAAACCTTCAAGTATATGAGCTCTGTGTTCTGCCTGAGCAAGCTCAAATTTTGTCCTGCGGATTATAACTGTATGCCGGTGTTCTATAAATAAAGTGAGAAGCTCTTTTATATTTAAAACCTTGGGCACCCCACCCACCAAGGCTAACATTATCACCCCGAAGGTTGACTGCATCTGGGTCAGTTTAAAGAGCTGGTTTAAGGTTATCTCAGCCGGGGTTTCCTTTTTTAGCTCTATTACTATCCTCATCCCTTCCCGGTCAGACTCATCCCTTAAATCTGAGATCCCTTCTATGACTTTATTTGTGACTAAATCCGCTATCTTCTCTAAGAGGTTAGCTTTATTTATCTGATAAGGAATCTCGGTGACAATGATACTCTCTTTTCCGGATTTCTGCCTTTCAATATTTGCCCTTGCTCTTAAGACCAGGCGACCTCTTCCGGTTTTAAAATATTCTTTTATCCCGCTTCTGCCATAAATGATACCACCGGTGGGAAAATCAGGTCCCTGGATATATTTTAAAAGCTTTTCATCCTCTAATTCCGGGTCATCGATTAAAGATACTAAAGCATCTACTACTTCTGAAAGATTATGAGTTGGAATATTGGTCGCCATACCAACTGCAATACCGGAGGAGCCGTTGCAGATTAAATTCGGAAACTTGGAGGGTAAAATTACAGGCTCTTCTCTGGTACTATCATAATTAGGCACAAAATCAACAGTATCTTTCTCTAAATCAGCCAGCACCTCCATCGCAAAGTGGGTAAACCTTGCCTCTGTATATCTCATAGCAGCCGGGGCATCCCCGTCTATGGAGCCAAAATTCCCCTGACCATCTACCAGAGGATACCTCATATTGAAATCCTGTGCCATTCTAACTAAAGTAGGGTAGACCACCTGTTCACCATGAGGATGGTAATTACCTGAGGTATCACCCGCGATCTTTGCGCATTTACGATGAGGCCTGCCTGGAGCCAGATTCAGATCGTTCATCGCCACTAAGATTCGGCGATTAGAGGGCTTTAACCCATCCCTGACATCCGGTAGAGCCCGGGCAGTGATGACCGACATAGAATAGTCGATATAGGAGGATTTCATCTCCTCTTCTAATAGGACCGGGACTACTCTTTCTCTTTCTAAGGGCATACGTTTTTCTATGGAGTGCATCCATTTGGATGCTGAATGAATGCACCATTTGTCATTCTGAACGCATGTGAAGAATCTACCTCAAGGTCAAATTCGACAGATTCTTCTGTCGCTTACGCTCCCTCAGAATGACAAAAAGCAATATCGTCACGGACGATGCACTCCAAAATACTGGAGGTCTAAAGACCTCCGCTACAATTTAAACATCTAAATTCTTTACATACCTGGCATTCTCTTCAATAAACTTTCTGCGAGGCTCGACCTGGTCTCCCATCAGGATGGTGAAGATATGGTCTGCCTCTGCGGCATCATCCAATGTAACCTGCAGCAACGTCCTTTTCTCCGGGTCCATAGTGGTTTTCCAGAGTTGTTCCGGATTCATCTCACCCAACCCTTTATACCTCTGTATACCAACTCCCTGGCTTCCTAATCTCTGTAATAATCTATCTTTCTCCTCATCCGAATAGGCATACATCTCTGAATTCCCTTTTTTCAATCTGTATAATGGCGGCTGGGCAATATAAACATAACCCTGCTCTATCAGCTCTTTCATATACCTGTAAAGAAAAGTCAAAATCAAAGTCCTGATATGCGAGCCATCCACATCCGCATCGGTCATAATGATTACTTTATTGTATCTGGCTTTAGAGATATCGAACTCATCACTTCCAATCCCGGTTCCTATGGCAGTTATCATAGTTCTGATTTCCTCATTTGATAAAACCTTATCAAAAGGAGCTTTCTCTACATTTAATATCTTCCCCCGCAATGGAAGTATCGCCTGAAATTTTCTATCCCTTCCCTGTTTGGCAGAGCCACCCGCAGAATCACCCTCAACTATGTAGATCTCACAATCTTCTGGATTATCCATTGAGCAGTCAGCCAATTTACCCGGAAGATTAGCACCTCCTAAGGCACCCTTTCTTCTGGTCAACTCCCTGGCTTTCCTTGCTGCTTCCCGGGAACGAGCCGCGGTAATCGATTTCTCACACACCTTCTTGGCTATGGAAGAGTTCTCCTCAAAAAACTCAGATAACCCCTCCCCGGTAATCGATTCCACAACCCCTTTAACCTCGCTATTCCCTAACTTTGTTTTAGTCTGTCCTTCAAATTGCGGGTCCGGGATTTTAACTGAGATAACCGCAGTCAAACCTTCACGGGTATCCTCACCCTGCAGGGCTATATCAGAATTTTTGATAAGATTATTTTTCTGGGCATAGCTATTTATAGTTCGGGTCAAGGCAGTCTTAAACCCGATCAGGTGAGTCCCTCCCTCGATAGTAGCTATGTTATTTACATAGGAGAAGATATTCTCAACATAGGTATCATTATACTGAATTGCAATCTCCACATCCACATTCTCCCTGACCTTATGAAAATAGATCGGTTTGGAGTGTAAAGCTTCTTTATTTTCATTCAGGAACTCAACAAAGGTGGCAATTCCACCTTCATATTCAAAAGTTACGAACTTCCCGCTCTTTTCATCCTTAAGCTCTATCTTAAGTCCCTTGTTCAAAAAAGCCAAGTCCCTGAGTCGGGCTGAAATTACATCAAAGCTGAAATCGATCTTTTCAAAGATCTTTTTGTCAGGTTTAAATGTAGTTCTGGTTCCGGTTCCCTTGCTTTTACCTGTAACCTTTACCTCGGTTTTTGTATTCCCTTCTTCATACCTTTGAAAATAGATCTTTCCATCCCTGGATACCTCCACCTCGCACCATTCGGATAAAGCATTTACCACCGAAACCCCCACTCCGTGCAGACCGCCTGAGACCTTGTAAGTTTGATGGTCGAATTTCCCTCCTGCATGCAGCATGGTCATAACCACTTCTAAGGCTGGCTTTTTCTGAGTGGGGTGCATATCCACCGGGATCCCTCTTCCATTATCCTCAACTGCTACGCTGTTATCTTCATTAATACAGACCTTAATGGTATTGCAAAAACCAGCCATGGCTTCATCAATACTATTGTCCACCACCTCATAGACCAGATGATGCAATCCTCTGGTGCTGGTATCGCCGATATACATAGCCGGTCTTCTTCTAACCGCTTCCAGCCCTTTTAAAACTGTAATGGTGGTGGCATCGTAATGGTGTCCCAACTTAATTTTTTCCACCGATTCTAATTCGGACTCTTCTCTGGTTTTGCTCATATCTTTCTTCCCCTTTATCCCGCCGCAGGCGGGATCGATTCAAGAGGATTTCAGAAAACCCATTGCTGTCATTCTGAGGGAGAGTAACGACCGAAGAATCTCTTTGATTCATATGGAGATTCTTCGCCCCCTACGGGGACTCAGAATGACACTTTGTTGGTTCTGTTTTTCAACAGTCTCTTTCAGGGTCGCCATATCAAAACGGATAAAAAATAAATCAATTGAGGAAGATTATATCTTTAACTATTTCCTGTTTTACTGAACGGTTTAGCTTCTCAATAATATCTTTTTTAAGATAAAAAAGCTCATTTCTCCAGCAAGAGCTTTCTACCCTGACAAAAAGTTTATTCCTTTCTATCTTATACGCTTTGGCTTTATCTGCTATTTTTTCACCAACTATCTTTTCCCAGTTTAGAACAAGCTCTTGTTCCTTAATCCTTTTTTCTAATCCCAGGCTCCTTAAGAGGTTCTGAAGAACCCCCCTTAAGCTTTCTGGTTCTGTTCTACTCCTTATCTGCATAGATTTAATATAATATCTACGATTCTAATAAGCAACTATTTTTCTTGGAGTTAGGTAAATTTTTTTGAAAAAAAAGACAGCCATAAGGGCGGTCTTTCCTGCTATTTAGCAAAGGCAATTTGAAGTGAGTGAACCCGACCGACGAGTGCCCCCGACCCAATAGCTCACCGAAAGGTGAGCTACCCATTTTAACAGGCCGGTGGTGGTCCGCCTTTAAAGAGGTAGTTGATTAAATAGATTACATCGCTCACCGTTACCTTTCCGTCACAATTAGCATCTCCCACTATAGGTGCGGGAACAGGTGCTGGACCTCCCTTGAATAAATAATTTATCAGATAAACCACATCTGAAACGTTCACTTGTTTATCACCATTTGAATCACCAAGGATACCACAAATAAAACTCCATAGTTCTTGGGACCAAGTTTCACCTCGGTTGTCGTAAGCTCGTACCTTCCAGTGAAATTCACCTGATTTAAGAGTATCTGTATATTGGTTCACCAAAAGATTGTTATAAACATCTGTCGAATCCGGGTGAAATGTGGAAGAAGTGCTGATATACAGGTTATATTTAACTGTGTCCCATGGGTCTTTGTCTATAGCAGATTCCCACTCATAACTAACAACATAGGAAGAGTCAGTAGTAATAATAATAACTGTATCATTCACAGGAGATAGCAAAGAAAACAGATTAGGAGGATAGTTTTGCCAATATTTAATAGTTACGTAGTTACCTCCGGTTACATAGACATAACCGGAATCACCTAAGACCATACTAAGACCACCGGATTGTGTTGTCCAAGCACTGTCACCGTTAGGATAGTACTTTGCAGTGAAACCATTTCCTGTTACATAAACATTACCAAAAGTGTCTAAAGCTATGTCATTTCCTCCCCATGAACCGAACCATAATAGGTTTCCATAAAAATCATATTTTATGGTTCCGCTTGTTCCAGTCACATAGACATAGCCAGAACTGTCAATAGCTATGGCTTTTGCCTCGTTTGACCCACCACTAGAGTATATTCTAACCCAAGCCGTATCTCCATTGGGATAGTATTTAATAGTCGTATAGTTTGAGGAAATTTCACTACTGTCAGAGTGACCAGTTACATAAACGTTGCCAAGACCATCTACTGCTATGGCGTTAGCCCCGTCATAACTGTTTCCCGGGCCGTTGTATCTTCTTACCCAAGCAGTATCTCCATCGGGTTTATATTTAATAGTAACATAATCCCCGTCGCTACCGGTAACATAGATGTTCCCAAGATTGTCTATAGCTATGGCTGTTGCCTCGCCCCCTTCGTATGTTTTCACCCAAATTTCATTTCCAGATGCGTCATACTTTATGGTGGGGTACCCGCTACAATTGCTTTTCCCTGTCACATATATATTCCCTTGTTTATCCAAAGCCATCGCTACAGCCATGTCAATACAATATCGAGATGAGCCTCCATTATATGTCCGTAGCCAACCAGTATCTCCGTCAGGATAGCACTTCACCGTTGCATAATCGAAATAATAAGGGAAGTGGATGTATCCAGTAACGTAAACATCTCCAGAACTGTCAATCAATATTGCTTGTGCTCTATCAGTCCTATAACTTTGGAACCATTGAAGGGATGTTCGTAACCACGCGGTATCCCCGTTTGGATAATATTTTATAGTAACCCATATGTCCCCGAACATGTCAATGTGGTTGTACCCTGTCACATAGACATTCCCAATATTATCCACCTCAATTCCATTGGACTGAGTGTAATTGTAAGGCTCTGTGTCATAAGTCCTAACCCAAGCAGTATCAACCTCCTGGGCAAAGATGGGTTGAGTTAAAAAGAAGATAAAAAGACAAATCAAGATCACCTTGAGCATAAATCCTCCTTGCTTGTAATATTAAATTTAAAGAGTCTATTCTTCTTATGTTATAAATATAACTGAATTCTAAAATTCCGCAAGCATTTTTTGGGGGGTGGTTCAAAAAAAAGAGTGACGGTGATATCCTACTAGGGTAGGTTAAATTATTCCCTTCTTTTTCTTGCATCAATAACAAAGATCTCCGGATTCAATCTTTCTTTTTATTGGAAAATTACAAAACCTATTACTCATCCAACCTCAGCGGCATTATCAGGCAGAGATAATCTTCAATCTACGCTCTACTTCTCTTCTATATGCCTCTTTACGATGTTTAAATCTCACGATCTTATAATCGAAATCAGTAAAATATGCTCTGGGACCTTGGAAATTAACGGGGTCAATTCTTTCCATTATTAATCACATCCCCTTAGATATATGCTAATGGTCATGTCGTATAACTTGGGGATAAAAGAAGTTGCCGAAGGCAATTTGGAGAAATCTTTGATTTCCCTTTTATCCGCTGTTAGGCGACCCGAAGGGCGAGCCACTATAGTGACGATGCGTTTTGCTTGGCGGTTCATTTTCAAATCCATCCTTGTGTATATTTTGAGTAATTGTATTCATCAATTAGCTTGGTGAGTGTTTTATCAGGTCTATTAATGTAGTTCCTAACTTTATCTGCTATGGTTTTCGTAATTTCACAGAATGAGATATATTTTTCCGCAGGATTCTCATTGTAATAGCACCCATAAGCCCGTGCAATTTTATCGTCCCAGAGAGGGAAGAAAGTAGGAGCTAAAAGGTGCAATGTTTTAGCTACCGCAACGGGGCTTTTCCTTCCTCGCATTTTGCCTGAATCAATTTGCAGGGCTTCGAGAAAATTGTTGAATAAATGCTTTATGTCACCTTCATCGGAACTTGATAAACTGGAAATGTCTCTATTTCTGAAGTTTTCAATTTTGGGGAGATTATCGGCTATACATTTTTCAAGTTTATCGAAATCAAAAATCCCATACCTATAAAATGCCTGATTCCAGGTCAATAACAATACACCTAAACCATCTGCCATATCTGAAGGTTTACCCCAAAAATGAGTTACAAGGAAAGTTGCTACTTTATACATAACATCCCGCTTCTCATGTTTTTCAAATTCCTCACAACCCCTGAGAAATTCTTCACGATTTGGGATGTTCATATTTTATTTATGCCTCCATTCAGCTATTTAAATTTCGCCAAGCAAAATGTCGCCTAACTCGTTCGTATCCGCAATTATTGCGTATATACCCCCAATTCTGGAGGGATAGACGCAGTGCGGATATTTTTACTCTGAGCTTCTCCACAGGATCCAAATTCGGACCTGATTCTTTTTTTTGAACCTTAATATCTGAATACATCATATTTTAATTATAACAATTTTTATTTAAACGTCTTAGAACAGACATTTCCTACCCGCCTTTGGCGGGTTTCTCGGACTTGCCTGTTCCTACTCTCTTATTCCACCAATCTCAGCGGCATTATCAAACACAGATACTCCTCATCTTCCTTTTTCTGAGTTGAATAGACCACACCGGCTGAGACCGGGCTGGAGAACTCAAAAACCACCTCGTCTCCATCGGTCTGTTTTAAGACATCCTGAATGTAAAGGGCATTATAACCGATATCCATCTCATCATTTTTATATTCGCAGGGGATTTTCTCCTTGGCCTCTCCACCTATGTCGAAGTTGGCAGAAGAAAGCTCTAAGCTATCTTTTTTTATAGAGAATTTCACCTGATGGGTAAGCATATTTGAAAGTATGGAGACCCTTCTCACGGTTGAAGCTAAAAGCTCCTTATCCACGATTAATTTTTTATCATTATCCTTAGGTATAACCTGTTCGAAGTTCGGGTAAGGTCCTTCTATTAACCGGGTGGATAAAATCGTATCCCCTAAATCGAAGATTAGATTTTTTTCCTCAAAAATCACCCCAATCTCTTTATCCTGATCCCCTATTAACCTGAGTAAAAGATTTAAGATCTTCGGGGGTACGATCACGTCTTCATGTAACCCTTTCAATTTCTTGTTTACCCTGGAGAATTTTGCTAAGCGGTGACCATCTGTGGCTACCATCTGCATATTCTCACCTTTGGTGTGCCACAAAACACCATTTAGGGCTGGTCTGGTTTCATCTGTAGAAATAGCAAAGATGGTTTTTCTTATCATCCGGCAAAGATCGGAACCAGATATTTTTATCTCCTTGGATAGATTTACCGTTGGTAATTTAGGGAACTCGTCCACTGGCAAGCCGGGTAATTTATAAATACCCTGATCAATCTTTAACTCCATCCGGTTTTCAGTGGTATTGATCTCTATCTGGGTCTCGGGTGATTCCCTGATTATATCAGTTAATGTTTTAGCAGGGATGGTTATTCCACCTTTTTTTACCACATTTGCCGGTATGGTAGTTACAATCGATATATCCAAATCGGTAGCAGCTAATTTAAGCTTAGAATCATCTACTTCTAAAAGTAAGTGAGATAAAACTGGCAGAGTGGTTTTACTGGGAACCACATTAACAATATCCTGTAAGGCAGAAAGAAACTTGCTTTTTAAAATTGTGAACTTCATTTTATTCCTCCTTGATTATTTAATTAAATAAATATAAAATATTAATATTAATAATAATGTGGATTTGTGGATAAGTTAAATTCATCTTTTATTAACTCTTTATTAGGCACATATTTTAATTATAGAAAATAAAACTTTCATTAGTTGATAAGATATTAATAAATTAGAAATATTTCAACTATAAAATTAAAGAAAATTTCATACACATCTAATCCACAATTTATCCATAGGATCCCTCAAGGTCAAATTCGACAAATTAGGATGAATACAAAAAGTTGATAATCCCATCCACCTTTAATTTAAAATCCAGATCTTTTTTTAGATTATCCACAATTAGATTATAAGCATGAATTACTGTGGAATGATCTCTTCCCCCGAATTCCAAGCCGATGGTTTTAAGAGAGGCTTTGGTCAGGCTCCGGGCTAAATACATTGCCACCTGACGGGCTAAGGCTATCTCCTGTGTTTTTTTCTTAGAACAAAGGTTTTCCTCTGAAAGGTTAAAACTTTCTGCTACTTTTTTTCGAATATCACTTATGGTTATCTCCCTGGAACCATTTTTAATAACATCTTTTAAGACCTCTTTGGCCAATTCTACACTTAACTCTTTGCCATTCAAGGAAGAATAAGCTAAAAGCCGGATCAAGGCACCTTCTAACTCCCGAATATTAGAAGTTATATTGTCTGCTATAAATACTGCTATTTCCTGAGGAATGGTTATCCCGTCTGATTCGCTTTTTTTCTGAAGGATAGCGATCCTGGTCTCTAAATCCGGTGGCTGGATATCTGTAACCAGACCCCATTGCATCCGGGATAAAAGCCTCTCCTCTAATCCTTTGATCTCTTTAGGCGGACGGTCTGAAGTTAAAACTATCTGCTTGCCACTCTGGTAAAGGGCATTGAAGGCATGGAAGAACTGAACCTGCGTGCTTTCCTTGCCAGCTAAAAACTGAATATCGTCTAAAAGAAGAAGGTCAACATTTCGATAGAAGTTGACGAACTCCTGAGCAGTATTATTGGTGATAGAATTGATGAAGTCGTTGGTAAACTTCTCGCTGGTGGCATAGAGTACATTTAACTCTTTATATTCCTCGTTCACATAATGACCAATTGCCTGAGCTAAATGGGTTTTCCCCAAGCCCACACCTCCGTAAATGAATAAAGGGTTGAATTTGGTCTTACCAGGTGCTTCAGCCACAGCTAAGGCAGCTGCATGGGCAAACTGATTACTCTCTCCAACCACGAAGGTCTCAAAGGTATATCTGGGATTGAACTGGCAATTTTTTTTCTGATTTAGTTTTGAATTTTTTGAGAGGACAGAAGAATTTTTATCCTCAAAATTTATTCTGGTTATAGTCTCCCCCATTTCTGTGGAGATCAAGAAAGATAGAGGTAAATTTTCCTGAGCAACTTTATCTATGGTTTCATGAATTTGTTCAAGGTAATGCTCTTCCAGCCACTCTGCCACAAATTTATTTGGAACTGCCACCTTCAACACCTTTTCCTCACAGGAGATCCCCTTTGTAGGCCTGAGCCAGGTATGAAAACTTTGTTTTTTTATTTTCTGACTGAGAATGTCAAGACATTCTTCCCAGACCTTTTCGTTGTTTAAAGGCATAAAAATTTTTCTCGATTTTGAGTCTCAATAAATAAACAGTTTTATTTCCTTAGATGTGGAAGGTTATCCACAGATGTGTATAAAAAAATTTCCTTTGTTTTGCTTAGGGTTATGAGGTTATATCTATAGAATAGCCCTTAATTATCCACAAAAAATTTCAAATTCTATGAATATATCTTTTGGATAAAATCTCCTCTTTCAACTTAAAATCTATACTCTTAAATTCCCTCCATCAGTTTCTGTCTTGATAATAGGACTCTTTTTTTACTTGTCAAGAGATTTTAGAAAAAAACTTTTGAAAAAATTTAATTCGTTTATGAAGTATAGATTAAAAAGATTTTAATCAAAGAATTTTTAGCAATTTTTGAAAATCGATTGTAATTTTATTGTGTTTCAAAATTAAACAGACGGATATCTTCATTCAGATAAAGATGATAAGAAAAAAACATGTCCACAGGATCCAAATTCGGATAAATCTATCTTTCTTTTCGCTTGACTCCGTCCAAGGCGGATTATATAATACTTAAAAAGTAGAATGAATTCACAGGAGATGTGAGAGATGAAAAGAACTTATCAGCCTTCAAGGATAAAAAAGCTAAGGGGACATGGCTTCAGGAAAAGGATTAAGACCAAAGGTGGCATAAAGGTTTTAAAGCGGAGAAGGATGAAAAAAAGAAAAAGACTGACAGTTAAGGTCGAAGGTAAAGGATGAAAAAGGAGGGGTTTCCTAAATCTCTTCGAATCAAAAAGAAAAAAGAATGGGAAGAGGTAATGAGAAAAGGGGTTAGGACCTTTGGTCAGAATCTAATTCTTTTGCGCTTGGAAACCCAAGAAGAAAATATAAAATTCGGGATCGGAGTTAGTTCCGGATTAAAGGGAGCAGTCAAAAGGAACAGAGTAAAAAGGATCTTAAGAGAGGTAATCAGAAAAAACAAGGAGAAATTTTTACCGGGCGAGAAAGTTATTCTGATCTACAGGTCTAAGGAAAAAGAGATAAGGTATAATGAAATTTTAACTGAGTTTCTGGATCTGGTTAAACTCAAACAAAAATCGGATGAATAAACTTTTTATTTTTTTAATAAGAATCTATCAGAACACCCTGGGAATCATATTCCCTCCGAGCTGTAGATATTATCCCTCCTGCTCAGAATTTTCTATCCAGGCATTACAATCTTTTGGGATTTTAAAAGGTAGCTGGCTTTCTTTTAAGAGGATTTTGAAATGTAACCCTTTTTCTGCTGGAGGATATGACCCAGTCTCAAATCATAATCTAAAAAAGGTAGGTTTGCCTAAGGAGAAAAGAATTGGATAAAAGGACTGTAATCGGATTACTGTTCGTAGGACTTATCATAGTCTTATACCCTTATTATGTTCAGTTGATCACCGGGGGTAAAGGGATTACTCCTCCACCTAAACAGGAGGTAGTGATTTCGGATAGTCTAACTCTTCAAGAGAAAGAGGAAAAGCTTCCCCAGGAGCCTTTAGTTGAAATCTCGCCTGCTCCTCAAGTTATGCCTGAGAAAGAAGTTTTTGTAGAAAATTCTCTTTTCAAAGGGGTGTTTAGTTCAAAAGGGGGTGTTCTAAAAAGTTTTACCTTTAAAAAATTTAGTTATTCCCAGGATGGTCCAATTGAGATTATCCCTTCAGATACAATTTTTCCTTTAAATATAACTTTTCCGGATTTAGCCCTGAATTCAAGTCAACTCGATTTCAGCGTGGATAAAGACACTCTTTTTCTCTCTAAGGCTCATCCGGTTGATACTTTAACTTTTACTTTTTCAGATGAAACGGGATTAAATATTATAAAAAGATTTCTTTTCTTTGAAAACAGGTACGATTTTCAGCTCCAATTAGGAATTTCTTCCAAAGATAAAACTTTGGGCAGAAGTTATGTTTTCTCCTGGGGAGGCGGGATCAAACCTACGGAGACTAATCAACAAGAAGACTTAAGTTATTATGAAGCTTCCTCCTTGATGGGGACCGAGGTAATTAAAATCAAGAATTTCCAGCAACCCAAGGGTTCGGATATCGGCAGGATGGAGGAATCCAGGTCAGGCGAAACAAAATGGGTTGCTACCCGGAGTAAATATTTTCTCGCTTCTTTAGTTCCGCTTTCAAAGGTCGGTTCAGGTTTTAAGGCAGAAGGTATCCGGGAAGTTAAATATATAGATAATAAAAAGTTAGAGAAGAAAAAGATAAGTGTTTCTTTAGAGATGCCTGCTTCTGGTGATTCTTTTCAGGATAGTTTTAT
The DNA here is from genome assembly GCA_964570765.1 of uncultured Ignavibacteria bacterium. Lineage (GTDB taxonomy): Bacteria > Zixibacteria > MSB-5A5 > MSB-5A5 > RBG-16-43-9 > CAZMZF01. Next base: position 32,273 of record CAZMZF010000017.1, read on the forward strand.
GGTTTATATTGGTCCGATCGATTACCATATTTTGAAGGGTTATAAAATAGGCTTGGAAAATTTAGTTGATCTGGGTTGGAAGATTATTAAGCCATTTTCCCTGGCGGTCTTATGGATATTCGTTAATCTGCATAAGGTTATTCCCAATTACGGGTTGGTAATTATCGTTTTCACGATATTAATTAAAATTCTTTTTCATCCCCTGACACATAAGAGTGTTACCTCTGCTACCAAAATGCAAGATTTACAGCCCAAGATGGCAGCTTTAAAAGAAAAATATAAAAAAGACCCGCAGAGAATGAATCAGGAGATAATGAAGTTATATAAAGACGAAAAAGTTAATCCTTTTGGAGGTTGTCTTCCGCTTTTACTACAGATGCCTTTATTTTATGGTCTATTTGTTGTTTTCAGAAGCACAATAGAATTAAGAGGTGCTAAATTCATTTTTTGGTTAAACGACTTATCTCAAATGGACAAATATTACATTTTACCTGTAATAATGGCAGTTACTATGTTCTGGCAGCAAAAGATGACCATAAAAGATCCAAAACAAATGGCTATGGTTTATATGATGCCTATTTTATTTTTCTTTCTGTTTAAGAGTTTTCCAGCAGGGCTAACTTTATACTGGACCTTCTTTAATATCCTCTCTTTGATCGAACAATATTATATTAAATCCAAGACCAAGCCCAAAGTGGCGACTGTTTAGATAAGAGTTCAAGAATATGGAGAAATCTTTGGGGTATCTCTCTGACACAGAAGATACCATAACAGCTATTTCTACTCCCTTTGGTGAAAGCGGAATCGGAATAGTAAGAATCAGCGGTAAAAAAGCTGTTTCTATTGCGGATAAAATCTTCAAAGGGGAAATCTTTCCCAGTAAAGCAGAGAGTCATAAAGCAAATTACGGAAAGCTAATTTCTCCGGATTCCAGGCAGGTGATAGACGAAGTGTATCTTACAATCTTCAAGGCACCTAAAAGCTATACCAAAGAAGACCTGGTAGAGATTAGCTGTCATGGAAGTCCTTATATTCTTTACCGGGTTCTGCAGGAGATAATAAAGTGTGGGGCAAGAATTGCAAATCCCGGAGAGTTCACTTTGCGGGCATTTTTAAATGGAAGGATCGATTTAGCCCAGGCTGAAGCAGTTGCAGAGATCATAAAGGCGAAAACTGATTTAAGCCTGAAACACAGCCTGAAGCATCTCCAGGGTGAATTGTCAGAGAGGTTAAATCTTATTCGGGAAGAGTTGATTTCTATCTTAGCTGAATTGGAAGCAAGGATAGATTTTCCTGAGGAAGAGATTGAGGATCTGGATAGGTCTGTTGTTTTAGAAAAGATTGAAAAGATTGAATTCCAGATAAAAAGTTTAATTGAGACCTACGAAGAGGGGAAGATTCTAAGAGAAGGATTAAGAGTGGTAATTGTGGGAAAGACCAATGTTGGTAAATCTTCACTTTTGAATGCATTTTTGAAAGAAGAAAGGGCTATTGTTACCCCAATTCCCGGGACAACCAGGGATGTGATCAGCGAATATACTAATTTCAAGGGACTGCCTGTGAGGTTGACCGATACTGCCGGGTTCCGGGTCTCTGAAGATAAAATCGAAATCGAAGGGATTAAAAAGACAAAGATAGAGATTAATAAAGCTGACTTTATAGTTTTTGTTGTGGATGCGGAGACCGGTATCACAAAAGAGGATAAAGACTTAGAAAAAGAATTAGCCGATTTTAGTTATCTCATTGCGATTAATAAGGTGGATATAGTCTCAGATGAAAAAGTCAAAGAAATAGAAAAAAAGCTCTCTGAAGGATTAGAGCAAAAAGAAATATCTAAAAAAATTCATAATATCTCAGCTTTGAAAGGCTGGGGTATAGAAGAATTAAAAGAAAAAATCGCCTCAGAGGCATTCTTTTCTAAAAAAGGTCTTGACCAGGAGATAATAATTACTAATTTAAGACATAAAGAAGCATTGACAAAGGCAGTTCAATCTCTATCATTGGCAAAGGAAAGCTTATTGAAAAATATGAGCTTTGAGTTTGTGGTTTTAGATTTGAGAGTTGCCTTGGATTCGATTGGTGAGATTATGGGAAAGGTTGTAACTGAAGATATCCTGAATAAGATTTTTTCGGAGTTTTGTATAGGGAAATAAAATTACAGATAGTTAGTAACGAGATCTAAATTTTAAGCAAGGTCTGTAATAAATAGGTGGTTGAAGGAAACTTTAATTGCTTGGGTTGAAATTAAAGAAAAAGCTTTATTTCTTTAAAAGCGTTGCGTATAATTAAAGAGAGCTTTAATATGCGATACTTGTTGTTAGATAATAGATTAGGGAATAAAAATGGATTTAGATAGATTTAAAAATAGTCAGGCTGGAAAACCAATAAAAACAGAAAGGGGTTATTGGGCTTTTGTGCCTAATCCTTTACCTCCAGCAATAGCTTATACCAAAGAATTAGTAGCTTTACTTTCTGAGGCAGATCATCAATTGGGTAATTTATCAGGTGTAGGGGCTCTTCTACCTAATCCAGATCTTCTTATTACCCCATATATCAAAAGAGAAGCAGTCCTCAGTTCAAAGATTGAAGGAACACAGGCTTCGCTTTCAGACCTTTTTTATTTTGAGGCTGCCAATAAGGAAGAAAGAAGAAGAGAAACTGAAAGGACGGATGTCCTGGAAGTGGTGAATTATGTGCATGCTATGAACTATGGCATAAAAAGATTAAAAGAGCTCCCCCTTTGTCTCCGTCTTATTAGAGAAATTCATAAAGAATTAATGCGAGGAGTGAGAGGTGAACATTTGACGCCAGGTGAATTCAGGCGTAGTCAAAACTGGATAGGTCCACCAGGATGCACTCTAAATGAAGCAGAGTTTATACCTCCTCCAGTGCAGGAGATGAACGAAGCTTTAAAAGATTTTGAAAAATTTTTGCATGAAAGAGAAAATTTTCCCGGTCTTATTCAATGTGCCTTAATTCATTATCAATTCGAAGCAATTCATCCATTTTTAGACGGAAATGGAAGAATTGGTCGATTGTTAATTACGCTATTCTTATGCGAGAAAAAATATCTGGTTTACCCTCTACTTTACCTCAGCTCCTTTTTTGAGAAATATCGCAATGAATATTATGATAGATTGATGGCAGTGAGCGAGAAAGGAGTGTGGGAGGAATGGATTAAATTTTTTCTGCGTGGAGTTGCTGTTCAATCTAAGGATGCAGTGAAGAACTCCAGGTCTATACTTAACTTGCTTGAGAAATATCGTAAGCTTATACAACAACAGAGGACCTCGATATATGTTTTAAAATTATTAGAAGAGATATTTTTAAATCCTTTTGTAACAGTTCCCTACGCTTCTAAGAAGTTAGAGACAACTTATCCTACTGCTAAATCAGCCATACAAAGATTAAAAGAAGCAAAGATACTCTTTGAGGTTACTGATAAACGCTGGGGCAAGGTTTACTGCGCCAAGGAACTATTGGAGTTGTTAGAGGAAAAAAGATAGTCAGGCATATATTGAGGATCATAGAGTAGTTATGAATAATTTTCCAACAAATTGGCAAATTAAAAAGTTGGCGGAGGTTATAAATGGGAAAGTATGACAGTCTGAAATTTTTAAAAAAGGACTTGACCAGTCCGCCTTCGGCGGATTAATTACTAATTTAAGGCATAAAGAAGCATTGACAAAGGCAGTTCAATCTCTATCATTGGCTAAGAATAGTCTTATGAAAAATATGAGCTTTGAGTTTGTGGTTTTGGATTTGAGGGTCGCCTTAGATTCAATCGGTGAGATTGTAGGCAAGGTTGTAACTGAAGATATCCTGAATAAGATTTTTTCGGAGTTTTGCATAGGGAAATGAAAGCCGATAAAAGCTTTACGGCTCGTAGAGATATAAATAAAAGAGGTGTATATGGTCAAGAAAGCGAGTGAGGGAATTTTCATTAGAATAAATTAAATCTGTATTGTCCCGAAACCATACATTCAGGAGTATGATTTTATGCCCGCTCATAATTACGCACTTTACTACCCGACAATAGAATTTCAGGATTATGAGTGGCTATGGGGAGCCTCGTTATTATGGGATAGAATTTATAAGATTGTTCCAGAAGGGTATCAGCCCGACGAACCTCCTAATGTTCTAGAATTACAGGAGGGTGGAGAGATTGGAGTTGCAATTCATCCTCAAAAATATGCAAAAGGTATTGCAGATGAATTTATTGAAAAGATGAAATCTAGAAACTGGGATGCAGCAGCTCTTACACATAACAAGGAAGACAGTGCTGACGATTATAGACGCTTACATAAAAATAAAGTTGATGCAAAACTCAAAGAAATGCTTATCTCAAAAGGTCAAGCCAGTGCTCAAGGTGACTGGTTGCATATACCGACTGAATTCAGTGCACAGTATATGACATATCTTGCCAATTCAATAGCAGACAGAAACAAGTTGCAATTAGTAACTGATCTGTCATCAGCTTGGACCTGTTCTACATATTTTAGGTTTGACGGAGCTATAGAAGACTTTCCATCAGGGGATTATGAAAATCAGCTAGCGATACTAGTTATAAAAGATTTCCTACCGTCAAATATTTCCTCTATTTCTACAAAAGAACTTTTGCAGTTCCGTAAAAAAAGACGAGACCAGCGACATAGATTTTTCAACGCAATAAAAAATGCTGCGAAAAGCATTTCTGAGTGTACAGATCCCAAAATTATTCAAGATAAGGTAAACGATCTAAAGAAAGATATTGGTTCAGCAATAACCGATTATAAAAAAAGTGCAGATATTCTAAAGGTAACAAGCTGGACTGGAATAAAAAGTCTTTCATTTCCAGTTGCAACGGTAGTAATAAAAAAGGTTATAACCCTTGATCCCGCCACATTAACCATACTTTCTGGAGTAGGAATAGGATTGGGTGTTATGTCTGGTTTTAGGGAATTCTTACACAAAAGCAAAAAACTAGCTAAGGAATGTGAGTATTCGTACTTAGTGGAATTGCGGAGGCAGTGGAAAAACATGTATCGCAGTGGTGATTATAATTATTATTTGTGTAGACAAATGGAAGAGTTTATTAATGATTGATTGGTTTTCCATTAACCAGCCGATCAATCTGCCGGGCTTCCGCCTTCGCACGTAAAATCAAGATAAGGAGTTGAAAGTATGACAATAAGCGATGGTTTTATGATCCTGGCTATCTTAATAGCCCCGTTCCTCGCAGTTTTCGCTCAAAAACAGATCGAACTTTGGCGAGAACGACGGGTGAGGAAACTCTGGGTGTTCAAAATGCTTATGGCAACCAGAGGTCGTGTTCTGGCTCCTGAACACGTGCAGGCTCTTAATATGATTGAGCTTGAATTTATTAATTCATCCGACAAGGCTGTACTAAACGCTTGGAAGGAATATCATGACCACTTGAACTCCTATCCGAGAGAGGGTGAGAATCAAAAGGAAAGGGCAGTAGTCTGGAACCAGAAGACAGAGGAACTATTGGCATCTTTGCTTGGTCAAATGGGTAAGTCTCTAGGTTATGACTTCGACCCGGTGCAAATTCGGAAAGGAGCCTATTCTCCCGAGGGACACGCAACCACCGAGTTTGAGTTTCAGCTTCTCAGGCGAATGCTACTGGAATTGTTAGCAGGCAAAGGGAAGATTCCAGTAGTAATAGTGCCAAAGGACGAGGAAGCTACTAAACAAGGAGAGAAATTCTTTGAGGGTGTTCTGGGTCTTCTCGAAGGGGAAAGAAAAATAAAGGTTGAAGTAAGTTCCGAACAGGGAAAAGAGCCAAACATTTCGCCGGATCGAGGAAAAACTCCCAACTAGTGACGGTATTCTTGGTCATCTGGGCACCGAAATATGCCAGACTGGTTTGAGACGATGGAAGAGCGCCTCTGGCTCCTTCCGGTCCACAGGATCCAGATTCGGAATGAAAAGGGAGAAGAAGAGGCTCGGTTCATCAAGAAAGCCGTGAAAAGAAAGTGGCCAACAATGGCATTAGGCAGCGAAATGCAAGAAGGTTTTCAAATCAACTTTCATAATGGGGAGTAATAGCTATGGCATTAATAGTGCTTGCGTATCCGGAAATTAAAAAAAGCGATTATGAGCGGATACAGGAATTCCGAAAACGTAATGACGAGTTATATTACCATGTGGTTGAGCCACATTTTGCGCTTGTATTTCCTATACGCAAAGGCTGGGAAGCCAAGCCTTTTATCTCGGAAATCGTGAAGCAAGTACAGGGAGTTCGACCATTTGAGTTCTGCCTCCGTTGTGCTGTTCTCAATAAAGATTCCTTCAACGATAATTATCACACTTTTCTGGTGCCAGATGAAGGGTACAGCAAAATCGTAAAGCTCCACGACAAACTATACGCCGGCAAGCTATTTCCACAGCGTGCGCTCTTTGCCAACTTTGTTCCGCATATGGGAATTGGGAACTCAAAAGACCCTCTAAAGTGCATCGAAATGGCTGAAAGCTGGAACAAGGAGGAGTTTGCGATAACGGGACGCATTTCCATGCTCGACGTGGCGAATTATGAAAATGATACAGTGCAAACGATACAGCGCATCTCGTTAGGTACATGAGTTGGCAGCAGTTCTTAACCAATGATTCTCACACACCTTACACATTGCTAAACCTCTGTTAGAGTTTATTGATTTTATAAATAAAGAAAAACTTCAGATTTCATCACATAACAGCGTATAAACGGCTCGGTTCCTGCAGCTCCTCGGACCAAAATGCCTTCCTTCGACTCTGCTCAATACAGGTCGGCAACCTCGTTTGTGCCGAAACCATTACGAGAAAAAATCGTATAATTGTTAAGAATGAATGAACATTATAAGAACCCTGCAGATGATTTTATTCAAAATTAATGATATACGGCCTTGTAATCAGCATAAAAACATAGTAAATTATATAAAAAAGGAGTTGGGATTATGAAATACAGGGTGCACCGGTTCGATATCAGGATGACAACCGACCAGAGCAAATTAGAGCAATTCCTGAACGGCCTGGAGGGTGAAGTCATCTCAATATTCCCGAACGTTACGAACGTGCCTTTTACCTGGGCTGCTCATGTGGACTTTCTTCTCATTGTCGAGAAGTTGCGCTGATTGGACTCCAGAGATAAGAAGGTAGCCACCCATGTGGGTGCATTCTTTCTTGTAGCGCTGTAACGCAGACTAAAGTCTGCGGCTACCAATAAGTTACTCAGATGAAGATAAAATCAGGATCCCCAATTTTAGTAACAGGTGCAAGCAGCGGTATCGGGAATCACCTGGCCAGATATCTGGCCGCGCGAGGGCATATTGTTTATGGTACTGCCCGGAAAGATAATGACCTCGCAGAATTAGAGAAGATCCAGAATGTCGTCCCAATCAAATTGGATGTTAGAAACCCGCAGCAAATCCAGAATGCGTTCGATTTCATTGTGAACGAAGGTAAAGGATTATATGGCTTAGTAAACAATGCAGGTCTCGGCGAAATCGGGATGTTCAGCACATGGACAGATGAAGAAATGTTCGATATTTTTGATGTCAATGTTTTTGGTGCTCATCGGATGACGAATACCTTTGTTAGATTGCTGATTGAGTCAAAAGGCAGAATTGTAAATATAGGTTCTCAGGGTGGAATTATCACCAGTAAGTATTTTGGTCCATACACCATGACCAAACACGCTTTGGAGGCTTACACGGTCTCTTTAAACCAGGAACTGGAGCCTTATGGAATGTGGGTAAGCATAGTTCAGCCTGGTGGAATTGTCTCCAATATGGGTTCAAATTCAATGCCAGGTACAGTAGCCCGGTTTCAGCGCGCAGCACCCCCATTCAAAGAAGAAGCGGAACAAGTTCTGGCAAGCTTTAACCAGCCTACCCAGCCTGACGACGAAGAAGAATCGGAAACGAATAGAAAGCCATCCTCGCCCGAAATAGTTTCTATGGCCGTGTACGATGCATTATTCTCACAGAGGCCCAAGCTAAGATATTTAGTCGGCACAAAATGGGAAGGCGATAGGGTGATTAATGCTCTGATAGATAAACTGCTTGACGAAAATGATAATCCCCAGCACAATTATTCACGAGATGAGTTAGTCACACTATTAGACAGGCACATTACTCAAAGAAGCAATAAATGATGATTAATTGAAAATAGGTAATTTATAATCTAACTACTGCCTACAGCTGGCCCAAAGGAGCGTGTTTTTTGAATCCCCTCAAAAGCTTACAAGTCATTCACTATCTTAAACTTATGGTGTTCATTTTTGGGCAGGTGAAGCTTATCCGTTGGGTGCTAAACACTTGTATTATTGAATGAATGGAGATATTAGAGAATGCTAGATTATGTAATATCAAAGATCGAGGAACTATTACAGATGGCTCGTGATAATTATGGTGTCAATCCAGTTGTATTCCTGATTATTTACCTGGTTTGTGTGCCAGTATTCTACTATTCATTATTTCGCACCTTTCAATCCCTCACCAAAAAGCTCGGGAAGGAAGTCATGCTCTGGGCCGCAATCTTTCTATGCGCTAACGTAGCGCCTTTTATCTATGTGATCTTCTTTGGGCGGAACATCCCCTGGTGGGTTTATGGCATCATCGCTCTACTAATAGGACTGGGTATTTTATCCCTTATCATGAAGCTGAGGAAGATTCCTGCAGCTGGAACGAAGGATAGGTAAAAAAAGTAAGATGAGAATAAATCGTAAAGAGTTATTGAAGCTGCCCAAAGTAAACAAAAATATAGTTTGAGAATATTCTGAAAGTAAGGGGGGTGGAAGTGATATAGGAAATAACGAACACGGGAAACATTTAGCGTCCGCTAAATAAACATATAAATAGAGTACCATATAGATGGCTGCAAAGCGCCCAGCCAGCGCATCAACCGGCGGTCAACAATGGGATAAACCTGATTGTCAATTGCCGCCTCATTTGCCAGCAGGGGATCGCTGGAGTTAGACAACAGGCAGGAGTAATGATATGAGTCAAAAACTTTACCTGATCATCTCCGGTGCCATCTTTTTTCTGGTCGGGATTTTTCATCTCCTCAGACTTGTATACGGCTGGCCTATCGTGGTCGGGACGAGGATGGTGCCGTATTCGCTGTCCTATGTTGGTTTCCCCGTCTCAATCGGGTATTCCGTCTGGGCTTGCTGGCTCCTCTTTCGAAAGGCATCACACAAGCGTTGAGTGGCTTGGCCACCTCGCGAAGCTCAGACTGATTTCAGAGCTTATAGGTTTTATGAATAAAGAAAAACTTCAGATTTCATCGGACATACTCGAATATCAAGAAGAATTTGAAGTTATAGTTGTGGATGATGGGCATGCGGGGTTTGAGGCGGCTTTAGCCTCTGCCCGGATAAGGTGCAAGCCTTCTATTTTCTACTTTACCCAACAAATATGATTATTCAATTGTTTGTTGGGTAATTATTTCCTTGACAATAAGTTTCACGTGAAACATTTTATTAACAATGATTGAATACCAGGAAAGATTTGAGGTTATAGTAATAGGTGCTGGACATGCGGGGTGTGAAGCGGCTCTGGCATCTGCCCGGATGGGGTGCAAGACTTTGCTTTTGACTATGAATAAGGAGACTATTGCCCAGATGTCCTGTAATCCTGCTATTGGGGGGCTGGCAAAGGGTCATTTAGTCCGGGAAATTGATGCTCTTGGTGGTGAAATGGGATATGTTACGGATAAAACCTATATCCAGTTTAAAACCCTGAATAAGAAAAAAGGTCCTGCGGTCTGGTCCTCAAGGGCTCAGTGTGATAGGGTGGCTTATAAGATGGCTATGAGGAACTCCTTAGAAAATCAAAGGAATCTGGTTTTAAAACAGGGGAATATTGAGGAGATTATTATAGAGAATAATAAAGTTAGGGGTGTTTTATCATCAGTTGGGACTATTTATTTTGGAGATGCGGTCATATTAACTGCAGGGACTTTTCTTAATGGGTTAATTCATATTGGGTTAGTAAACTTCCCTGCAGGAAGGGCTGGTGAATTCCCTTCTTTAAAAGTTTCAGATAAACTTAAGGAGATTGGCTTTGAGATCGGCAGACTTAAAACCGGAACCCCTCCCAGAATTGACGGTAAAACAGTTGATTTCTCCAAAACAGTTCCTCAGTTAGGGGATAATAATATCAAACCTTTCTCTATAAGAACAAAAAAGTTGGAGCATAAAGACTATCCATGTTATCTGACTTATACTAATGATTTTACTCACAAATTCATTTTAAAGAACCTGGACCGCTCACCCCTTTACAGCGGTGTAATAAAAGGGGTAGGTCCGAGATACTGCCCTTCAATTGAGGATAAGGTAGTTAAATTCAGGGAAAAGATCAGGCATCAGCTTTTCTTAGAGCCGGAAGGTGATAATACCACAGAATATTATGTTAACGGATTTGCCACGTCTCTGCCAGAGGATATCCAATTAAAAGCCTTAAGAATAGTCCCCGGGTTGGAAAAAGTGGAGATGACCAGACCTGGATATGCGATTGAGTATGATTTTTTCCCTCCAACTCAGCTCAAACCAAATTTAGAGACGAAATTGGTTGAGAACCTTTTCTTTGCCGGGCAGATAAACGGAACTTCTGGTTATGAAGAAGCAGGGGCACAGGGGATTATGGCAGGGATAAATGCTGTTCTTAAATTAAGAAAAGAGGAGTCATTTATCTTAAATCGGAGTCAAGCTTATATCGGTGTTTTGATTGATGATCTGGTAACTAAAGGAACTTCTGAGCCTTACAGGATGTTCACTTCCAGAGCTGAACACAGGTTAATATTAAGGGAAGATAATGCAGATGAACGACTTATAAGGTATGGGCATAAATATGGATTGATTTCAGATGAGCTTTTTCAGGAATTTAGAGAAAAGAAGAAAATAATTGAAGAGGAAAAGAAAAGACTGAAAAAGGTTTTTGTCCCTTTAAGTTCATTTGATAAGTTTTTAGAGGAGGAGAAAGATGGGAAAAGAGTCTCATTAGCCTACGCTTTGAAAATGCCAGAGATAACTTATGAAGATTTAGCTAAGATTGACCAGGTTCCTCAGGAACTCCCGGAAATCGTAAAAGAAAAAGTGGAGATAGAAATAAAATATAACGGTTATATTCAAAGGGAACTGAAGGAGATAGAGAAATACAAGAAGTTAGAGAATATGGTCATACCTGAAGAATTTGATTATACCGAGCTTAAGGGTTTTAAAAGGGAGGCAACAGAAAAATTGATGAGAATAAAGCCCAGATCTATCGGACAGGCATCGAGGATCTCAGGAGTATCTCCAGGAGATATTGCTGTTCTTATGGTCTATCTGAAACAGTTTATTTCCAAAAGCGGTGTATTTTCTCAAGATACACCTGCTTAAGGGGAATGTTTCACGTGAAACATACTGATTGTTTCTCCATTGAAGAATTTAAAAAATTAGTTAAAATCTACCTTGATATAAATCTTTCTTTAGAATCTCAAGAAAGATTCAGCCGGTATCTGAATGAGCTTTCCTCCTGGAACAAAAAAATTAACCTGATCTCCAGAAAAAAAGATAAGCCAGAGGATATTTACAGACATTTTTTTGATTCACTTTTGGTCTTCAAAGCTCTCCAGATTCCGCAAAGCTCAAAAATCATGGATTTAGGCTCAGGCGCAGGGTTTCCCGCTATCCCGATGAAAATTATCAGAGATGATTTAAAAATAATAATGGTTGAGTCTATCCGTAAAAAGACTTTATTTTTGAAAAAGATGATCGAGCTTTTGGGCTTGAAAGATATAACCGTTTTTCAAGAAAGGATTGAAAATCTGCCGGAGTTACAGGGATTCAAAGAGGGTTTAGATTTTGTTACTGCTAAGGCTTTTGGGAAACTGAAAGAGACAATTATAATTTCCTATCCGTTTTTGAAAGATAAAGGTGTCCTGGTAGCTTATAAGGGAAGCTCATATAAGTCAGAGATCATAGAGTTTCTTAAGTTGAATGAAAATTTGAAATTACAGATCAAAGATATAAAATTTTTTGAAATACCTGAAATTAGTTTAAAAAGATTTTTTGTCCTCATTGAAAAAACCTCTTGATTTTTTCCTCTTTCTCTCTTATAAATACAAAAATCATAAGGAGTTGATTTTATGAGAAAAGGATTTGTATAATGGGAAAGGTAATTGCAATTGCCAATCAAAAAGGGGGAGTGGGTAAAACCACAACTGCCGTGAATCTCTCTGCCTGTCTGGCTATGGCTGAGAAAAAAGTTCTGTTGATTGATTTAGACCCTCAAGCAAATACAACTTCCGGGATGGGGATTGATAAAAATAAATTAGAGAAAACAATTTACGAGGTTCTGATTGATGGGGTCCCGATTAAAGAGGTAATCCTTCCGACTACAATCCCTTTTTTAGAGATTGCTCCATCCTCTTTGAGATTAGTTGGTTCTGAGGTTGAGTTAGTGAATTTAGAAAATAGAGAAAAAAAGTTGACTTCAGCTTTGATACCCATCAAAGCTGAATATAATTTTATCCTGATAGATACGCCCCCTTCGTTAGGACTTTTGACTATCAATACTTTAACTGCCTCGGACTCTGTTCTTATTCCAATTCAGTGTGAATATTACGGCTTAGAGGGATTGGGTCAGCTTTTAAATACTATAAATTTAGTTCAGAAAAGTTTGAATCCAAACTTAGAGATCGAAGGGGTACTTTTAACTATGTATGATGCCAGGTTAAATCTGTCCAAACAGGTAGCAGATGAGGCAAAAAAGTTTTTCGGTCCTAAAATTTACCATACGGTAATTCACAGGAATGTCAGGATTTCTGAATCGCCGAGTTTTGGAAAGCCGATTATACTTTATGATATCACCTCCACCGGGGCAGAGAACTATATAAACTTAGCTAAGGAGATCTTAGACCATGACCAGAGTAGCCTTGGGTAAAGGGATAAAAGCCTTGATTCCTGATCTACCTCAGGAAGTCAAGTCTGAAGAAAAATTTTTAGGAAAAGAGAAAAGAGGGGTTTTAGAATTGGAAGTTGAAAAGATTAAACCAAATCCTTTTCAACCGAGGGGTAGCTTTGATCCGGAAAAGTTAGATGAGTTAGCAAATTCTATAAAAGAAAAGGGGGTTATTCAGCCGATAATAGTAAGGAAAATAGATGATGGATATGAATTAGTTGCAGGAGAGAGGAGACTTGTTGCAATCAAAAAGCTTGGTTTGTCGTTGATTCCAGCCATTTTGATACAAAATGTATCAAATGAGGGTTCTCTCGAATTATCTATCGTTGAAAATGTTCAGAGGGAAGACTTAAATCCGATCGATCAGGGTAGAGGTTATAAAAAATTAATTGAAGAATTCGGTCTTTCCCAGGAGGATATTTCAAAAAAAGTTGGGAAGGATCGGACTACTATTTCTAACATTTTGAGACTTTTAAATCTGCCAGAGGAGGTTCAGAAAAAGATAATCTCAGGTGAGCTTTCAGAAGGTCATGCTAGGACTCTTTTAAGTTTAGACTCCGAAATTCAAAGGATAGAATTCGCAAAAGAGATTATAGCGAAGGGGTTATCAGTTAGGGAAGTTGAGGAAAGGATTTATGGTACAAGGAGAATCAAAGCAAGAAGATTGAAAAGAGTTTATCCTCAGCTACAATTAATCGAAGATAAACTTAAACAATATTTTGGGACCTCAGTTAAAATAGTAAAAGGTAGAAAAAGAGGAAAAATCTTAATTGAATTTTATTCAGATGAGGATTTGAACAGGATCTTAGAGTTACTTGAGATAACTCTATAAGGTCTCTAAAAAATTTTTTCTGGAGTGCGAACCTTTCCTACGGATCCAATTTCCGGATAGGTTTGCCAGTTGTCTTTAAAATCAATCAAATTGGAGAGGTAAAGCTAAAGCTTCACACTCTAAAGATTTTATAAAAAACTGGATGAAAAAAATCCATCACCTAAATTTTTCAATTTCATCCGGGAACGGACCCGTAGGGCCGGACCAGGGAAAAGGATTGAATTTCAAATTATCTATTAATATCGCGGTTCTTTTGACAGGGATATTTTTTCTTCTTTTAGCTTTTTTTATTTTTCTAATTTTCTCTTATGGTAAACTTAATTCCCAGCTGGTCTTAAATCAAGCTCTTTCAAAGGAGAACCAGCAGTTGAAAATCTATAATTCAAAAGTCAAGGAATTAGAACAGGAGCTAAGGGAATACCGATTATTTGCTCATCAAGTTGCTCAGATAGCTGGTGTGAAATTCCCGGCAGAGAAAGATTCTCTCAAAAATCTTAGAATAGAAAAGTTATCTCTATTAAGTATTAAGGATACAGTTTCTCAGTTGAAAACCCAGAAGATACCGATCTTTTCCACCATTCCATCAGGTTTACCCCTTCAGGGGAAAATAATTAAAGACTATTCTTTAAGCTCTGGCAGAAAAAAGGAGCATTCAGGGATTGATATCTCCGCTAAGATTGGAACAGAAATAAAAGCTACTGCAGATGGACTAATAGATTTTGTGGGTGAAGATAAAAAATATGGTAAACTGGTTATAGTTAATCATGAAAATGGATATAAGACTTATTATAGTAGCTGTTCAGAAATCTTCGTCAAAGAAGGTGACAGAGTAAAAAGGGGTGAGGTTATTGGTCTTTCCGGAAGGACAGGAAGACCTACTCCTCATTTGCATTATGAAATAAGAAAAGATGATATACCTTTGGTTCCAGATGAGTATATAAATTAGGAATTTTTTTCAGAATGTGGATAAAAAAAGAGGATATGTGGATAGAATGTTAAGTTATTATAATATAAAGGGTTGTCATAAAAGAATGCGGGTTCGAAAAGATATTTATCCACATCCATTTTGTTAAATGTTGACTCTTTTTAGGGTTAACTTAAAGAGTAAAATAAATGGTTTAAATCATCATCTGAGTTTCGGTTTATAGGACATAAAACCCGGAGAGGGGGAATTATGCCTGAAACAAAAATTGCAATTTTTGGGGGGATTTTTCTTGGCTTGGGTTTGGTTTTACTTTTTATACTTTTTTTCTGGATCTTAGCCCGGGCTCGTTATGCTCAAGACGAGTCTGAGAAAAGAGGTTATGGAGCTCTAATCAGATTTATAATTTTCTTTTTCTCAATCCTGTTTATCTTTTTTGCCTATTTATTTTTTCAGATGCAGAATTATCTGCGTCCTTATGATTCTTTGGTCTCTGAAAAATTTGTCGGAGAAATTAAAACAGAACCGGCTGGTGATTCTTATTTGACTTTATTTTTTAACACTGTAGGTAAAGAGGGAAAAACCTATGAAGAAACATTTGAGATATCAGGGAATAAAAAACTCAAGCTCCAAGCAGAGGTTTTAAACTGGGATAACTCTTTGAGTTTTTTTGGATTCAGAGATGGATATAAGCTTACTTTATTAGAGGTCTTTTCTGATACCCTGAAAGTCGATAATCCGCCCCAGGCGGATACGACGGCTACGCCGGGCTTCGCTCCCCGTAGTGAGGACTTAAAGACCTATAAGCTTTCCGGAGGACCTACGGAGATATGGGAGAAAATTTCCTATTGGAAAAAGATTCTCCTTTTTGTTAAGCCGGAGAAATTTGAATCTGACACCTTTATTTTGAAGCCAGGGGAAACAAAGAAAATTTATATAAAAGAGAAAAAGATAGTAGTGGAGTAGGGGGATCAATTTATTTTTCGTAGTGCGAACCTTTTCCTGGTAGCGGATCCGTAGGACAGGTTCGCTTGGGAGAGAAAGAGGGTAGGGAATTCACAGTCGAATTTGACCTTGAGGCTGATAAAGTGGATTAAGCAGATGCTTATAACGGATCATCAACTTAATCATATTAATTAGCCGTGAGTTGTGTTTTTTGGAGTGCATCGTCCGTGACGATGCAACAGATGTAGGGGAGTCCCTTGTGGACTCCTGAAGTTACATGGGCTTGATAAATCAAGCCCCTACAGATGCGATGATGTAGGGGTTCGATTTATCGAACCCGAATCGATTTTATGTTTATATATCCTGTAAGCTTAATTCTTTTAATCTGCCTTATTATTTTCCGGGATTATATTTTTTCTTTTTTAACCTTTCTTTCACTCAGGTTAGAAGGCAAGGAGCCAGATTTTGCGATTTTAAACTCTTTAAGGGATGATCTGATTCACGAAAGAAAGAAAAAAGTTGCTTCTTTAGAGATAATCCTTTCCACCTGGGAAAAGGGGGAGAATATTGCTACACATCTTAATTATTTTAAAGATTTGATTGGACAACTCAAGGTAATACTGAAAGACCAGAGACGAAATCTATTACTTGTTTCATCTGACCCTTTTTTGTGGGTCAGTCTTAATAATAAAGTTTTAGATGTAATGAAGGCTTTGAAAAGAACAGAAAAAAGCAAAGAGAGAGTTCCACAGATTCGAAACAAGTTGACTTCTTTATCCGAAGAAGCAGAAAAGTTAATAGATAAGGTAACTCAGCGGTTCACTTTTAGCATGAATGAGGTCATAAAAGAAGCGGCAAAGATAGTGAGGACAGAGAAGGATAGAATACTCAAGGAGAAAGGGATAATAATAGAAGAGAGGTATGAGAATATAGGTGAAAGGTTTAGGTTACCATATAAAACCTACAAAAACTGGCAGAAGCTAATCTCAAATCTTATCCGGAACGGTGTGGAGGCAGTAGAGCAAAAGCTCCAGGGCTACCAGCTCCAAGCTACCTGCTACAAGCTGGGGTGGTGAGGGTGCTGGTGGAAGGGAAGGTAGAGGAAGTGACAGTGGTGGTGGAGGATAATGGTTTAGGGATGGATGAGAAGACCAAAGAGACTTTCTACAAGAGGGGGTTTACTAAAGGCAAACAGTCTGGATTGGGTTTGGGGATAACAGAGGAGACGGTTGAGTTTATAAACAGATATGGTTCCTGGAATGTGGAGAGTAAAATAGGAGAGGGGACTAAGATTGAGATAAGAATAGAAAAAGAGAAGGCGAAAGAGCAGGATTTGAAAGTAGAGGACAGCAAAGCATTTATTATAAAGCTGAGAAGCAGGAGAGTATCAATTGCAGTTTTAGGGATTTTGACTTTGATATTGGTGTTGGTTCTTTATTTTCAGTTTAATAAATATGCAAGGTTCTGGGAGGATTGGAATCCGGCGTTTGCAGAGGCAGAAGGGAATCATCTTATAGTCAAGAATAAAGCTAATAAAGTACTCTGGGACATATTTTTGCCAGTTCCAATTAAGTCATCATTATTTCTTGAAAAGCCACTTGTCAGACTTTCAGATTTGAATGGCGATGGCAACACAGAAGTTTTAGTTGCATTAAATTATAACGAGAGAAATACTGGGAAAGCAATTTGTTTAGATTATAAAAAAGAAAAGCTGTGAGAATTTCTCCTGGGAGAAGCTGGTGTTTATCAAATAGGAGAGGGACTCAACAGTGGGTATTTTTATCCAATTGCCATTGAAACTGAAGATTTAGATGGGGATTCTAAAAAAGAGATTATAGTCAACAGCGGAGAAGTACGCTGGTTTCCAGACCAGGTGACAGTCTTAGACTACCAGGGGAATAAAAAATTTGAATACTGGCATCCAGGTATTTTTTATGGTATGCATTGTTTTGATTTTGATAGAGATGGGGAAAAGGAGATAATATTGTGTGGGGTAAATAATAGAATAGGCTGGCGCCCGGTTCTTTCTATTCTTGACCCTGCAAGAGTTTATGGACAGGCTATGCCTTATATTGCTAAAAAGGAAATCGAAAAAGCAAAAGAAGAATGGTATATTGTTTTTCCAAATATTAAAAAGAAGTTACCAGAGGGAATAAGGTGGGAGTCATTTTTATCCTGGGTGAGTTATGTTCGCGTACTTTCTGAAGAGGATAAAATAACTCTCTGGGTGGTAGATGGCAGGAATTATGATCTCACCCTTGACTTCAAGTTTAGCTCTATCTATTTCAGTCTGGGAGGTTTTTTGGATTGGAAAAAAGCTCGATATTTTCCCTATGATATAAACAAAGAGGATGAGGATACCTGGAAAAATATTGAGGTTTATAAAGAGGGGATTATGGTGAGATAATTTTGGATTGTATCATCCCTGATGATACGGTTGAACTCCCTCTCCGTTGGTGGGAGAGATACCGTCTTCCATGTCAAGTTTTTTTATGTTGGTCTCTGAAAAAGTTGACTTTATTCAGGTTTTGCTCTTTAGAGATTTTTTCT
>CAZMZF010000018.1:0-50191 GCA_964570765.1 uncultured Ignavibacteria bacterium
CTGATTAGAAAAAATCTCTAAAGAGCAAAACCTGAATAAAGTCAACTTTTTCAGAAACCTAACATAACCTCCTTGACATAATCTTAAAGAACTGCTTGACAAAAAGAGCCTGGGATAATATTCTTAAGAAAGGATTCGAAAGATCCAGAAAAGAAGGGACGCTATCGTACTATTAAGGTAAAAAAATTTAGATCATATGGATGCCGTAAAAAATTTAAAAGACTTAGCTGAACTAAACTTACAAAATCCTCGAGTTAATGAATTTATCAATACTATTATTCAAAAAACCGGAAACCCAGAAGATAATTTCAAACAATGGTTTTTTAAAGACCTCCTTGAAGAATTGGGTTATCTTCTTGGAAGCGAACACCACTTAGAAATAGGAGATATTGACCATGCTTACCGAATTGGAAGCTACGGTATTGGTTTTGAAGAGAAACCACCCCTATTGATCGCACGTGAGGGTGTTTTTAGCTATAAAGATAGTCTACAGAAACATCTGGAACAAGTTGAGAAATATTTAGGTAGCCCAGAACTTCACTTTTTAGTTCTAACTGATGGCATTAACTGGTATTTTTACTCAAAAAAGTCTTTAAAATCTGAAACTGAATATTTCCTTTCTTTAAAAACCCTTCAGCTTCTGCATCCCAACTCAGACCATAAATTGGAAGAGCTACATTACAGTAAGATTGTAGACACGATTAGAAGATGGGAAGATGAATCTTATAAAGAAAGTTTAGATGAGCGTTTTTATAAGGCTTTAAAACTTTGGATGGATCAAATTCAAAACGATATCAAGGGAAAGGTAGTGCCAAAAACCAAAGATGTTAGCGCTGAAGCAGTAAATTTTGTTAATAAATTAATCTTTATTCGAACATTAGAAGATATTGGAGCACTTCCTTACAATTATTTGAGAAATGAGTTAAAAGAGAAATTTCATAAATGGAGGAAATTAGATGCTGCTAAAAAACTTTTGGAGGAAACAAATGAATGGATTTATAAACATTATGATACCGAGCTTTTTACTCAAAACAACATCTTTATTTCTCCAGAAGTATGGGAGTTTCTTATTTTAGGGAACATTTCACCCATTACAGGGGTAATCTTCAATCCATGTTTATATGACTTTAACTTTTCGATAATTGACTTTGATGTTTTGGGACATGTATATGAACAATATTTGGCAGAGCTAAAAAAAGAAAGAGGAATTTACTATACTCGCCGATTGATAGTAGAATACATTGTTAGTAAAACTGTAGGTAAAAAAGCTAAAGAAATTGTCCAAGAAGCTATTACACTATTGCAAAAAGGCGATTTCGAACGTTCAAAAAAAATAATGAATGACAATTTTTTTGGACTAAAGATACTTGACCCAGCACCAGGTTCTGGGAGTTTCTTAATATGTGCTTTCGACCAATTGTCAGAGTTGTATCAAAATTGGCAAGACGAATATATTTATTCATATAACGAAGCGAACAAAGAAAACAGCATACCACTCTTTAAAGAGTGGGCAAGGGGTAAAGATGTATTTGACGATTGGAAAGAAAAAATCGTTCTAAGTTGTCTTCATGGTTGTGACTTGGATGCTAAAGCAGTAGGAGTTGCTAAGCTCAATTTATGGTTAAGATTAATTCGGACTAATCCTGACCAATATTATTGGAAAAATCTACAAGAAAAAAATATTCTTCATGCGTTACCTAATCTTTCTTTGAACATTATTACTGGGAACTCTTTATTGGGAATAAATCGGCAAGAGACAATACAAGAAATATCGAAAGAATACTCGGAGGATTGGAAAGAAATTAAAGAACTGGAAAAAGAATATAAAAAGAATTTCAAACTCGACAGTAGAATAGTTGAAAAAGTTTTGAGTTTAAAGGAAAAAATTAGAAACCACCTTAGACTAAAATTAAATAAGCAATCACGAAAAAACTATCCAGAATTGGAGTTAAGCCAAACTGCTACTTTCTGGAATTTGGAATTTCCTTTTGGAGAATTCGATTTTGTAATTGGGAATCCCCCCTATATCGGCGAGGAAGACCACAAGGAACTTTTCCGACCTATTAGAAATACTTCTCTTATTGGTGAGTTCTATGAGGGCAAAATGGACTACTGGTATTTCTTTTGTCATTTGGGTATTACATTTTTAAAAGAGGGTGGCGAAATCTCTTTTATTGTTCCACATTATTGGCCTACGGCCGAAGGTGCTAAAAGACTGATTCAACGAATAGTGAAAGAGACCAAAATAGAAGAACTTTTCGATTTTAATGAATACAAAGTTTTCAAAGAATCTGCACCTGGACAACACAATATGGTTTTTCGCTTCAAAAAAACTAAGGAATTAGGATATCCTGTTGTATCCAGAATTATCGATTTAAGAATAACAGAAGACAAATTAAAAGAAGCATTTGAGGAAAAAGAAGTTGCTGAAGTTGAAAGATTTATAGCAGGCAGACAAGATAGACTTTTAGATAGTTCTGGTAAACTATACTTTTCTCCAAAGCAGGTGACAAATGTATGTGATATAATCCAAGAAAATACGGATATAAGATTGGGAGGAAGAGAAGGTATTTGTGATATAAATCAAGGAATTGTATCAGGTCCGGATCAAATAAACTCAAAAATTCTTAAAAAAATATTATTATCTGAGGGGGTATTAGACCCGACAGAAGAACAGATTATGGCTTTGGAACAAAAATTGAAACTAAAAAGACATGATGAAGTTTTTGTTATTAGCCATAAGACGTTAGATAAGTTAAGGTTAAATAAAAAGGAGAAGGGTGTTATAAGGCCATTCTTCTGGGCTTCAGATATCGAACCATATTTTACAGATCCACAGCATGAGTCTTACATTATCTATTCTACTAAGGACACCATAGAAAACATTGAAGATTTCCCCAATCTAAGGAGTCATCTAAAAAGATTTAAATCAGTAACTGAGCTAAGAAGGGAAACTAAGGAAGGAAAAAACAAATGGTTTCATCTCCATTGGCCGAGGAGAACTAAAATATTTGAGAGCCTAAAAATAATCGGTGTAAGGCAAACAGATATACCTACTTTTGCTTATGTGGAAATCCCCTATTACGTAAGTATGGCTTGCAACATCATAACTAAAAAAGAAGATGCTCCAAAGAAGGTTAGTCTCCAAGCCATCACAGCAGTTCTGAATTCTCAATTAGCTCACTTTTGGTTTTATCATCGCGGGAAAAGAAAAGGTGAACTATTACAAATAGATGGTAAACCATTGGAAGATTTTCCGATCAGGATACCCAACACTGCTATAGCCCAAAAATTGGAACTATTAGCAAAAAACATTACCAAGTTAAAGACATTTAATTATCAATTATTGAAGGAATGGTTCAATGGTACAAGGGCACTTTTTGGAAATAGTACGACTTCAGTAAAAGAATATCTTAGGTCTTATAGTATGCCTGTCTTAACCAAGAGCACCCCTGTTGACTCTCAGACGAAACTACTTGACTTTAAGATTGCACTTGCAAATAATATGCTGTGCTTTTATACTAATCAGGGGCTAATGACCTACAAATTCAAGAATGCTTCCAACGCATTGCATTTATTATATTCTTTATCCTATCAGTTTTTCATTGAAAAGAAGAAAAATAAATTGATCGAGAAAATCTGGGAAATCGAAATTCCTTATAAATACCCCACCATCTTCAAAGAAATATCAGTGCAAAATTTGTTTAAGGAACTGGCCATAAAATTTGGGAAAAACTCACTTAACCTTTCAAAAATTCAAAAGAAAATAAAAGAAGATGAAGACGAAATAAATTTATTAGTAGCAAAATTATATAAAGTAGAAGATAAAGACTTAAGTATATAAGAATATTGGGGGAGTTTTCTCCACTCACTTTTTCATCTCCAATCAAACCTATACCTCTCAGAGACATATTTTAAAGCCTCTTTAGAGAGGGAATTTTTCATCAGTTCATCGATTTCCTTAATTCTCCATCTCCAGAGATTAACCATCTCTCTATAAAATATTTGATTAAACGATTTTCAGATCATCTCAAGCAATAGCATAAGACCTGAGGATTCTAAAATAAAAAAGTCCGCTTTCTTAGCGGACTTTTTTATAAAAACTATGTCACTCAGATTTTATTTTCTTCTTCTTACGTAGTTAAACGCTCCTAAGCCTAAAAGACCGCTCCCCAGAAGGATTATTGTTCCTGGCTCAGGCTGGGCGATGAGATATCTTTCATCAACTCCAGTTATATTTGGAGCATCAGCCATAAAATTATCATAGTGAACCACGACCTCTGGAGCATTACCTGCCTCCCCATCATTACCTGCTTCTATAAAAACTCTCACTGGTGAATTGTATCCTGTAGGAAGCATAGCGCTAGTTGCAAACTGCCAATCACTCCCTGAATAATAAGAAGCAGAAAGTACAGAACCAACTCTACTTAATCTAAACTTGCCACTGAAATCTGATGTAGCTGAGACAAATCCAGTTTGCCAGTTCCCATCTACCATAAAATGAACCTCTTCATAATAATTAACGCTGTTCACATCGAATTTTCGATCAATTAGCATAGCAAAAGAATTGTCTGTTGCCCAGATCCCAAAAGTGGCGCTGCTGAAAAAATCATCAAATTTAACTAAATCGTAATCGACACTTGTAATGAAATCTCCTGAAAGATTGAAATTAGAAGATACTTGCCCTCTACCGAATCTTACTCCTTCCGTTGTTCTCAAATTAAGATAACCATTTTCCACAAAGGCATAACCTTGGTCATGTGAATAATCATTCCACAGGGCTGGATCAAATGAATCAAACTTATCGCTTAATAGAATCTGGGAATAGGCTGAAACAGATAACATAAAGATGATTGCCACGCTCAAAACTAAAATTCTCTTTTTCATATCTCACTCTCCTTATCTAATTTTTCTGTTATAAATATAAGCAATTAATATGCCAAAACCCTGAATTATATTTAAATCCATAACTTGTTGATTTAAAACAAATTAAAAGCACCGATATCTGCCAAAATTATTTAATCAAAATCTTAGGCTTTAAATATGTTCAATTTGCCGACAGACTTAATTCAGCAAAATCGGGATTTTAGACTTAACTCATTGAACATTAGAAGATTAAGGGTTTACTTTTTTGCGTTCAGACAAATGACATTTTTAATATTAATCTGACACAGGAAAAAATTACTTCTTTAAATGAAATATATTCCATTTTTTGACCGTTGTTTATTCATGTTTCTAAAAACTTACAAAACCTTAATTCTTTAATATTCAAAGAGATACATTCAAAACTTGTATAGTTATTTAGTGTAGGCATACCTTTTGCTAAAAATTTGAACATAGTTTAGTTAAGATTTTCATTATGTTGCCGAATTGACTCAAAAGGATAAGCTATGTCCCAAGAAGGGGCGATAAAAAGGAAAAGAGCTTGTCCACTAAGAATGGACTCAATCAACTTTAGCAGGAGGCTAAAGACAAACTGCCGGAGAAGAAAAGGGGGGTTTTTCAAGTCATTTAGAATCCAGGATAATACTTGAACTGTTTTTTAATTTAAAATAATTCTATGATCGATTTACATACACATCTTCTTCCGGGAATAGATGATGGAGCAAAATCTATGGAGGAAGCAGTCCAGATGATAAAAGAAGGAAGGGAAATAGGGATAACTGCAATCTGCGCCACGCCCCATCTTTCAACCAATTTTAAGAAAACTAAAACAGAAAAAGTTATGGAGATCTTTTTAAAGCTTCAGGAAAGAATGGCTCAAGAAAAAAATGATACCCAGCTCTATTTAGGAAGCGAGATAGATTTGAGGGAAGATCTTAGCTCAATGAAAGACCTCCCTTGCTTCTTCCTGAACCATACTCAGAAATATTTATTCCTGGAACTCCCCTTAGGAGAATTCCCCTCCTTTACAGAGAGGATACTTTTCTCCTTACTTATAGAAGGTCTATCTCCAATTCTGGCACATCCGGAAAGAAGTTTAAATCAAGAAATTGACTTTGAAAGATTAGAGAAGTTGAAAGATTCAGGAATTCTAATCCAGCTTAACGCTGGCTCCCTTTTAGGAAGTTTCGGCAAAAAAGTTCAAAAGTCAGCTTTGAGATTATTAGAAAAAGATCTGGTGGATCTGTTAGCCAGTGACGCACATGACTCAAATAACCGACCTATAACCATTCTAGCAGAAGCTTTCAGGAGGATAAAAAATGAGCTGGGGGAGGGAACAGCATTAAAGCTTTTTGAGGAGAACCCCAAAAAGATCCTTCAAGCGGAAGATATCGAAAGAAAAATGAGAATAAAATACTTCTAACAAAGGTGGTAAAAATGAAAAGATTAAAAAAGTTAATCAGCCTGGGTTTGGTAATCTATCTATTCTTTTTTCAGGTATCGAATTTAGTCTGGGCTCAGGTGGAAGAAAATAAGGGAACTTTGAGAAATACCGGCTCGAGCTATTTTCTTGCTCCCGGAACTAATAACCAGCTTTTAATCAAAGTGAATGTCTGGGGTGAGGTATTTAAGCCAGGGATAGTGGAGGTGCCGGATAATACTGATTTGCTCTCTCTGCTTTCCATAGCCGGAGGACCGACTGAAAATGCCAAGCTCAGCAAAGTCAAAATCCTGAGACATTTTTCCCAGAACAAAACCATCACCGTGAATGTCAAGGATTGTGTTCGAGATGGTAAAACAGAAGAGATACCTTTAATCAAACCGGGGGACACAGTTATAGTTCCTCGAAACAGCTTCCATGCGGTTACAAAATACATAACCTTTGTCTATAATTTAGCGGTGATAGCCAGCGTGATTAAACTTTTTACTCAATAATAAGGAGTAGTAAATTGGAAGAGCAGAATAGGATAGCCCAGGTTCAAAAAGAAATCTCCTTTCAGGACTACCTGATAATCCTGAAGAGGAGAGGGTGGATCATAATCAGTTCTTTTTTAATAATCCTTCTCTCCGCTGGAATCTTTTCTTTTACCGCTCAACCGGTCTACGAGTCTTTTACTACCTTGATGATCGAGGAAGATGGAGGAATGAAAAAAGAGATCTTTGAGATCTCCTCTTACTTAAAGCAGGAGACGATGATCAAAAATCAAGTGGAGATACTTAAAAGTCGAACTCTGACTGAATCGGTTCTACAGGTCCTTCTATCCTCCCCCTATAAAAGGGTCTGGGAAACAAAAGTTATAGGGAAAAAAGCAGATATGGTCAAAAATAACGATATGGTCTTGATCCTGCAAAATAATATCAAGGTAGTGCCTTTAAAGGAGACCGACATAATTCAGGTTAAAGCAACTGCCCCGGACCCTGATCTGGCTGCATTTTTAGTCAACACCATTGCGGAAGAATATTACAAACAAAGTCTCCAGATCAGCCGGGGAGAGATCACCGAGGTACGCCAATTTTTAGAGGAACAGCTTTCGAATATCCAGAAAGAATTGCAGCAGGCTGAGGAGGCTTTAAGAACATATAAAGAGCAAGAAAAGGTTGCGGCCCTGCCTGAAGAGACAGAAGAGCTGGTCAAACAGTCAGCCAATTTTGAGTCTATGTATAACGAAGCTAAGACTGAACTGGAAGCTAATCAGAAAAGGCTCTCCTATATGCAAAACCAGCTTTCGGAGAGAAAAAGCCATTTAGTGGAAGATGTATCTCAGATCTCCAGTCCTTTGATAACTCATCTACGGCAGGAGATGGCAAATTTAGAAGGGATGAGAGCAGGATTTTTAGCCCAAGGTTTCCCGGAAGATCATCCCAAGATGGTAGAAACAGTCAATCGAATAGAGGACATAAAGCAGAAGCTCATAAAGGAAACTACCCAGTTAATTTCTAAAGAGCTTTCTTCTTCGGACCCTTTAGCCTATTCCCGGGAGTTAGTGGAGAAGATTTTAACCCTGGATATAGAGATCCAATCTTTAACTGCTAAGTCAGAGGCATTAAAGAAAATTGTGGATACCTACTCAAATAATCTCAACACCTTGCCGGAGAAAAGCCTTAAATTAGTTCGCCTGGAGAGAAATGCCAAGGTGGGAGAGAATATCTTCTTAATGTTAAAGGAAAAATATGAAGAATCACGCATAAAAGAAGCTGGACAGATCGGTAGCGTCAGGATCATAGATAAAGCCTTTCCTCCGGAGAACCCCATAAAGCCTAAGAAGAAGATAAACATTCTTTTAGGTGCGCTCTTGGGTCTGGGATTGGGATTGGGTATGGCATTTTTTGTGGAGAGACTGGATAATTCTCTCAAAAGTATTGAGGATGTGGAAGGTGCTGGACTTTCGATCTTGGGCTCCATCCCTCTGATAAAGAGCAGTAAAGATAAAAGGCTGAAGAAAGAAGAAGAGAGTTCTGAAGACTATCAGATAAAGAGAATTGCTTCAAATTTAGTTACCCATTTTGAGCCAAAGTCACCTATCTCCGAGGCATATCGAACCTTCAGGACTAATCTGCAATTTGCCAGACTTGATTCACCGTTAAGGACTATCCTGGTAACCAGCTCAGGGCCAGGCGAGGGTAAATCCACCACTGTAGCTAACCTGGCAATTACTATGGCTCAGATGGGAACCAACACTTTACTTGTGGATTCTGACCTGAGGCGCCCGGTTTTGCACTCCATCTTCAGTCTCCAGAGAAATCCGGGGTTGACCAACTATCTGGCAGGGAATGTTCCCCTACGGGAGATAATCCAGAAAACTCCTATAGAAAACTTAAGCCTTTTAACCTGTGGGGTCCTTCCTCCTAACCCTTCTGAGCTTTTAGGTTCAAAGAAAATGAAAACACTTTTAGAAGAGCTAAAAGAAAAATATGAGATGATCTTATTTGATTCACCGCCAGTAATAGCAGTAACTGATGCCGCAGTGTTATCGACCTTATTAGATGGAGTGGTTTTAATCGCTTCCTCCGGACATACTTCCAGAGAAGCGTTAGTCAGAGCGACTACCCTGTTGCAGAACGTCAATGGCAGGCTTATCGGCGGAGTATTAAATAAAATAAAAGTGGAAAGTGTATACGGTTCTTATCACTATTACTACTATTACCATTACTACGGAGGGACCAAACAGAAGAGGAAAAAAAGAACGGCAGAAGAGGTAAAAGTTAATGTCTCATAGCAAAGCCTTTGTCATCTTAAAAAATTCAGGTACCTTGGGTCTTTCCACATTTGCAGGCAAAATTTTCTACTTTCTATTATTCATTATAATAGGAAGATTTTTGGGGCCTTTAGATTTGGGGAAGTTCAGTTTTGCTTTATCCTTCACTGCCATATTTTTTTTAATAAATGACTTAGGGATAAGCATTCTGGCAGTAAGAGAGGTTTCCCAGGATAAAAACAGGACTGAAAAATATTTAGGAAATTTAGTATTACTAAAGCTTTTTTTAGCTGCCTTAGCTTTTTTAGGGGTGTTTTCAGTAATTAACCTTATGGGGTATCCGAAGGAAACAGTCACAATTGTCATACTTATGGGCTTAGCATCTTTCTTAAGTCACCTGTCTCTGAGTCTGAGATGGATTTTTCAGGCTTATCAGAAGCTGGAGTATGAGTCCTTGGTTAGTGTCACCCAAAACCTAGGATATTTTATTTTGGGATTTTTGGCGTTGACACTCAACTTAGGGGTTTTTGGCATCGGATATAGCCAGATTATAGTAGGGATTTTAATTATCCTCTTCTCCTGGTTTATAGTCAACAGAAAATTCCACAGAATAAAAATCGAGGTGAATTTACCCTTCTGGAAAGATCTGTTGAGAAAATCGGTTCCCTTTGCTTTGATGCTGGTCTTCATTAGCTTGTACCTGAACATAGACACAGTTCTGCTCTCCTTATTCAAAGGTGACCATTCAGTGGGGCTTTACAATGCGGCTAATCGGTTAGCCCTAGGTGGAAGAACGATTCTGACTGTATTTATCGCCGCTTTGTTCCCGATAATGTCTGAGCTCTCCAAGGTTTCTAAAGCTGAGCTTAAGAGATTCTTAGAGAAATCTTTAGCTTTGATGATTTGTTTGGCTTTGCCTTTGAGTCTGGGCGCCACCTTTCTTTCAGAGAAGATAATTGTTTTCCTTTATGGTCAAAAATTTATCAGTTCGGCTTCAGTTCTGCAGATAGTTATCTGGGGTATGTTCTGTATGTGTTTAAGCGTCATTTTGGGATACGCTTTGATATCTTTGGGAAAACAGAAAATATATACCCTGATTACTGGTCTGGGTTTGGGAGTTAACCTTGTGATTAATTTTAGTCTAATCCCCAAACTTGCTCAAATAGGAAGTAGCATAGCTATTTTAGGAACTGAGTTTTTTGTCTTAGGAGCAGGGGTTTACTCAATTATAAGGTTACTTGATTTTAAGATAACCGGACTTTTGCCTTCGGTCTTGAAAATATGTGCCGCCAGTTTGCTTATGATTGGAGTAATATACATCACCAAAGATTTTCATCTTCTATTATGTGTTGGCTTGGGAGCGATAAGCTATTTTACAGCTCTTTTTTCATTTAAGGGGATATATGGATATAATCTGCATCGAGTTAGGGACTTAATCTTGGCTCGACTGTAAAGGCAAGAAGGAATTTAAAAGATGATAACCGATTTTCTATTAATAACAGGGATTTGTTTGACCCTCTTCCTGTGGGTAGGCAAAAGTTTCAAAAGGGTGGTTCTCTTTCTTGCATTTTTTATCCCTTTTGAGGAATTCCTCTTAAAATTTATGCCAGTTTCAGATGAACTTTATTCCCTTTTGAGATATGGGAGCGAGCTTCTATTGCTCATAACCCTTATAGCTTTGATTATTAAAAAGATGGTCGAGAAAAAGCAGTTTGTTAAAACAGCAGTGGATCTTCCAGTTTTGATTTTTGTTGGGATTACTTTCTTATCCGGACTTTTGAATCAAATTCCTCTTTTAGAAATTGTACTTTTTATAAGGATACTGCTACGCTACTATGCTTTGTATTTCCTTTTGGTAAATATTGAGCTGGATGAAAAATTTACCAGAAAACTTATATATGGACTCGTGACCATAGCTTCTCTTCAATTCTTTATAGGATTAGCCCAGGTTTTAATTGGTGGACCTGTGAATACCCTGCTTATGCCCAGACCTTCAACTCTTATAGTTGGGAGTTACTCTAAAGAGTGGGTACTTCTTCAAGGTCTCAGGGAAAAGGGATATTTATTCTTTGGCACTTTTGGTGATACGGTGAATCTTGGTCTTTTTATCTTTGTAATTTTTGTGATGATGTTGGGAGTCTATTTTATCTGGAAAAAACCAATCAAGAAGATGTGGTTATTTTTCCTATTATCTTTTTTTACTCTTCTTTACACCTATTCTGTGGGTTTGATATTTACTTTATTTGTAAGTTTACTCTTTATAACCATAATAAAAAGAAAGTGGACTCTAATAGTAAGCAGTTCCTTAATAGTTCTATTATTCTTTCTAATATTGACTTTCTATCCAGCCGAGTTTGCGGAAGTAGCTACTTCACGCTATGCAGTTTCACCTTTTAAAAATGTCTCTGCAACTTTTTCAACTACTTTTCTGGAAAGCATTCAAAAGAACAGACTTTTCACGCTTATAGAAATTCCTAAGGTAATCTTATCTCAATCTCCTCTGTTTGGTTTTGGGCCTGGCTGGGGCTTAATCAAAGATAGAATCTCAAGTTATTGGTTAGGAGATGTCTATTGGGCTTCAATGCTTGCTCAAGTTGGTGTAATGGGGCTTTTAGCTTTCTTGTGGATACTCTGGAGATTTTATAAGGCCGGATTTAAGGTTTATAAATATTCAAATGACTTGCTGAAAAAGGGCATTGCCTTAGGTTTTTTAGGAGTAATAGTTGGGGTCTTTTTTTACGATTTCATGACTTCAGCCTTAGAGACTCGACCCTTAGCTTTCTATTTCTGGCTATTTGCCGGGTTAATTGGAAACTGGTCGAAAAGTATTTCGGGAAAAACATTATGAAGAATATACTAATGCTGGTAAGTTGGAGAATCCACTATGGGAGGGGAAATAATGACTCATTGCAGCCGCCTGATTTTGTTACCCCTAATGAGAAATATTGGTTTTTCAGGTATTGGCCTGAACAGGACATTCAAGTAGATGTGTTAGACCTATCAGCTAATTTACTGTACGCAAAATTTGAAAAAGAGATCCTGGGATTTCATGTGAAACAAAGCTTTGAGGCTTTCGTCAAAAGTCGGAGATATGATTTGATAATCTGCCATGGTGCTCAAAGTGCTCTGTTTTTAGCTTTTCTGCGCTCAATTTTTGGCAAAAGGCTTCCCCCTTATCTAGTTATAGACGTGAGTGCTTTTAACCGAGGAAGAAATTCTATTTTTGAGATTGCTCCAATTCGTTTTGCAGCACGTTCTATCAACTGTGTGGTCTATCATGCTAAGATTCAGGAAGAACACTATAAGAAACACTTACCCTTTTTGTTAAAAAGAAGCAAATATGTTCCTTTCGGAGCAGATCATTTCTTCTTCCAACCACTGGAAGTGAAAAAAGAAAATTATATTCTTAGCATAGGACACAACTGGAGGGACTGGGATACTTTGATTAAAGCCTTCCAGGAGCTTAAAACCGATTTTCATTTGAAAATTGTGGGTGATCAAAATATTTCTATCCCCAAAGAGATTTCTTCAAGGGTTCATTGTCTTCCTTACGTTAAGATCGATGATTTAAAAATGGCAATGGCGAAAGCAGCTTTTATAGTACTACCTTTGCCTTATTTCCCTCATGCTTATGCTCAAATGACTTTACTACAGAGTATGGCTATGGGAAAAGCGGTCATCGTCAGCCGAGCCCCTGGAATTATTGATTATGTAACAGACAATGAAAACGCTTTATTGGTTGAACATGGTAGCATTTTAGAATTAAAAAACAAAATGGAATACTTGTTAGCTGAGCCGGCAAAGAATAAAAATCTTGAGAGTAAAGCCAGGGAAACGATTGAAAAAGAGTATAACGAGATTAAAATGGCGCAAGGAATTTATGAAGCAGTTTCTAAAATTATTTAAAGATATTAGAGAATGCAAAAAAAGGAGGGGTAGAAATGGATCAAGAGTTCTTAAAACAATTAGATGAGATTCAACTATCCAGATGTCTCCCTTTTTTGAGAAAATATTATAGAAAACTGAGGGGACGGTTCAAGGATTTTCAGGAGCTATTAAAAGAAAACATTAGATCTGACCTCAGAGTTTTAGATGCTGGTTGTGGAGATGGACAATGGGGCGAAATCTCTCCACTCATCTCCTCTCATCCCTTTGTGGTGGGCATAGATGAATGTGAAGAATCCTTGAAGAAGAATACCACTATAAGGCAATTGTTCAAAGGAGATTTGCATCAGCTTCCATTTGGTTCTTCTGAGTTTGATCTGGTGATCTGTCGCTCGGTCTTTGAGCATTTAGAAAATCCTCAAAAGGTTATTGCAGAATTCAAAAGGGTGTTAAGTGACCAAGGTCGGGTGATCATCTATACTCAGAACCGTTCAAATCCCATAATGTTTTTAAGTTCTATATTGCCGGTCTGGTTAAGAAAAATTTTGAAACGATTTATTATGCGTCAGGATTGTGATGAAGGAACCTATGAGACTTTTTATCGGTGTAATACCAAATCAATGTTTCGCCGGCTTTTCCAGGAGGAGGGTTTTAAAGAAGTTAAGTTTATAAGACACGGGCAATGTCCAGGTTACTGGAAAAATTCCTTGTTCCTAAACTTCTTTTTAGTTTTCGAAAAACTTACTGATTGGAAAAGACTCAATTTTTTGAAAGCTCACATAGTAGTTGTATATGAGAAGTAGAACCCAAATAAAATTGGAGAAAAATTTCACCGAAGATAGAGTGATTCAGACTATCTATCGCAGGTTAAAAGATAGGAATCTAATCTGAAAGGAAGGGAGGAACCTAAGATGAACCCTTATATTCGACACTGTGTAAAACAGGCTGCTAACATCTTCAACTTTGGTGAACCAATTGTTGAGTTCGGCTCATTGCAGCTTTCTTCTGAGTTCGACCTTCGTCCTTTCTTCGTCGGGAAAAAATTCATCGGATGTGATATCTTCGAAGGTCCTGGAGTAGATCGAATTGAGGACATCCACCGGACTTCTTTCGATAATGACTCAGTTGGTGCAGTCCTCTGCCTTGAGACATTTGAACACATATCTCAGCCCTTCCTTGCAGCAACCGAGATTTATCGAATCTTGCGTAACGACGGTTTTTGTATGATCAGCGCACCTATGAGACTTGGCATCCATTCTCATCCGAGTGACTACTGGCGCTATACACCAAAATCCTTTGAGACTCTCCTGAAAGACTTCAGGCGAGTGATAACCTGGTATGACGGCTATGCCGCATTTCCGGATAATGTATTTGCATTAGCTTGGAAAACGAGCGGTCCGCAAGACTTAGAGGCTAAGTTAGAAGAGTTTGCTCAGAGGATCCAACCAAGTCTCTGGCGACGCACACGCAGATGGATTCGAGCATATTTGATCCCGGAAGGTGTTCGTGGATGCTGGTGGCGAAAGAAAAAGTGGGAATCCTTTCACGAAGGAACCCTAAATTCAAAAAGGTGGAAGATCAATTCTATCAATTTATAACTTGTGAGTTCATTCAGTATGAAGATTCTCTTTGTAAATAAATACTATCATCCCAGCGGTGGGCCGGAGACTGTTATGTTGCAGTCCAAGGAGAAACTGGAATCTCTGGGTAACAAAGTTATCTTTTTCTCTATGCAACATCCCCGAAATCTTGAGACTCGTTATTCTAAATATTTCGTCTGCAATGTGGATTACAATGGCTCTAATTCCATTTTAGATAAAGCCAGGATGTCACTCAATATCTTCTATTCTCTGGAAGCTAAAAAGAAAATGGAGTTGCTTTTAGATGAAGAAAAACCTGATTTAGCCCATCTCCATAATATCTACCATCAGATCTCTCCTTCGATACTTCCAGTTTTAAAGAAGAAGAATATCCCTGTGGTTATGACTCTGCATGATTTCAAATTAGTCTGTCCTAACTACACTTTCCTACGAGGTGGTCAAGTCTGCGAAGAATGTGAGGGAAAACACTTCTATAAAGCAGTTAAATATAAATGTGTGAAAGGTTCCTATTTGAAAAGCCTCACTTGTGCTGTAGAAATGTATTTACATAAACTTTTTCGAATTTATGAAAGAAGTGTCGATCGTTTTATTGTGTTAAGCCAGTTTTCTAAAGAGAGATTCATCCGTTATGGCCTGCCTGAAGATAAACTAATATTTTTGCCTAATTATATTGATCTGCTTTTTTTGCCCAAAAAAGATATAAGTGATAGATATATACTATTCTTTGGTAGACTCTCAGATAAAAACGGGATATTTACTTTGATAAAAGCTATGAGACAACTTCCTGAGATCAAGCTTTTAGTCTTGGGTGAAGGTGAACAACAGGAGCTCATCCTGAATTATATCCGAGAGAATGAAATGGGTAATATTAAAATTCTTGGTTTTAAGCAGGGAGAGGAACTCAGGGGGCTAATTAGAGAATCGTATTTTACGGTATTTCCCAATCACTATTATCATTTATGTCCTATGTCAATCTTAGAATCTTTTGCTTATGGTAAACCAGTTATAGGCTCTAACTTAGGAAGTGTTCCAGAGTTGATTGAGGATGGGGTTAACGGGCTCCTATTCGAACCAAGAAATGTGGAGGATTTAAGTGAGAAGATAAAATACTTATATCATCACCCACTCTTAGCACAAAAAATGGGAATTTCTGCCAGGAAAAAAGTTGAGGAAAAATATTCAGAGGAGGAGTATTTTAAAAAGTTATTAGGACTATATGATAGTCTGGTCAAAAAGGAGGTTAGATTGAAAGCAACAGAAACAACTAACAAGTCTCATTATGGCACAGAAAACTACCGCAGATACTATAATGACTACTGGTTTAGGCAAAAGAGTATGGAATCGGAGAAGTTCTTTTCTCCAGCCACTGAACTTTTCGACACACGAAGAAAATTTATACTGGATGTTGCCAAAGATACCGCTAATAAAGGGGGGATGAATATCCTGGATTTAGGTTGTGGTGAGGAAACCTATATAGAGGATTTAGCCAAGTTCAGTAATAACAATCTCTATGGTGTGGATATCTCCGATTATGTGATCAATATTCATAAAAAAGCCTATGGAGAGTATAGTAATATCAAATTCATCGCCTGTTCGGCTGAACAACTTCCCTTTAATGAAGAATATTTTGATCTGATTATTTGCGATGAGCTTATTGAGCATGCTCCTAAAGCGGAGATCTTATTGGATGAAATATCAAGGGTTATTAAAAAAGATGGGATACTGATTATATCCACTCCGAATCGGAATAGGGTATCAGCAATTGCCAAGAAATTGATACCTCGAAGATTGCTTAATAGGCTTTCAAGCAATCCTATACACAGTATCAATCCATCACTTCAGGAGGAACATGGCGGGGTCCACTTTCATGAATATGAGTTTAGTTTGGGTGAGCTAACGAAGCTCCTAGAACGCAAGAATTTTACGACTCTAAATACGATTAAAACAACTATGATTTTATTTCCTCCAAAACTTTATGATAAATTAGTTTCAAATTTCCCTAAGATAGACCAACTCTGGAGGAAGATTGATTTTAAGACTATTCACTCTTTGCCAAGCTTTCTTAAAGTCAATATGATTGTAGTCAGCAAAAAGAATTAAAGATAATGGTGAGAGAAAAGGATGAGATGCTTTGTTACTGGAGAGGCAGACTTCATGAGAAGGTTTTCGGGAACACATTGAAAGGTCCGGGGAAGTGAATCATGTTTAGAAATACAGAAGTTGCCATTATACCCACCTATCGATGTAATGTTCGTTGTTAAAAGAAGAGATAAATTTGAAGTTCAAAAATCTGATAATGTGAAACGCAAAAAATTGAATTATAAAAAGGAGGAAAAAAAATGAAACCAATCAATTGTTATACTGCCATTACTTACAGATGTAATTCCAAATGTTTAATGTGTAACATATGGAAATTACCAGTTAAAAAAGAAATTGAACCGGAATTGTACGGAAAACTTCCTCCTTCCTTAAAAACTATAAATATTTCAGGTGGCGAACCATTCCTGCGTTCGGACGTAGTCAGATTTATCGAGGCTGTGGAAAAAAAATGTAACAGTCCCAGAATCGTGGTCTCTACTAATGGTTTCCTAACTAAAACATTAGAAGAGAAACTCAAAGAGATCTTGAGTTTTAAGAAAGATGTCGCAATGAGGATCTCCCTAGACGGAATGAACGGAATGCATGAGAAGATCAGAGGGATAAAAGGGGGGTTTGATAAGGCTTTGAAATCGGTTGATATTTGCAAAAATTTAGGCGTCAAGGATTTAGGCGTTGCCTTTACTATTTCAGACACAAACGTGACTGATTTATTGAAAGTTTATAATTTAGCAAATGACTTGAAGATCCAATTTACTATAACTATAGCTCATAATTCCGAAATTCAGCTTTCCATTAATAGTAATAAATTTACCAAGGTGTATGAGCTTAAAGAGCAAATTGCACCTTTAGTGACTCATGAACTTGCTTCATGGCATCCAAAAAGATGGTTTAGAGCTTATTATGACTCAGGAGTTTTTGATGTTGGGGCAGGACACCCTAGACGGATAAAATGTGAGGCAGGAGAGAGTTTTTTCTTTATTGACGCTTATGGAGATATATTTCCTTGTCCTTTATTAAACATGAAAATGGGGAATCTAATCGAAAAAGATTTTGATGAAATTTGGTATTCAGATGAGGCTTTTAAGATAAGGAAATATGTCAAGACTTGCCCGCGTAATTGCTGGATGGTCTGCACGGTAGCACCAGCTATGGAGAAACACCCTTGGGTGCCCTCGATGTGGGTTTTAAAGAACAAGCTAAGACTTTTTTTGGGGAAAGATCTTATTGGGGACCTTGAGGGAAGAGAAGACCTTGAAGAACTAAAGAGAATTGAAGACAAGGAAGAAAGTTATTACCAGTTGATAAACTCTTAAGGTAAAATGTCATCTTCTAAATAAATCCAACAATGGAAAAAATTACTTTTTCTCAAGAAATATATTCCTTTTGTATCAAAATCTGAACTCCATTTCAAAAAATATCTCTAAGGCTTATCCTTTGATATTCAATGAGTTACCTATTAAACTCAATGGGAAACTCCTATAGGCACGCCTTTTGCTAAAATATTGAACAAAATAGTATTAAGATTTTCAGGATGATGTCGATTAAAGCAAAAGGATAAGCTATGTCCAGGGAAGGGGCGAAAAAAAGTAAAAGGGCTTGTCCAGAAAGAATGGACTCAGTCGAGCTTAGCTGGAAGCTAAAGCTAAACTGCCGGAGAAAAAAATGGGGGGTTTCTTTCAACTGTTTTCAAATAATCTTTCTCTGTAATTTATCAGTAACAGTGAGTATTATTAAACTTTTTACTCAATAAAAATATGCGTTATTTTATTACCGGAGGAGCAGGTTTCATTGGAAGTCATCTGGTTGACAGATTAATCTTACAAGGAGATGTTACGGTTTATGATAACCTCTCCTCAGGCAGAATTGAGTTTATCGCTCATCATTTTGGCAATCCGAATTTTGAATTTATACAAAAAGATCTGTTAGACCTGGAAGATTTAAAAGAGTCAATAAAAAATCACGATGTAATTTTTCATTTAGCCGCAAACCCTGATGCTCGTTTAGGAATTGAAGATACCAGCCTGGATTTGAATCAGGAAACAATCGCAACCTGTAATGTTTTGGAAGCGATGAGAGTAAATGGAATCAAAAAGATGGTCTTCTCCTCCTCCGGCACCATCTATGGAGAGACTCCAGTTATCCCTCTTCCAGAAAACTATGGTCCGGTTCTTCCCATCTCCCTCTATGGTGCAGGCAAAGTAGCCAGTGAGGCTTTGATTTCTGCATTCTGTCATACGTTTGATATGCAAAGCTGGATTTACAGATTTGCCAATATCGTGGGCCCAAGAGGTACTCACGGGGTGATCTTCGACTTCCTGCATAAATTAAAAAGAAACTCTAACGAATTAGAGATACTGGGAGATGGAAACCAGAAGAAACCCTACCTCTCAGTAGAGGATTGTGTGGAGGGGATACTGTTCGGTTTTGAAAATTCAAACGAGAGGGTGAATTTCTTTAACCTGGGCTGTGAATCTACGACGGATGTGAGGACAATTGCCAGGATGGTTGTAAAAGAGATGGGGCTGGAAAATGTCAAATTCGAATACACCGGTGGTGATAGAGGCTGGCCTGGTGATGTTCCGCAGGTGAGATTTAATACAGAAAAGATGGAAAAATTAGGATGGAAACCCAGATACACATCCGACCAGGCAGTTGAGATGGCTATAAAATTCCTGGTGGAGGAGATCATAGGAGAGAAAGTATGCAGATGGTAATCTTAGCTGGAGGTTTAGCCACAAGGCTTTATCCTTTAACTTCAAAAGTGCCTAAATCTATGCTTGAGATAAATAAACGTCCTTTTCTGGAATATCAGTTAGAGCTTTTAAAAGAGTATGAGATAAAAGATGTTCTCCTCTGCCTGGGGTATAAGGGGGAGTTGATTAAAAACTATTTTGGAGATGGAAAAAAATTTGGAGTGAACCTCTCTTACAGCTTTGATGGGGAGAAACTTTTAGGCACTGCCGGTGCCCTTAAAAAGGCTTATAAGCTTCTAAATGATAGTTTCCTACTGATGTATGGAGACTCCTATCTCCCTTATGACTATCAGAAAATAGAAGAAGCTTTTAAAAACTCTGAGAAACTCTCATTGATGGTGGTGTATAAAAATCAGAACCGGTTTGATAAAAGCAATATTCTGATTGCAGATGACCTGGTAAAAGTTTATGATAAAACTCTTAAAGGTGAGAACTTAGAATATATCGATGCCGGGCTTTCGATTCTCAAAAAAGAGGTCTTAAGCCTCGTGCCGGAGGATGAGCCTTTCGATTTACAGGAACTCTATAAAACCCTGATCTCCGAACAGGAGATGTTAGCCTATGAAGTTAAACAGAGGTTTTATCAGATAGGTTCTCCTGAAGGGTTAGAGGAATTTAAAAACTTAGTCGTCAAGACACAAATTCGTGTTGAAAAGGGGGCAAAAATTTATGATCGTTACTAGGACACCATTACGCATACCTTTAGGTGGAGGAGGAACAGACCTTCCTTCTTATTATACTCAATATGGTGGGTTTTTAATCAGCGCCACTATTGATAAATATATCTATATTACTCTAAACAAAAGATTTGAGAAAAGTATCCGGGTAAGCTATTCCTTAACTGAGATAGTTGATTCCGTAGAGGAGATCAAGCACCCAATTGTTAGAGAAGCACTAAAACTTTTGAAGATCGACTCTGGTATCGAGATCACCTCTATAGCAGATGTCCCATCTAATACCGGCCTGGGAACCTCATCCGCCTTTACCGTAGGCCTTTTGAATGCACTTCATACCTACAAAAACGAAAAGGTTAATGCCAAAGATTTAGCTGAGGAAGCCTGTTATATCGAGATAGAGCTTTTAAAAGAGCCAATCGGAAAACAGGACCAGTACCTAGCAGCATTCGGAGGGATAATCTGTCTGGATATTGATAGATTGGGCACTGTCAGAGTGCTCCCGCTGAAACTATCCGAAGACATATTAGACCAATTAGAAAGTAATACTTTAATTTTCTACACGGGGATTAAAAGATCTGCCTCAGAGGTTTTAGGTTCTCAGAGTAAAGATGCCAGCCTGAATCAGGATAAGGTTATCCAGGGAATGCACAAGATTAAAAAAATAGGTTTGGAGATAAAGGAATGTTTTGAAAAAGAGGATTTAGAGAGATTCGGAAACCTGTTAGACCTGCACTGGCAATCCAAGAAAACCCTTTCGGATAAGATGACCCAGGAAAGAATAGACCAGTGGTATGAAATTGCCAAGAAGAATGGGGCTTTGGGAGGAAAACTTATGGGTGCAGGGGGTAGAGGATTCTTTATGTTTTACTGCAATAACGGTAAAAACGGATTACGAAAGACAATGGAACAGGAGAATCTAAAGGAGATGAGATTTAGATTAGAATTTGAAGGCTCAAAAGTTTTAATAAATATCTAATAGGTGGAAATTATGAATAAAACCTTGACTCTTGCTTCTACTTTTGAGAAAAGGTCTTCTAACCAGTCCTTTATCGAATCCTATTTAGAGGATATGAAAGAGGTAGTTGATAAGCTCTCCGTGGATAAAATCGACAGGATAATCGAGCTTCTTTTTTCAGCCTGGGAAGAGGGGAGAACTATCTTCGTTATGGGCAACGGTGGCTCAGCTTCAACTGCCACTCATTTTGCCTGCGACTTATCAAAATGCACCATTGTAGATGGGAAGAAAAGGTTCAAAGTCATCTGTTTAAATGATAATATTCCTTTGATGAGCGCTCTAATAAATGATAACGGTTTTGACAATCTTTTCTCTGAACAGCTTAAAAATCTAATACAGGAAAAAGATTTTTTGGTAACCTTTTCAGTTCACGGAGGGTCTGGCAAAGATAAAGCGGGGTTATGGTCTCAGAATTTACTTAAA
This sequence comes from uncultured Ignavibacteria bacterium, assembly GCA_964570765.1. Taxonomy (GTDB): domain Bacteria; phylum Zixibacteria; class MSB-5A5; order MSB-5A5; family RBG-16-43-9; genus CAZMZF01. The sequence goes on from CAZMZF010000018.1 coordinate 21,535, forward strand.
GCTATGCTCTTAGCTAAGGAAGAATATCAAGCTACCTTGATCGGATTCTCAGGGTTTGATGGGGGAGTGATGAGCAAGATCGCTGACCAGTGTCTGGTAATACCAGCTAACTCCACACCTCAGGTAGAATCTTTTCATTTAGCTATGGAGCATCTAATCACCAACTGTTTAAGAAAAAAAATAGAGGCATATGAATAGGGCAATCTTTTTAGATAGGGACGGAGTTATTAACCAGATAGTCTATCATCCGGATATTGGGGTTTTAGACACCCCTTTTCATCCTTCTCAATTTAAGCTTTTGCCCGGAGTTGAAAAAGCTTTAAGAAGGATAAATAGACTCGGTTTCAGAACTATAATAGTATCCAACCAGCCGGGTGTTGCCAAAAAGCATATGAGCTTGAAAAACTTTTATAAGATAGATTTAAAGATGAGAAAAGAGTTAGCTAAAAAGAAAGTGTTTTTGGATGCAGTTTATTATTGTCTGCATCATCCTCAGGGGGGTGATAAAAGATTTAAAAAGATTTGTGCTTGTAGAAAGCCAAAACCTGGATTGATTCTCAAGGCTTCAAGAGAACAAAAGGTAGATCCTGAACGCTCCTATATGATAGGAGATAGCCTTATCGATATCCAGGCAGGTGAAAAAGCTGGCTGTACAACTTTTCTTTTAGGTAATCACAAATGTGACCTGTGTAAATTTATGGAAGAAAAAAATGCTAAGCCAGATTTCATCGTTAAAGACCTTTATCAAGCAATTAATTTCATAGAAAAAATTGAAGGGGGAAAAAATGGAACTTTACATTGATACCGCTAATATCCAGGAGATCAAAGAGGCGCTAAGCTGGGGTTGTATCTCTGGAGCAACCACTAATCCCAAGATTATGTCCAATGAAAAAGGAGGGTATAGCTTCAAACAGAAGATCCTGGAGATTGTGGAGTTAGTTAAAAACCCGGTAAGCGTGGAAGTAACTGAAGAGGATTTTCAAGGTATGGTAGATGAGGCAAAAATCTATGCCTCCTGGGATGAGAAAATCATCATCAAAATACCGATGGGGATTGAAGGTTTAAAAGCTGTAACTCAGCTGGAAAGATTTGAAGGGGTTAAGACAAACGTGACTGCGATTATGGCTACTAATCAGGCTATCTTAGCCGCTTTATCCGGAGCATCTTACGCCAGCATCTTCTATGGAAGGGTCTCAGATATGGGATATGACCCGATACAGGTAATAAAAGAGACTTCTCTTTTATATAAAGAATTAAATATCCACACCAGATTGATTGTGGGAAGTATCCGCTCTATGTTAGATGTTAACAAAGCCTTTTTAGCTGGAGCAGATATAGTTACGGTCCCCTTCCCTATCTTAAAAAAGATGACTCAAAACCCGAAGACTGAGGAGACTGTAAAAGAGTTCAACGCAATCTGGAAAGAGATGAAAGAAAAGGGGTTAATTAAATTAGATGAGGAAATCCCCTCCAGAACCTTAACCTTTACCCTGGCAAAAGAGACATGAAAATAGCTTTTATCGGGCAGAAAGGGATACCTGCTACCTATGGAGGGATAGAGGATTTTACTGAAAAGATAGCTTTAAGGCTCTCGAAAAAAGGGCACCAGGTAACAGTTTATTGCAGATCCTATTACACTCAAATTGAAGGAGAGTATAAAGGGGTGGCCTTAAAGAAGATAAGAAGCATCAAGACCAAACACTTAGATGCTATCTCTCATACCCTTTTCTCAAGCCTGGATACTCTTCTTGAAAACTATGACCTGATAAATTATCAGGGGATAGGACCTTCCTCTTTATCTTTCCTTCCAAGGTTAAAAAGAAAAGCCAAGGTGGTGGTAACCATACATAGCCTGGACTGGAAAAGAAAAAAATGGGGTCCTTTAGCTAAAACCCTTTTAAGGGTAGCCGAGTATCCCTCTGTCTTTTTCCCGCACAGGGTAGCCACAGTCTCTCAGGAGTTAAAAAACTACTTAGAGAAAAGATACAGAAGGGAGATTTTTAAATTTACTCCCGGGATCGACCCTCCGAATTATAGAGAGCCACAAAGGATCAAAAGGTTTGGGCTGGAAAAGGAGAAATTCATTTTATTTTTGGGAAGATTGGTTCCGGAAAAAGGATGTCAGTATCTTTTAGAGGCTTTTAAAGATTTAGACACAGATTACAAACTCTTCGTAGCTGGGAACGGATTTTTCTCAGAGGATTATCTAAAAAAACTTCATCAGTATAAAAGTGAGCGAATCATTTTCGGCGGTTTTGTAGAAAAAGAGGTTTTAGAGGAGCTTTTCTCCAATGCTTACCTGTATCTCCTTCCTTCAGAAATCGAAGGGGTTCCTCAGTCTTTACTTCAGGCTTTAAGCTACGGCAGATGCGTCCTGGCAAGTGATATTCCGGAGAACAAGGAGGCTATGGGTAAATGGGGTTTCTATTTCAGAAACAGAGATGTGAAAGATTTAAAAGATAATTTATCCTCTCTTTTAAACAATAAAGAGTTGGTTCTCAATGGAGGAAATCAGAGGAGCAGTTACGTCAAATCAAAATTCTCCTGGGACAGAACCGCAGAGGACTTAGAAAAACTTTTTATTCAGTGTCTGGGAAAAAAATGAGATGAGAAAAAGATTAATTTTTCTATACTTAATACTATCAACCATCTTCTATCTGCCAGCAATTGCCGGCCAGATGGAAACTGTGCCGGTCGGAGATAAAAGCTATTCCTGGATATATGAGTTTGTTGAAAAGCTTTATCTAAGGGGTTATTTGAAAGAGCTTCGTTTAGGGACCAAGCCTTATTACCGGGGTGAGGTTGCTTTATCACTTCTCAACTTAAAAGCAAAAATAGAGAATGATAAGCTTGAACTAAACCCTTTTGAAAAATACATTTTTTCTGAATTGGAAAACGAGTTTGAGCCGGAGATGAAAAGCTTAGGGGATAAAAACAGATTAAAATGGGGGCTAGATTTTCTGGAGAACAGTAATCTTACTTCCAACAGAAAATCTATCTTCTATGAATCTTTTCTACCCTACCTTCAGGCAGATATAGGAGATAAATTCTCCTTAATCTGTCGCTACAGTATTGATGAGAGTTTAGCTAAAGATTCCGCTTATACTGGAAAGGTCTGGAAGGGGTTTGCTGGAGATGCAGTTCAAGCCTACCTTTCTTTTAAACTTCCCTATTTCAACCTATTCTTAGGTAGAGAAAACCTATCCTGGGGCCAGAGCCATCTTTTCCCTCTAATCCTATCTTCTTCTTCACCCCCTATGGATATGCTGAAACTCGAAGGAGGATGGGGGTTTCTTAAGGTAACCTCCTTTTTTGCTCAACTCGACCCCGTGGAAATTACAGATAGCACCGGTATAAGTAAGTTCAGGAGATACCTATCCGCTCATAGATTCAGTTTTAATGTAAAAGAACTACTGCAAGTCGGTTTTTCTGAGACGGTTATCTATGGAGGTAAAAATAGACAATTTGAACTCTATTATCTTAATCCCTTATTATGGTTTCATGGGGCACAATTGAATGAAGGCGAAGATGACAATACCTTCATAGGATTTGATTTCAATTTCACTCCTTCAAGAAAACTCCTATTTTATGGTGAATTCTTAATAGATGATTTTCAGATAGAGAAAAAAATCGCCTCAGATAAAGAGCCAAATGAACTGGGATATTCCATTGGTTTTAAAGCAGGCGACCTTTTAGGCTTTAAGGGATCTGAGTTTAACCTGGAATATATGAGGGTAAATAACTGGACCTATAACCAGAAATATCCCTGGAACAGATATCTCTTCAAAAATAAGACTATAGGAAACCCATTAGGTCCAGATGTTGATGAGTTCTTCATCTCCTTCGGAGGTTATCTCGGAAAAGGGGTAGAAGCTAAACTCTCCTATGAGCTAACCCATAAAGGAGAGGGAAAGATAACCTCCTTATGGAATGAGCCCTGGCTTTATGTAGAAGATTACCAGGAAAAATTCCCCAGCGGGATTGTGGAGAGGACTGATAATTTTCAATTATCACTTAATTACCATTATAAAAATTTGTTTAGAGTAACTCTTTCCGGAGATTTTATCAAAATTTCAAATGCAAAAAATATTTCTGGCTCAGATGAAAAACAAACCAGATTTTCACTTTTAATCCATTATCATTTTGTGAAAAGATAGGGGGGAATATGATAAGGGAAAATGAACTCTTTTATAAAAGATTGCATTTCTTGATAGACCTTTTTCTCACCACCATAGCTTTATACCTGTCCTTATATCTGGGCAGTCAAGACCAATATCTGGAAAATATCTTCATTCAGAAACTCTTGCTTTTTATCCTTCCGGTCTGGAGTTTCTTCTTCTTAACTGAGAAAACCGCTTATAAATATCGCCAGACCAGTTTAGTCCAGATATTTAAAAACCTTCTTTCTCCATATTTGAAAAGCTTTACCCTCTTTATCCTGCTTCTTTATATCTCAAATTCTCTAAACCAGAATTTTAAAATAGTAGCTTTATTCTTTGGGTTCAATCTTTTATGCTTGTCTTCTATAAGAGGAGGATTAAAGCTTTTCTTAAAGATAAGAAATTCCAATGGAAATCATCTAAAGTATATCTTACTAATTGGAACCGGTAGCCTGGCCCGGGACTTTATTCAGAAAGTGAAAGAGAATAAGGACTGGAGAGTCAAAATCATAGGTCTTTTAGACTGGGAGGAGTCTAAAAAGGGAAAATTAATTTCCGGGATAAAGGTGATTGGTAGTTTGGCAGACCTGCCTCAGATTATAAAAAACTCTCATTTAGATTATATAGTCTATGCAGTTCCCAAAAGGTTTTTGAGTTTAATTGAGGAAAGCCTTAAAATCTGCGAGAAGATGGGTGTTTCAACCTGTATCTCAGCAGATTATTTCCCTGAAAGTTCTACTAACCAGAAGCTCTTTACCCTTGAGGATAAACCATTTATTCTGAACAAACCAATTCTGAGAAAAGATGAGATGATTTTAGCTAAAGAGCTTATAGACAAAGCCTTATCTTTCATCCTGATAATACTTCTCTCTCCCCTTTTCTTAATTACTGCTCTTTTGGTGAAGTTGAGCTCAAAAGGTCCTGTTCTTTTCAAACAACAAAGGGTAGGGTTAAATGGCAGAAAGTTTACTCTGTATAAATTCAGGACGATGGTAGAGAATGCTGAACAGCTTCAAAAAACTCTTTTAGATAAAAATGAGATGGATGGACCAGTTTTCAAAATAAAAGAAGACCCCAGGATTACCAAACTGGGCAAAATTTTAAGAAGAACCAGCCTGGATGAATTACCACAGCTTTTTAATGTACTTTTAGGCGATATGTCTTTAGTTGGTCCCAGGCCACCACTGCCAGAGGAGGTAAGCCAGTATGATCTGTGTCATAGAAAAAGACTTTGTGTAAAGCCTGGTTTAACCTGTCTCTGGCAGGTAAATGGCAGAAACAAAATTAACTTTGAGAAATGGATGAAGCTGGACTTAGAATATATTGACAACTGGTCTTTGCTTCTTGATTTCAAGATTTTACTCAAGACCATCCCGGCAGTTCTTTTCGGGAGTGGGGTATAAAATACAAATAAAGCATTGTGAAAATCGTTTTGGAGAAATTTTGGAGTGTAAAGCCATCAAGGTCTTGAGACTTTAGCTTTATTAAAGGTAAACCTGAAGGTTTACACTCCAATTGTTCTTTCCAAGAGATTGAATTTTTCAGAGACTTAACAAAAGAAAAAAGGTGGTAATCAAAAAGCAATTTGTTTCCGATATTAGAAAAAAGAGTAAGATTTATTGAAAAACTTCTGTTTAGGAGGGGTATTTAAAATGAAAAAAGGGAGAATAATATTTTGTTCTTTGTTGATTCTTTCTGTAGCCTGGTTTACCTTATCATACTCATATGATAATTCAGGATATGGTGTCAGAGCCACAGGTTTAGGGGCTTTTGTGGGGCTGGCAGATGACCCCAGCGCTATCTTCTACAACCCGGCAGGGATTTCCCAGATAAATTATCCTCAAATTTATTTTATGTATGATAAGAGGACACAATTTACCTTTAAAGATAGTGAAAACCCTTACCTTTTATCCGGAGTTGGGGTTTATCCTTTAAACCAGAAAATAAGAGTTTTTATGGGTGGAAGCCAGAAAGGTTCCTGGGCAGATCCCACTGATATTGTTACAAATAACCAGGGAATTATCGGTGTTTCCGGATGGGTAATCCCTGATCTCTCCTTGGGAATTAATGGAAAATTTCTCTACAATTCAAATTATGGCAAGAAAAAAGGAGCTGACTTCGATTTAGGTCTATTTTACAGAGTCTCCCCAAAGTTCTCTTTCGGAGTTGCCTTAGAAAATGCCTTAGCCACAGAGATGATCCCGGAAAGCTCTGATACACTCGGTTATGCGGTAAGAGAAGGTAAATTTGGTATAGCTTATCATCTTGACTTAGAAAAGTATTCGACAATTTTTGTCTGGGATTTGAAAGTAAAAAATTCAACCAAGCCGGGGAGCAAAACCTATACTTTGACCTCCCTTGGGATTGAGGAATGGATTTTGACTGGAAATGATTTGAGCTTTGGATTAAGAGGTGGATATACTATTGGAAAAGAGTATGAGCAGGACTTAAGCCAGCCCAGTGCTGGATTATCCATCAAATATAAAGGCGAAAGCCAAACCTTCCAGTTAGATTATAGCTTCCAGAAATATCCTTATAAAACCGATGAGAACCTGACTGGGGATCACCGGGTCTCCTTCTCCATACTATTCGGAGGGACAGGCGTGAAAAAACAAGAATATGATTTCAGCCAGAAAGAAATTTCCGAAAGAGTTCCTGAACAAATAACTTTCCCGGAAAAGAAAACCGAAGAAAAAAAGTCTATCGCCCCTTCAGGTATTCAGATCTTTAATCTCACCTCTTCAGTTGAGGAGCTATCTTCTGGTAGAACTCGCTCCCTGATGTTTATGCTTAAGCCTGAGTTTGAAGAGCAAATAGACTCCTGGAAACTCTATATCTGCCAGGATAAGCCTTCTGGATTTGAGACTGCTCAATTAAAACCAGTCCTTCTAAAAATCGTGGATGGAAAAGGCCTCCCTTCTTCCGGTATAATCTGGGATTGTCGTTATAACGGCCAGAAGCTGAAAAAAGGAACTTATTACTATGCCTTAGAGTTAGTTGACCTTAATGGACAGAAATGGTATAGCCAGTGGAAAACTTTTAAGTTGAAATAGGACGGTAGGGGCACGGCATGCCGTGCCCTTACTTATTCCATCTCAGTCCGTAGCGTCCGGGTTTATCCCGGACGTTTTTTTGTTTCAGAGTTAGACTAAAAGTCTGACTTGCCGAAACCTAACCCTTTTCCTCTCCTTTTCTACGGTGGCTACGAGCCTGCCCGCCCTTTGGGCGCCAGACGCAGTCTCCGTTTCACGGAACAAAGGAGAGGGGGAAATAGGGGCGACCCTATGAGGCTCGTATAAGATGATGAGATAATATACAAGTGTGCCAATAAGTTCAACAATCCCCTCCTCTACGCAACCTCTATTTTTTCCCCTATCCTTAAAAAGGAGGGTGTAGAGGCGACCCTTTGGGTCGCCTCTATGTTAGATTTTTAGCTTTTTCCCTCAATTTAGAAGAGTACAGGCACAAGGTATCCATCTTTCTAAGCTGATTCATTTAAGCGAGAAGGAGTTTAAGTTTTTAAAGTTTTTAAGGGCCGAGTTTTTAAAGAGAACGGGTAATTTTTTTGAGGAGCCACCCAGAACCCCTCAAAGTGGGACCAAGAGAGAGACTCAGAAAGGTTCTACAAAAGAAGGTTTCAAGGGCTTGAGAGAGGAAGATGGGCTCTATTACGAGCCGACTAATATTCAGGCTACACGTGATTCTTTGTTCTGGGGTTGGAGAAGAGTTAAGGAATACTACCGGGATATCATAGATCTGGAAGAGAAGGGTGAGAGGAAAAGAGGTATACGCATTGATCCACAGCCAAGAAGAAAATGACCTCCTTTTAGGTTTTGGTAAGATCTATTATAATCTTACCGGAATCAAAAAGACCAGAAAAGGAGGTCAGATGGAATATTATCTGATAATCAAGGATATGTCAAACAAATTCAACTACAGGCTTAGAATGGTAGAATATGCTTTAAAGTATGACAAAAGCCAGGCTGCCAGGGAATACAAGACCACGCGTAAGACCGTAAGGAAATGGGTAGAACGTTTTAGGCAAGAAGGATTAGAAGGCCTTAAGAATAAAAAGAAAGCCCCAAAGCATATACCTCATAAGTTAAAGCCGGAGGATGAGACCAGGATAGTGGAGTTAAGGCAGAAACACCCTTCCTGGGGTTCAAGGCGTTTAATTGAGCGGTATAAGGTAAAAGGGAGCAATGGCTCGGTGAACAGGGTAATCAAACAAAACCATCTGATTAAGCCTAAGAGGAAGCGTTGGCGTAAGCGTAAGGACTTATCTGAGCTAAAGAAGAAGATGCTTTTCTTTGAGAACAGCCAGATTGATACTAAAGACTTAGCTGATATTTATCAGTATTGGCCTTTTATGAAAAACTTAGGTTTACCCAGATACGAATACACCTTGAGGGAGCTTTCTGTAGGTGCGAGTTTTTATGCTTATGCGGATGAGAATAACTCGACTTACGCCTCATTATTTGCCCAATATGTTGTAGAGCATCTTAAAAGCCATGGGATTCATACTGATAAGATTATCTGGCAGACGGATAATGGTTCTGAGTTTATCGGCTCAGTAAAAAAGAAGATAAATAGACTTTCTGCTTTTCAATCCGCCTTAGGCGGAATGGAAAACCAGATAGAGCATGGAAGAATCCCTCCCAGATGTTCATATCTTCAGGGCGATGTAGTCCGCCTTTGGCGGATCCACGGGATAGTTGAGGATGAGCTCTATGAGGTAGAAGGTTATGATAATCAGATAGAGTTTTTAGGCAAGGCTTATGCCTATCAACTCTACTTTAATTATATCCGGAGAAATAGATACAGAGATAATAAATCCCCGATTGAGCTGTTAAAGGAGAAATCCCTACGGATAAATGAAAATGTGCTTAATCTGCCACCAATAAGATTTGAATCCTTACTTCATTTTTGTTATAATAAGGTGTCCCAAGGTGGATACCATATACCTATACCTGTCCTTTTTTAAAAAAGATAAACTTGCTTTTTATTATCCAAACCATTAAAATAAACTCACAGGGTTTGAGCAATGAACTTTTCTATAGATAAACAAATGCCTTTTCTAAAAAAAACTCTTTTTTACCTCTTCATTATCCTTTTTCAGGTGATAAGCTTATCTGCAGAAGAGGGGAAAATTGTAATCCGCTTTGAAGAAAACAAATTAAAGCCGGGGGAGCTTTTTCATCCTTATCCTCTTTCAAATTATAATGGAAAAATAGGGCTGGCACTTGCAGGTGGCGGTGCTAAAGGCCTTGCCCAGATAGGGATTTTAAAGGTTCTTGAAAATGAAAAAATCCCGGTTGACTTTATAGCTGGAACCAGTATGGGTGGAGTAATCGGAGGGCTTTATGCCTGTGGCTATTCTGCAGAGGAGATTAAGAAATTAGTTCTGGAGATAAACTGGCAGGACCTTTTCAGCGATACCCCTCCTCGTCTTTCATTATTACTTTCCCAGAGAGAAGAAAGCGAGAAATACCTTTTCCAGATCTACTTTGAGGGGTTGAAACCCTCAATCCCTAAAGCCTTGACCTCAGGCCAGAAGCTGACCAATCTTTTTACCCAGCTCACTATGCAGGCAAATTTCGAAGCTGGTTCAGACTTCGATAAGCTCAAGATTCCTTTTCGGGCAGTAACCACTAATTTAGCCACAGGTCAGGAGATCGTTTTAAGAAAAGGAGACCTATCTGAAGCCTTAAGGGCTACTATGGCTATCCCTTTAATCTTTACACCAGTTGAGTTAGAGGGAAAGCTTTTAGTAGATGGAGGCTTGGTTGATCCGATTCCTGTTCAGATAGCCAGAAATATGGGGGCAGATTTTGTAATTGCCATCAACACCTCTTCAGAGCTTTTATCCTCATCCCAGATTAAGGACCCTTTAGATATTGCCAATCAATCAACATCTATTATGACCTTAGAGAGAAAAGAACAGGAGCTAAAAAGAGCTGATTTTGTAATTTCGCCGGACCTTTCCTCCTATTCCTCCATCGATTTTGAAAAGACATCGGAGCTTATTGCCTCAGGAGAAAGGATAGCTGACAGTTTAATTTCAGACTTAAAACTTCTTTTGGCCACCTCAAATAACTTTTCTACTAATCCCCTTTTCGCCATTAGTGAAGTAAGGGTTTCTAAGAACCAAAATCTGCCAGATGATCTTATTAAAGGTTTTCTAAAAGTAAGAGAGGGGGATAAGGTATCAACTCTTGATATAAAATCTGACCTGAATAAACTTTACTCCTCAGGTTATTTCAAAGAGGTTTATGCTGAACTTTCCAAAGGGAGCCAGGATTATTCCCTGATCTATCATCTTAGAGAAAACCCTCCCTTCAATCGAATAGATTTTTCAGGTAACCAGCTTTTCAGCTCAAAAGAGCTGCAGGAGAAAATTCATTTCCCTTCCCAGAAAGTTATGAATTGTAAAATTCTTCAGGAGAAGTTGAACCAGATCCTCAGGCTATATCAAAATTCAGGCTATTCCTTGGCTCATTTCAAAAAAATAGAATATGACTCCCTAAGTGAAGTTTTAAAAGTAGAGATAGATGAGGGGATTATCTCTAAGATAGAGCTTTCCGGGAACAAAAGAACTAAAAACTGGATGGTAACCAGAAATCTACCCTTAAAAGCTGGTAATCCTTATAATTCGAGGAAAGTGGAAAAAGGTCTTTCTAACCTTTACAGTACTGGTCTTTTTGAAGGGATCTATTTAAAGGTCCAACCTGAAAAAGATGGTAAGGTTTTAAAACTCAACCTGCAGGAGAAAAAGTTTACCTTTTTAAGAGGAGGAGCTCATTATAATGATGAATACTATACTGAGGGGTTTGTTGAATTTGGGGATAACAATATCTTTGGAATAGGGAATGAGATTTTCACTCACCTGCAATATGGAAACAGAAAAGAAAACTATAGCCTGAATTTCAAAGCTGACCGGATTTTCAAAAGTTATCTGACTTATAAACTCAACCTTTATTTAAAGAGGGAAGAGCGAAGGATATACTCAGAACATAAAAAGACGGATTCATTTGATGAAAGAAGACTGGGGGTTTTATTCTCTTTCGGACAGCAGATTGCTAAGCTGGGTAAAGCCTCCCTGGAAGGGAAAGTAGAAAGGGTTAAAACCGAATTTGAAAGCAGTAACACAAAAGAAGATTATGAGATCACCAGCTTGATCTTCAGGTCGATCGTGGACGATCTGGACAAGCTTCCTTTCCCGGATAAGGGCAGATATCACCATCTCAGTTTTGAATTAGCCGGGAAAATCCTGGGAGGGGACTTAAACTACAGGAAATTCTTCTCTTCTTTAGAATCCTATTTTCCCTTAGGCAGTAAATTGAATTTCCATCCGAAAATAGCTATCGCTCTATCCGATGGCGACCTACCCTTAAATGAGAAATTTGTCTTAGGCGGATTTGGTACCCTGGGCGGATTCTATGACCAGGAGCTAAAAGGGGATAAGCTTTTCTTCTTTAACTTGGGTTTAAGATATAAGTTCTTAAAAAGATGGTATCTTACCCTGAGATACGATTCCGGCAACACCTGGCCTAACTTAGAGTCGATCAAGCTGAAAAATCTGAAAAACTCAATTCTATCCATTCTCTCCGTCCAGACCCCCCTCGGACCCATCGAATTCGCCTACGGAAAAGCAGAGAAAAAGACCGATAAGCTCTATTTAAGAATAGGACTGGAGTTTTAAGGGATGGATAAAAAAGGCTTGATTTATGAAAGGTAATAGAATAACAAATATTTCGCTTAATAAAAAAAGTGCTAATCATGACTAAGAACAAAAATTTTATGATGTTTCAAAAGATGTCTTTATTGGTGCAAAGGTAGAAGGTGAATCTGATCTGTTTGGCAGGCGGATAAAGAAAATCACCGCGGATTATGTAGAGCTTGAGAATGGAGAGAAAATAGAAATTAAAAATCCAGATTATAAACTTATAAAACCTTTGATATGGTGGTGAAGAAGTAATGAAGAAAACAATTAATATTTTAAATCAACTCCAGAGAAAAGGATTAATTAAAGATTATGCCATTGGCGGTGGGATTGCCACAATATTCTACGTTGAAACCTTCTTAACCTATGACTTAGATGTGTTTATAATTACCCCCGGAAAGGGGGAAGAGAAAAATCTAATTTTGTTATCTCCTATATTTAATTACTTAGAAGATAAAGGTTATCCCTGGAAGGGAGAACATATTATAATAGTCCGAATTTGGATCCTGTGGAAAGGAATACCGGTTCAATTCATTCCTGCTGATGAACTGGAAGAAGAGGCAGTAATAAATGCAAAAGAAATAGAATATGAGGGAGTTAAAACAAATGTAATGACGCCTGAATATCTGATCGCTTTACTATTGAGGGCGAGCAGAAAAAAAGATATAGAAAAAATAGAAAAACTTTTAGAGCAAACAAAAATAGATCTGAAGAAACTTAAAGCTATTTTGCACAAGTATGGCTTGAGTAAAAAATTTGATCTTGTATGAAGGAGAATTATTATGGGCAAGAAAAGGATTGGCAAGATGAAAATTCTTATGAATGGCAATAGAATAATAACCCGAAAGGACCTGTTCGGAAAAAAAGAAGGCTTTCATAGAGAGCAAGCGAAACTGCCTTTTGAGGAAAAGATAAAAATACTCATCCGCCTGCAGGAGATAGCCAATAGCATCCATAAATCCGCCTTTAGCGGAAAATTAGGAGTAAGGAAGATTCCCTTTAAATCTTGGGTTGAATAATAGGATGGAAATGCGGGAGGAAAACAGATAAGTTCTATTTCAGATTGGGACTGGAGTTTTGAGGTCCGTTAAACGGATCCGTAGGAAAGGATAAAAAGAGCTTGATTTCTTAAAGGGAACAGGGTAAAATAAAAAGAATTCAAAAATTTAGGCTTATTAGATTAAAAGAATTGTCTATCGAAAGAAGAAAAAACTTCTCTTAAGGAGAGTAAGAATATCCAAATTTGGATCCTCAGGAAAAGATGTAATGGAACGAATAAGGGCAATAAGCGAAAGGCTTAAGAAAGAATATGATGCTCAAAAGGTTATTCTCTTTGGCTCTTATGCCAGAGGAAAAGCCACCGAGGACAGCGATGTGGATATTTTCATTATCGCCCCTACTAAAGAACGATTCTTTGACAGAATGACAACTATGCTTGAAATTGTTCGCGACCTTTATGATGGGCTTGCTCTTTCTCCAATTGTTTTAAGGCCAGAAGAAGTATCAGAAAGATTAAAAATAGGAGATCAATTTATTCAGGAGATATTAGAAAAAGGAGTGGAATTATGAGAGAACATAAAGATTCTCTCCTTCCAGAAGATTGGAGAAATATTGCCAGAAAGGATTGGGCACGAATGAAACTACATCTCACTAATGGCGATGCCGAAGCGGCAGGTTATTTTTTACAACAGTCCTTAGAAAAGTATTTGAAATCTTTCTTGCTTTAACATGGTTGGTAATTGAGAAAAATCCATGCACTTCATGATTTGCTTAGCAATGCTGTAGTTTATAATCCTGAGCTTGAAGTTTTTCGTAAATTGTGTGAACGTGTCTCAGGATATTATCTTGCCGAACGCTATCCCCCCTTGGGAGAAGGGGAATTAACCTGTGAAAATATAGAAAAAGATGTCGAGAGGCAAAAAGATTTATCAAGGCTTTATCGGGTGAAAAGTTATGAGGAAAATCCTTTTGATAGAACCTCTCAAATCCAAAAAAATCATACCACTTTTCCCCCTCTCAGTCCAGACCCCCCTCGGACCCGTAGAATTCGCCTACGGAAGAGCAGAGAAAAAAACAGATAAATTCTATTTCAGAATAGGGCTGGAGTTTTGAGGTCCGTGAAACGGATCCTTAGGAAATGGTAAAAAGGGCTTGATTTGTGAAGAGGAATAGGGTAAAATAAAAAGTATTTTAAAAATCTACACTATAAATTCATTATACCTTTAATCCGGTGGTGAGAGATGAGAGGAATTGAAGAACTAAAAGAAATCATTAAAGAACACAGACAAGAACTGGAGCAGAAATATAAAGTAAAAAGTATGGCTATATATGGCTCATATGCAAGAGGGGAGCAAACTAAGGAAAGCGATATTGATGTTTTGGTTGAGTTCAGTGGTCCTGTTGGCTTTCTTTTCATTCATCTTGCGGACTATTTAGAAGAAATTTTTGGGGTTAAGGTCGATTTAATAACGCCTGAGGCAATCAAACCTAATCGGCGGAAATATATAATGGAGGATTTGACTTATGTCTAAAAGGGAATGGAAACTGTTTGTGGAAGATATCTTGGAATCCATTGAATTAATTGAAGAATATGTTAAAGATATGGTGTTTGATGATTTTAAAGAGGACCGAAAAACAATAGATGCGATAGTGAGAAACTTTGAGATCATTGGTGAAGCATCGAAATATATACCTGAAAATGTAAAGGATAAATTCCAGAATGTAGATTGGAAAGGAATGGTTGGACTCAGAAACAGGATTGCCCATGAGTATTTTGGCATAAGCTTGGCAATTGTCTGGGACATCATTAAACTGGAGCTTCCAGTCTTGAAAGAACAGATGAAAGATATTTATGAGAAAGCTTGAAGATTAGTATGCAAATTCGACTATCCTATGGTGGCAACGCCAGACGCCCAAAGGGCGGGCAGGTTCGTAGTCTCCGTCTACAGGACGGAGTAGCTGACAAAAAAACAGATAAGTTCTATTTCAGAATAGGGCTGGAGTTTTGAGGTTAGGTAAATTATAGTGTGTAAATTTATAACTATTTGGAGGAGAGAAGAATAGGTATATCCTGTTAGGAAAGTTTAGGAAGGAGGATATACCCTATGAAAGAAATAGATTTTACAGAAGGGCGGATAGGGATAAGGTGGTGTGGTGTTCCGAATGGATCCATTTTGGACAAGTATTTTTGGAGGGGAGATAAGTGGGAAGAGGGGTTAAGGAAAGAGATACTGAAGTTAGTTAAGAGGGTTTTGGGTAAGATATTAGCAGAGGAGGTTAAGGGGGTAGTGGGTTGCAGGAGGTATGAGCGAAGTGAGAAGAGAGAAGGGTATCGGAATGGATATTATGAGAGGGCTTTATTAATCCGCCTGAGGCGGAGTGGATAGAGGATTTAAAGGTGCCCAGGGTTAGGGATAGAAGATTTGAGAGTATGCTTTGGGAGAGACACAAACGCAGGCAGAGGGCAGTGGACCGAGTGATATTAGAGGGTTTTTTATTAGGGCATTCGACTCGTAAGACCACCCGGTTATTCAAGCGGGTATTCAAAAGGAGTATTTCACCACAGGTAGTTTCTAATGTTGTTAAATACTTAGAGGAGGGGGTGAAAAGTTTTAGGAGCCAGAGGATAGAGGATTGTTATCGGTTTTTAATCTTGGATGGGCTTTTTTGTTATTACTAAGTCTATTAAGATTTTATCTATTATTTGTAGCTAAAAGTTGGAAGGTATTCACATTGATGTGAAGAATTTTTAACTTATTTTTACACCTATTTTGATGGTTTTATTAATAAGCCCTTTATATAATCCACCTATGGGATGCAATTTCAAGCCAATTTTCAGTTGATTTTTGAAACTTTTTAGGTTTTATTACGTTAAAATAAGTATATAATCTTTTTTTAGGAGGAAGAATGGAAGAAGTTAAATCGACAGAGATTAAAGAAGAGAAGATGGGGTTTTTAACCAGGATTTTTGGGGTTTTTTTTGAGCCGAGGAAGGTTTTCAGTTTTTTAAACCATAAGCCTTCCTGGCTTTTTGCTTTTATTCTCATTTTGATAATTGGCATAATCATAGCAGAGATAATTTTACCACAGAGTCTTCTTCAACAGAAGGAAATTGTTTCCAATATACCCAGGTTTTCTTCTTCTCCGGAATTGTTGGAGAAAATGACTGAGGTTACTACAACAGCGAGGATAAGCACAGCAGTAGGTGAGATTATAAAGGTTTTGATAGGGCTTTTCATTCTAACATCACTGGTTTATTTTTTCTGCAACATCATTCTGGGTGGAGACAGCAGTTACAAAAAGGTCTTATCGGTTGTAACCTATACATCTTTTATAACTGTCTTAGGGGGAATCCTTAAAACTCCCTTGATCTTAGCGAAAAACTCAGCGGATGTGCAAACCAGCCTGGCACTGTTAATGCCAGAGGGTGATTTTACCAAGATAAGATTTATGCTCCTCTCAGCTTTAGATATCTTCTCTATCTGGGAGATAATCTTGATAGCCTTAGGTATGACGGTTCTATATAAATTCTCAATGACCAAAGCATTCATTACGGTTTTCATCTGCTGGTTAGTATTAGTTTTCTTGGGAATTGGTCTGGGCGTGATGGGGATGTCAATTTCCGGGGTACCGGTTAGCTGGTAAAAATCTTTTTTAAAGGAGTGAAGATGAAAAAAGGAGTATTTCTCACATTCTGGATAATGGTTCTCTTCTGGATTGGCTTTTTAGCGCAGGCACAGGAGGTTTCTAAAAAAGTTCTCTCCATAGATGAGTGCGTGAAGATTGCCTTGAAAAATAACTTTACCGCACGTTCTGCGCAGGAGAACTATAAATCAGCAAAGTGGGAGCTTTTGGGTGGCTGGTCAGGTTTTCTGCCGAGTGTTGATTTCACCTCAGGCTGGAGTAAGACTTTTAAATATAATAGAATAGAGTATGATACGCTGGGAAATGCAATGAATGTGATATATCCATCAACAAGTAATTATCGTTTCAGTCTGGGACTTACCTATCCTATTTTTAATGGTGGTTCAAACTGGGCAAATTTCAATTCAAAAAAGGCGGGTAAAAGATCAGCCTGGGATGATTTGAAATTAGCAGAAAGTTCAGTGGCTTTAAATGTGAAAGAAGGATGTTACAATCTTTTAAAAGCCCAGATGTTATATGAAGTACAAATAGATGCGGTGAAGAAAAGTATCGAACAGCTTAATATGGCAAAAGCAAGGTATGATTTGGGGTCTGCTTCCCTTTCCGATTATCTTAAAGCAAAAGTCCAATTAGGAAATGACAGCCTGAATTTAATTACTTACGCCAATAACGTTAAATTAACAGAAGCTTCTTTGAATAGTCTATTAGGTATAGAGATCAACACTGCCTTAGAGATTGATGCAAAGCTGGAATATAAAAAGTTAGAATCTAATCTGGAAGATGAGACCAGAAAGGCTCTGGAAAAACATCCCCAGATAGATAAAGCCAAAATGGGAGTAAACCAAGCCCATTCCAGTCTAACCATGGAAAGAAGCAGCAATTTCCCTAAAATATCTTTCTCCGGTAATTATAACTGGGGAGATAGTGAATTTCCAGAGTCAAGGGAAGATATAAAAAATAATGATTCCTGGGGTATAGGGATTCAAGTCAGTTTAAATATATTTGATGGTTTTATGACCACTTCCAGGGTGAGAAGTGCAAAAGCTAATCTCAATGTTGCCAAAGAGAATTTAAAACAGAGCAAAAGGGAGTTAGAGTTAGAGATAAAACAAGCTTATCTTTTAGTGGAAGAAGCTGAGCAGAAGATTCGATTGACCGATGAGGCACTGAAATCAGCTGAAGAGGATTTAAAACTTACCCAGGAGAAATACAACTTAGGTGCGGCATCTATCCTTGAGCTCTTAGATGCGAATGTCTCTTACAAGACTGCCAAAAGTAACCAGGTTCAAGCCCTGTACGATTATAATTTAGCTTTAGCAGAATACGAAAAAGCTATAGATAAATAAGTGGATTAGAAAAACTGGAGGAGATTTATGAAGAAAAGAAGTAAGATCATAATTGGCGTTATAGTAATAGCTGTAATAGTAATTGTCGTCTTGCTAAATTTAGGCAGGTCCGGCGAAAAAGTTTACAAGGTGGAGGTTGATAAGGTTAATAAAGGGGATATAGCCTCTATAGTCACAGGGAGTGGAAAGGTCC
Source organism: uncultured Ignavibacteria bacterium (assembly GCA_964570765.1). GTDB lineage: Bacteria > Zixibacteria > MSB-5A5 > MSB-5A5 > RBG-16-43-9 > CAZMZF01. The sequence continues at coordinate 39,601 of CAZMZF010000018.1, forward strand.
AGGCGAAAAAGGATGTTAAGATCAGCGCTACTGTTCCGGGAGTGATAATTAGTCTTCCAATTAAAGACGGGGATTGGGTTAAAAAAGGACAGCTTCTGGTTCAGATCGACCCTTCTGAATATAAATCTGCGGTTGCTCAAGCCACAGCCCAGTTGAACTCAGCCAGAGCTAATCTGGAGCAGGCAGAACTGATTTTTGAGCGCCAGAAGAAACTTTTCGAAAAAAATCTCACCTCCAAAGAACAGTATGATGCAACCCTGACCCAGTATAATGTAGCCAAGGCTCAATATGATCAGAGCTCAGCCTCTCTGAGACAGTCTAATGACCTTTTGGTTAAGACCACCATTACTGCTCCAATGGAGGGAAAGATTACAGAGTTACTTAAAAAAGAAGGTGAGATGGTAACCGGTGCCACTTATAATCCAACTGAGATTATGACCATATCTGACATATCTCTATTCGAGGTAGAAGTAGAAGTGGACGAGACGGATATCGCAGAGGTGAAGTTAAGTCAGGAAGCAAAGATTAAGATAGATGCTTTTCCGGATACGGTTTTTAAAGGAGAGGTTTCAGAGATAGGTAATACCGCCAAAGTCACCGGTTATGGCACCCAAGATCAGGTGGTAAATTTTTTAGTTAAGGTTCTACTCTTAGATGAGGTACAGGGGATAAAGCCGGGTATGTCAGCTTCAGTTGATATTACCACTGCTTCTCACAAAGACGTTCTGCAGATCCCTATCGCCGCAGTGGTAATGCGAGAGGAGAAAAAAGATACTCTGAATACCAAATCTAAAGAAGGTAAAGCCACTGCTTTAGCCTCTTCCTCAGAAGAAGAAAAAAATAATAAGAAGAAGAAAAAGGAGCTGGAGGGGGTCTTTTTGGTTGAGAAAAGCAAGGCAAAGTTCATTCCCATCAAGAGCGGAATTTCTGATCAACAGAATATCGAAATAGTTACCGGCTTAAAGGAAAAAGACCAGATAATCACTGGCAGTTATAAGATCTTGAGAACCCTGAAGGATGGGGATAAAATCAAAATTGAGAAAAAAATAGAGAAAAAAGAGGGAAGTTGAAGTGCTTATAAAAACGGAGAATCTCTGGAAGGTATATGAGATCGGGAACGAAAAGGTTCAAGTCCAGGCCTTAAGAGGGGTTGATTTAGAAGTGAAGAAAGGGGAGTATCTGGCGATAATGGGACCTTCTGGCTCAGGGAAGTCAACCCTGATGAATCTGATCGGGTGTCTGGATACGCCCACGCAGGGGGAATATTATCTCAATAGCAGACTGGTGAGCCAGATGAACGATGATGAATTAGCCTATATCCGTAATAAAGAGATAGGGTTTGTTTTCCAGACTTTTAACCTTTTGCCCAGGGCAACTGCATTGCACAATGTGGAGCTTCCGTTAATCTATAATGGGACCGAGTCAAAAGAAAGGTTAGAGAAGGCAAGAAAAGCTCTGAAGATGGTTGATTTGGGAGACAGGGTCACCCATAAGCCGAATGAGCTTTCCGGAGGAGAAAGGCAGAGGGTAGCAATCGCCAGGGCAATAGTGAACAACCCTTCGCTAATCTTAGCAGATGAGCCGACTGGTAATCTGGATACAGCCACCGGAGTGGAAATTATGAAGCTCTTTGACCGGCTGCATACGGAGGGAAATACAGTAATTATCGTTACCCATGAACCGGACATAGCCAAATATGCTGATAGGATAGTTCATATCCGGGACGGAATGATCGAGAAAGATGAAAGGTTAAAATAGATTTATTTTCTGCAGGAGGAAAAGATTGCAGTTTTTAGAAAGTGTGGGGATGGCATTGAGGTCTTTGATCTCAAATAAGCTCAGGTCTATTCTCACCCTGATCGGGGTGATAATCGGGGTTATGACAGTCATAGCAGTGGTTTCGATCATAGCCGGAATGAATAAATATGTAGCTGACCAGATCAACGCTTTAGGCTCATCCACATTCTTTGTGAACAAGTTCGGCATAACTATGAGCGAGCAGGAATATTTAAAAGCTCTGAAAAGGAAAGATCTGACCCTACAAGATATGGAGGTAATAAAAGAAAAGTGCCCGTTGTGCTGGAAGGTTGGAGCTCGGGCGGATGCCTTTAAAAAAATTAAATATAGAGAGAAATATGTTAGTGACATAGATGTACGTGGAACCACTGCTAACATAAATGAGATCTCAGACATAAATTTGAGCAGTGGAAGGTACCCTTCTGAATTTGAAAATGAGCATAATAGAAGGGCAGTCTTAATTGGATGGGAGATTGCGGATAATCTATTTCCTAACCAGGATCCCTTAGGTAAAGACCTCAAGATAGGGAATTATTACTTCAGAGTTGTAGGAGTAGCTACGAAAAGAGGGACTTTCTTGGGAGAGAGTCAGGACGATTTCGTCTTAATCCCCATTACCATCTTCAATAAACTTTTCGGCACAAAAAGGTTTATGTCTATCTTTGTCAAGGTGGAGAATTTTGGCTCAATGCAGGAAGCTCAAGATCAAGTCCGCTTAGTTCTCAGAGCCAGAAGAAATGTTCCCTATGATAAGCCGGATGATTTCGCCATTTTTACCGCAGATACATTTATGGATTTATATCGCACTTTCACCTCTACCGCCTTCTTGGTTATGATCGGGGTTTCGTCAATTGCTCTGGTGGTTGGAGGTATTGTTATTATGAATATAATGCTGGTCTCAGTAACAGAGAGAACCAGGGAGATCGGTATCCGTAAGGCAGTTGGTGCCAAAAAGAAAAATATACTCTGGCAATTCCTGGTTGAAGCGGTTACTTTAGCTATAATTGGTGGTTTGATCGGAGTTATCTTAGGTGGTGTTATTGCCAAAATTGTAGCAGCAACTACCCCACTACCGGCTGCGATTGAAGCTTGGTCAGTTATTACCGGGTTAATCATCGCTACCTCAGTAGGGCTTTTCTTCGGAATATTTCCGGCGATGAAGGCCGCCAAGCTGGATCCGATAGCCTGCCTGAGATATGAATAGAAAAAGGTAAGGGTAAAAGATAAGAGAGAAAGTATTGAAAAAGTAGTTTTAGAGAGAGATTAGAGTATAAACCTTTAGGTTTATCAAAATGATTTTTTTAACTTGAATAAAGATAAAGCTATCCACCTCAGGCGGATTTGATTTTTTAGTAGACTTCAAATAGGAATAAAGAATAGGCTGACGATGAATCTATTTGAGATAAGAGAAGGTATATTGATGGCCTGGGCGTCGCTGAAGGCCAATAAAATGCGTTCCTTTTTAACTATTTTAGGTGTTCTTATCGGGGTAACTGCAGTAATCGGAATGGTTTCCATCATTCAGGGTTTGAACAACAGTATGGCTCAACAGATAGAGTCCTTAGGCTCCAATGTCATTTATGTGACTAAATTTAAAATGGTCCAGTTGGGAAATATATCGGAAGAGGAAAGAAATCGTAGACCTATCACACTTGAGGATGCTCTGGCTGTAAGAGAATACTGTCCTTCGATAAGCGAGGTTTCTCCCCAGAATTGGGGACCGGGATCCAAAATTATAAAATTCGGGAAAGAAGAGGTAACCAGTTTCCAGCTAATTGGCGTGATGCCGGAATATGAGGTGGTCAATAACAATTTTGTAGCGGAGGGAAGGTTTTTCACCGATTCGGACATAAAATATAAAGCTGAGGTAATTGTCTTAGGGCCAGATGTGAAAGAGAAACTATTTCCTTTTCAGGACCCGATTGGCAAAGAGATATTAATGGGAGGGGCAAACTTTTCACCTAAGAAATTTACAGTTGTAGGAATAATGGAGAAAAGGCCTAATCTATTGGGCGAAAGCATGAACAATTTTGTCCTTCTGCCTTATGATACTTACCATATACTTTACCCTGAGGAAAAGGAGCTACTTTTAGTTGCCAGGCCTATATCACCGGAACTGATATCTAAGGCGATTGGCGAGATAACTGAGCTGATGAGAAGAAGGAGAGCTGTCCCTTACGATAAACCGGATGATTTCGCTGTCTCCACTCAGGATGACCTTATGAATATCTACCATCAGATCACCAGTGCTATCTATATGGTAATGGTAGTTATCTCCTCCATAGGTTTATTAGTAGGAGGGGTAGGGGTGATGAACATAATGCTGGTCTCAGTTACAGAAAGAACCAGAGAAATAGGAATAAGGAAAGCCATCGGGGCTAAAAAAAGGGACATTATCTGGCAGTTTTTGATTGAGGCGATGACCCTTAGTGGAACCGGTGGAGTCCTGGGTATTATCGTAGGGCTTCTTTTGAGCCAGCTTATAGCTTTAGCCACCCCTTTGCCTGCCAGCATCTCATTACCCTGGGTAATAATAGGTTTCTCAGTTGCGGTTGGGGTTGGGCTTATATTCGGCATCTATCCAGCTTACCGGGCAGCCAAAGTGGATCCAATTATCTCTCTGAGGTACGAATAAAAGGGCAACGCCAAATATAAAAGTGGGGTTTAGAGTAATTATAAGAGAAAGCTGGGGAAAATTTTTTATGGATATTTCTCATAAATTCAGGTATATTGTAAAATGAAGAGTATGAAAACTAAGGTCACATTTTCCAGATGGATCCATTTTGGACTGATTTTGAGCCTTTCTTTGTTTTTTCTTCCTAGGGCTTTTTCACAAACCGATTTCGGATATTTAGAGGAACCGGAGGAGGAAGGAGTTTATTTAGATTATGCCTACTTCTTCGAAAACGGAACCACAGGAAAAGAAGGGGAGGGGGATAACTGGCGGTTAGAGATCTATTATAAGATTTTCAACCACAAACTGACTTTTATAAAGGAGCAGGATAAATTCAAAGCCGGCTATGAGATCGAGGTAGTGCTTTTCAGTAAAAATAAACAGTTTACTGCCAGCTCCTATGAGGAAGAATATGTGGTTGAGAGTTATCAGGAGACTCAATCCTCATTAAATTTTTTGATTAACCAGGTTAATTTATCAGTTCCAGCTGGGGAGTATAAATTAAGTTTCAAACTTATTGAACATAATTCCAAGCAGGTGTTGAAATCTGAAAAGCAGATCAGTCTTCTTTCCTTGAAAAGCGATGAACCCATCTTCAGTGGTCTGGAATTAGCTCGGAGTGTTAAGGAGAACCAGGACTCACCAAAATTCATTAAACGAGGTAAAGAAGTTATTCCCAGCGTTTCTAATATATTAGGAGATCCGGATGACTTTTTCTGGATTTATTTTGAGCTTTATAATTTTAGACCCCAAAGAGCTGAGGATTATTTGTTAATCTGCGAATTAGAGGCAGGTAATAAATCCATAGTTTTTAAAGACACCACCAGAGCCACACTTCTACAAGCAACGGATCAGAGCTTCTATGATTTCAAAGAGATAAAGATCAGTGATATAAAAAATGGTACCTATAATCTTCGTCTAAAGCTCTTGAACAAAGAGGGGAAAGTCAGAGCAAAAGCCCAGAAGGAGCTGAATATCGAGTGGTTACTGCTTTATCAGGTGAAGAACGACTACCCCAGGGCAGTTGAGCTTTTGAGGTATGTGGCTTCGGATAAAGAGCTGAAGGAATTAAAAGAAGCAAAAGAAGAGGATAGGACCAAAAAATGGATGGATTTCTGGAAATCCAAGGACCTTACTCCAGACACACCGGAGAATGAGTTGATGGAGGAGTATTATAAAAGGGTTAAATACGCAAATGAACACTTCGGCATCTACGATAAGGAGGGGTATAAGACCGATATGGGGATGGTCTATATAAAATTTGGCCCGCCGGATGAAATGGATAGACATCCTTTCGAGCTCAGCACCCGACCATATCTGGTATGGTATTATTACAGGCTCAATCGGAAGTTCCTGTTTATCGATGTAACCGGTTATGGAGAATATGAGCTTCAGTATCCCTATAATGGCAAAAGGTGAAAATCGAATGTAGAAAACCTTTAGAACTTTTTATAAAAATTTTTTAAAAAAGGAGAGATAAAGATGAAAGAATGGTTAGAGAAGAGGATGGGGAGAGCTTGTCTTTTGTTTTTAGCTCTGATGTTTGTAGTTCCTCAGAGTCAGTTGCAGGGAACAACTATAGACTCGCTTAAGATCAATCTGGATTATGCAGTTTTCAAATATCTGCCAGATATAGATAAAAGTTATCTGGAGATCTATTACTCCCTGGAACAGAAGGAACTGGATTATATAAAGCAGGTTGAAGGATACGGAACAGTCATCTCCCTGGAGATTACCCTGACAAATCAGGCAGGGGAAAAAGTCAAGGAGAAAACATGGCAGGTCGGGAGTTTGGTAACAGATTTGGAAAAAATTGAAACCTCTGATGTGCAGATGATCGATATCTTGGGAGATACCCTGAAACCAGGGATCTATTTTCTGGATTTTAAAGTTATTGACCTCAATTCCAGTAAGGTCGGAGTTAAGAAGGCTCAAATTTTGATTCCAGATTTCAACGGAGGTGCTTTACAAATGAGTAACCTCCAGTTAGCTTTAAACTTATCAGGAGAAGACAGCTCGGATGTTAAATTCAACAAATCCGGGATGAAAGTTTTGCCTAACCCCGGGGGGGAATATATTTCAAAAACGGGGATGCTTTGTTTTTACGCAGAAATTTATAATCTCAAAACTGATTTAGAAGGAGAGAAAAAGGGTTATTCTTTAAGTTTTTCCGTATTAGATTCTACCAGCTCAAATCCCAAAGATTATGGATATCAGATCAATACCAAGCCGGGGAACTCTGCGGTGGTGATGAGCGCTCTGAATATAAACTCACTTCCTCCAGGTAAATATTTCCTCCAGCTTTTAACTAAAGACCTTGATACTGGAGATGAAGTGAAGAAGACAAAACCTTTTCAGGTAGTATCAGATTCCACTTTTCAGGTAAGCGGAGATGAGCCTCAGACTGAAGAAGAGGCAAAAGATTTAAAGATGATGCTGGTTTATATAGGCACGAGAGATGAGCTAAAGATGTATGATCAACTGAATTTATCTGGCAAAAAACAGTTTATGATAGAATTCTGGAAGAAAAGGGACCCTGATCCTTCAACCCCCGAAAATGAGTTTAAAATCGGATATTATAGCAGGTGGGAAGAGGCAAACCGCAGATATTCAACCAGTCAGAAAAGAGAAAAAGATGGCTGGAGAACTGATATGGGCAGGGTTTATATCATATACGGAGAGCCAGACGATGTCGAAAGGCACCCATATTCCATGGCTTCTATCTCCTGGGAAAAATGGAACTACGACCATATTCAGGGTGGGATCTATTTCGTCTTCGTGGATAAACAAGGATATGGAGTTTACAAGTTAGTTCACTCCACAGGCAAAGGGGAGATAAGAGATCCTGACTGGGTGGAAAGGGTTGATACTGAAGGAGACACACAAACCACAGAGTATTAAAAAAGATTTTGCTTTCGTCTTTTAATATTCAGAATGATAAAGACCTTTAATCTCAGCAAGATATTTCAGCATAAAAAAAGGGGAGAGATACGTGCAGTGGATGATGTAAATATCGAATGTAAGCCCGGGAAAATCTTCGGGCTTTTAGGGTTGAATGGTGCAGGTAAAACTACCCTGATGCGTCTTCTTTCCACTGTATTAAAGCCAACTTCTGGAACTGCAAAGGTAAATGGTTTCGATATCCTTACCGACTCTCAAAAAGTAAAAGCCAGCATCGGGTTTCTCTCTTCTGATACCGCCCTTTATCCGAGGTTGACCGCAGAGGAGACGGTAGCTTATTTTGCCAGGCTGAACGGGATAGAGGAGGAGGTAATCCAGAAAAGAATAGAGAATATCTTTAAGATTTTCGATATGGAGAACTTCAGAGATAGACGGGTGGATAAACTCTCCTCCGGGATGAAACAGAAGGTCTCTTTAGCCCGAACTATCATCCACGATCCGCAGGTCTTGATTTTAGACGAACCTACGCTGGGCTTAGATGTGATCACCTCAAAAAATATCATCCAGTTCATCCGCAGGGCTAAAGAAGAGAACAAGTGCGTTCTTTTCTCTACTCATATAATGCATGAGGCAGAAAAACTCTGTGACGAGATCGCCATCATCCATAGAGGAAAAATCCTAGCAGCTGGCACCTTAGGGGAGCTTCAAAATCGAGCCAGACTTAAGGATTTAGACGAGGTTTTTGTTAAATTGGTGGGGAGCCTGAATGAATTTTAAAAAGATAAAAATAATTTATTTTAAGGAGATGAAAGACATCCTCCGGGACAGGAGAACCCTTATCTCTATGCTTTTAGTCCCGATCCTCCTTTTTCCGATTCTGATGTTCGGTATGACTTCTTTGTCTATGATGATGGCTAAAAAAACAGGGGAAAGGGTTAACCCGTTAGTAATCATTGGAGGAGAGGAAGCTCCATCTATATTCTCTATACTCAAGGAGAATAAGTCCTTTGAAATCGTTCAGGAAAAGGACTACAGTGCCGCCTTAAAGGATAAAAGGATTACAGCCGCATTGGAGTTCTCTAAGGATTTTGAGAGAAAGATAAGTGCAGGAGACTCGGCTCAGGTTAAAATCTACTTCGACAAGGCAGAGATCCAATCGGATATGGCTTCAGATAAGTTAGGCAATATTTTAAAAACATTTCAGGACAGCGTGGTTACAGAAAGGTTAAAAGATCGAAATGTTGATAGATCACTGCTTCACCCGGTGAGAATCAAAATGGAAAATCTGGCTTCCAAAGAGAAAATGGGTGGATTTTTCTTATCGATGTTTTTACCCTATATGATTATGATTATGGCTTTGACCGGGGCGATGTATCCGGCAATTGATTTGACTGCCGGTGAGAAGGAAAGGGGAACACTGGAAACCCTTTTAGTTTCACCAGCTTCTCGAGGTGAGATTTCCTCAGGTAAATTCTTAGCTGTTTTCACGGCCTCTTTAGTCACCTCCATTGTTTCTACAGTTAGTATGGTCATAAGTGCTGGAACAAGTTTTGCAAAATTCAAGGAGGCAGGAGAGGTAAGCAAAGAAGCAATTTTATCTATTAGTCCTCTTTCCATTCTGGTTCTGTTTTTACTTATGCTTCCCTATTGTTGTCTGGCAAGCTCGATTTTGCTTTCTCTATCTCTTTTCGCCAAATCTTATAAAGAAGCTCAGAGTTACATTTCCCCTTTGCTTATTATCATAATAATGCCGGCCATGGCTTCCTTTTTACCAGGGTTGGAATTATCTGTGGGGATGGCATTTATCCCGATTATAAATATCAGCTTAGCTTTGAAACAGATTCTCTTAGGGACCTATAACTGGGGGTATATCGGGCTTATCTTCTTGAGCACCGCCTTATATGCTGGTATGGCAATCTTTATCACCCGCATGCTTTTTGAAAAAGAGCAGGTGCTTTTCCGGACATAGGTTTTTTTGGAGTGCATCATCCGTGATGATGCAGATTAATAGCATTGACACGGTCAATGCACTCCATATTCAGTAACTCTACCTTGCCCTCAAGGTGGGTCTAGATTGACATAGCGACCCTGAAAGGGTCGCACTACGATTTCTCTCTGGTTTTTTCGTCGGGCATAAAGCCCGATGCTACATTCTTATCTGACCAGAAAAAAGAATAGACAGGATGTCTGTTCTACCAGAAAATCCAGACCACATCTTTCAAAAATCTTATAGATTTCTGCACCTGCTTTTATTTTATTATCTGGGAATGTAATTTGGATTACGATCTGAAAATTATTCGAAAGGCAAACTAGTGAAGAAAAAAGATTCTGAAAGTTTCAACCAGTTAGTCAACCTGATGAGCCTTCTCCGCTCAAAAAAAGGGTGTACCTGGGACAGGGCGCAGACTCATAGCTCTCTTCTTCCTTATCTATTAGAAGAAGCTTATGAGGTACTGGATTCAGTAGAGAAAAAAGATGATCTCAAATTTAAAGAGGAATTAGGGGACCTGCTTTTGCAGATAATTTTCCATTCGGAGATCGCCAGAGAACAAAAAAGGTTTGATATTTTTGAGGTGATTGATAACCTTAGAGAGAAACTTATTCAAAGGCATCCTCATGTTTTCAAAAAAAGAAAAAAATTATCTTCGGACCAGGTGATAAAAAACTGGGAACATATAAAACTTACCACCTCAAATAATAAATCGGTCTTATCCGGGATACCAAAAACTTTCCCGGCTTTACTTAAAGCCTACCGGGTTGGGGAAAAAGTGGGGAGGTATGGTTTTGACTGGCAGAGAAGTGAAGATATTTTACCTAAGTTAAATGAGGAGCTGAATGAGTTCAAAAAAGCTTACCGCTCCAAGAATAAGAAAAAGATCGAAGATGAATTAGGTGATATCCTCTTCACCCTGGTAAATTTATCCCGACACCTTAAGATAAATCCTGAGCTTGCCTTAAGAAGGACTGTAAAAAAATTTATGAAGAGATTTAATTTTATTGAAGAAGAATTGTCCAGAAGCAAAAAATCTCTTAAGGAAACCAGCTTAAAAGAACTCGATTTTATCTGGGAGAAATCCAAGAAGAAATTATAAAAAATTGTAGGGGCGGGGTAACCCCGCCCCTACAAAGGTAACTATAAGAAAGATAACTACTTCTGGATGATTTCCACTCTGCGGTTCTGCTGTCTTCCTTCTTCGGTTTTATTGTCCCCTACGAAAT
>CAZMZF010000019.1:0-48429 GCA_964570765.1 uncultured Ignavibacteria bacterium
CTAATTATCTCCAACGCTACTCTAAATTATGCTTGATTTTCAAGACAGTCGCTACATCTCAGGTCCCTTTTTTCTTCTCTAAAATCTCCTCAGCTAAAGAGAGCGCTACTCCAGAAAGCATCACTTCTACGCCTAATTTTGTAAAATCCCCGGAGATAAGCTCTCTTTTAACATTGGCATAGAAGGCACAGCCAGCTTCTTTTTCCACGACCAGGCCAGAGACTTTTCCCACATCCTCTCCTACGAAAGTAACTTCTCCCAATTCTTCACTTATCACATATCCGGAGACATTGTGCAATTGTAAATGACAATTAGAAGTATAAACTACAACTAAAGGACCTTTGGTCTTTCCCAATGTTATCTCAGGATAGAGCTCTAAGATAACGCTTCTTTTCCCTTTACGATTGATAATTTTCAGCCGGAAATGGTCTTTTTCCTGACCGAGGCTCTCTGGCTCAAGACAGGCTGCTATCTTTTTTATATCTTTTTCTGAAAAAATTCCCATTAAACTTTTAGCTCCACCAAAGAATAGCAGGTTTTTTTTAGGGGCGAGGTTTCCTCGCCCTATCAATATGGTTGATTGGGGCGGGGCAACCCCACCCCTACAGTTTCTACCTAGTCCGCCTTAGACGGATACACTCTACATATTCATTCCAAAAATTTGTTCTTCCCTATAACCTATTACCTACCACCTAAAACCTTTTATCATAGATACCACCATCTGAAATAGACTATAACTAAGATAACCATAAGAATCGATACGAAATTAATCTTCACCATTAACCCGATGGTGAAGGAGATAGAATAGAGATCAAAAGAGATGGTTTTAAAACCTATATCCACACTCCCTTTGAAAAGGGTTCTAACCGCACCCTCCGGGATGAAAGAGCCGATTATATCGCCGATCAAGCCACCGATAACTGCGGCTAAAACCAGAGCAATTACTATCGAAACTATCTCAGCCTTTTTCAATTTGCTTTCCCTTTGATATAATTAGCTATCGATTCGAAGATATATCTTCCATCTTCTGAGCCCAGGATATTTTCCCCACTTCTTTCCGGATGAGGCATCATTCCCAGGACATTCCTTTTGAGATTACAAATTCCAGCGATATTGTCCAGAGCACCGTTGGGATTATAAACCGGGTCAAGTTTCCCTTGTGGATCGGAATACCGGAAAACTATCTGATTATTATCTTTCAATTTCTTAAAACCTTCATCGGATATATAATAATTACCATCCGTATGAGCCACAGGTATCTTCAAGACCTGAGATTTCTGGCAGGCATTAGAAAATGGAGTGTCAGTTTCTTCTGTCCGGACATAGACATATTTACAGACAAATCTCAAAGAGGAATTTCTCAACATGGCTCCGGGTAGAAGGTTTGCCTCTAAAAGGATTTGAAAACCGTTACAGATTCCTATGACCAGTCCACCTTTTTCTGCAAAATTATAGACCTCTTTCATTATGGGAGCAAACCGTGCAATTGCACCGGTACGCAGATAATCCCCATAGGAAAATCCACCTGGCAGAATTACACAGTCGAAGTTTTTCAGGTCTTTATCCTGATGCCAGAGGAACTCAACTTCCTCTTTTATCACCGATTTGACCATCTGATAGGCGTCATAATCACAATTGGAGCCGGGAAAGATGATCACGCCGAATCTCATTTTAAAATCTCCACCTTGAAATCTTCGATCACCGGATTGGCTAAAAGCTTATCGGAGATTTTATTTACCAGTTTCAAACCTTCTTTTTTAGTTGTGGAATAAAAAGTTATCTCAAAAAACTTTCCGCTCCTTATCTCTTCAATCCCCTTATACCCCATATCCTCTAATGCCCTTTTGATGGTGGTGCCTTGAGGGTCTAAAACTCCTTCTTTTAGCCTGACATAAACTATTGCTTTACCTGATTTTTCTTTTTTTTCCATACCTTTCTCTTTTTATGATAAACCTTCTTTATTTATCTGCGAGTTTTTCGTTTTTTGGTTCCATATGTACTAACTGGTAAACCTCTCTTACAATTCCGGAAAGAACATAAATCATCCCTAAAGGAAAGATAGCTAACTTGGGTTTTAACAGCACTGCAATCAGAGCTACCAGTATATATATTAGTTTAATCAAATTCTTTTTAGAATTCAAGGAAAATCTTGGCAGGGTCTCGTATTCTATTCCTGAGACCATTAATGCGGAAAAAACTATAATTAAAGTGATTAAAACCTCAGGATATAAAAGCTCCCCCCATAATTCATAGGAGAAAAGGGTATAGCCACAAAGGGTAACAGCCGCCGCTGGAATAGGAAGACCGGTAAAATATGGCTTTTCCTCAAGTCTTGCTTCTATGTTAAAACGTGCTAATCTAAATGCCCCGCAGATAATGAACAAAAAACCAAGAAGCCAGCCCCAGGTTCCCAGCACATAGAGTCTGAAAGAATAGAAGATCACTGCAGGAGCTATGCCAAAGGAGACGAAGTCTGCAAAGGAATCCAGCTCTATCCCGAAGCGGGAAGCGCTTCTGGAAATACGGGCGATCTTGCCATCCAAAGCATCGAAAAAGCCGGCTAAGATTATAAGCCAGGACGCATGGATTGCCTCACCTTCAAAGCTCTGCAGGATGGAGATAAACCCGCAGAGCATATTGCCCACGGTGAAAACCCCTGGAAAGATACCTTTGAAATTTCTCATTTAAAACCTTATTCGTGTAGTTGCCCAATTCATTGGGCGTTTTTGCTCCCGTAGGGGTGGAGTTTAACTCCGCCTTTACACGTTATTTATAACCAGAACTAACAAAGTGTCATTCTGAGTCTCGCCGAAGGCGAACGAAGAATCTTCCTAAGAATCAAAGAGATTCTTCGGTCGTCCCCGCAGGGGACTTCCTCAGAATGACAGTCTGGATTTTTCCATTTTTCCTGAAGCTTTACACTCCATACGTTCCGATTACAGTTTCCCCGGCTTTGACCTTTTGATTTAACTTCACTAAAATTTTAACCTTCTCCGGAAGAAAAAGCTCAACCCTGGAGCCAAACTTTATCATCCCGAACCTTTCCCCAGCTATTATTTTGTCCCCTTCTTTTATTCGGCAGACTATCCTGCGAGCAATAGTCCCGGCGATTTGCCTTAAGACTAATTTGACTTTTTCATTTTCCAGACCAAGCTCGTTACTTTCATTCTCGGCTGACGCTTTTTCTTTATAGGCAGGGTTGAACCTGCCGGGAGTATGTTTTGAATATTTTACTATCCCGCTTATCGGATTTCTATTTATATGCACATCCCACAAAGATAAAAAAATAGAAACCTTAGTGCCACTGGAGTTTAAGAAATCGTTGCCTGAAAAAGGAGAGAGTTCCACGATTCTACCATCTGCGGGAGCAAGGATGATATTTTCTCCCTGAGCAATCTTCCTTTCCGGGTCCCTGAAGAAATAAGTTATGTAAAAAGTAATCACTAAAAAAATAACCGTTATCCCAAAACTGATTTTGCTTTTGGTTATAACTGAGAGCAAAAAAAGAAAGATGGTCAAAATTAAACTAATAACTATAATTCCTAAACCGTCCTTGGTCATACTAATTAGTCTTCTCCGAGATTATCTTTTCGACTTTTTGTTTTGCTTCTTCTAATAATTCTTTTGCCTTGTTACGAGCTTCATGAGATCTATAAACTAAGTTAGAGATTTTTTGTTGAATGGATTCCGCAAGAATAGGAATTTGTAGCTTTTTTATTTCTTCTGGCTTCCAATGTGCTATAACTGACCCGCCAGCATCACGTTCAATTTGCATTTGACCGATAATGGAATTAATATAAAGTGCTAAATATTCCCCTTCGATATCTTCTTTAAGCTTTAAACGCATTATGCCACTCGAAATAATACCTTCGACGGATTCTTTCAATACATAGGCAATGCCAGGGATAGCATCTTTGGTAAGTAAAATTTCTCCTATTTTCGGCTCGAAATCCTTTCTCAATCTTTGGTATAGCTCATTGCTTAAATATTTTTGATCTTTATCAATTATACCATGTTTTGAGATACTACTTACACGAATAAATAGTTTACCTTCGTTTTGATATTCTTCACTCCCCGGCTCAACCCCTTTTTTCATAAAGACTAAATCTCCGAGTAATTTTATATTTTGCTTTTTGATTTTTTTTACTATACTTTTATATTTTGGCTGAAAATATTCGGCATCGACGCGAGCAACAGATTTAACATCGGAAAGATTAACAACATAAGACAAATCCTCTTCTGGCTCATAATCCTTTAACCCCAGTTCTTCCAAAAGTAGATTTTCGGCTTGAGTGTAAAGAGATTTGGACTGTTCTAGCTTATCTAATCCTTCCTTATATACTTCTCCTATCTTATTTTGCCTATCTTTAGGAATCGAAGGTACTTTAAAGTTTTTGATTTGCCAAAGGAAAATATTGGGTTGAACGCTGCTAACAATTTCTCTTTCCGTTTGTTTTCTACCATAGTAACAGTTTAGAAATGCGGCAAGATAATAAGGAGAGAAATCTTTTTTAAGGGTAATCTTTGCTGTGGCTTGATTGGAATTTATTTCCTGGGGAATTTTGTGAGCTACTGCAACATTACCAATTGTACCAGCCATTGTGAGAATAACTTGACCTTCTCTTACTTTTGATTTTCTTAGGATTTCGTTTACCTCTTTATCAATAAACTTCACTTCTTCAAAATCTATATAACCATCTTTTATATTTTCAACATTTAGATAAGGTACACCTAACTTTTGCCATACGATATAATTACATAGAGAATAAGCACCAAAACTAATTACACTTTCCGAAATCTCCTCAACTGTTGTTGTTCTTATAGAATTTAATTTTCTTTCAACTTCCAAATATTCCGGCTGAAAATATTCCGCATCCAAGCGTTTAGCCCCTTCAAGTTGAGATTTTGAGATGATAGAATAAATACTCATCTTGTAAACCTATTCTTGTGGTTTAAAACCTATTTGCCTTGTTTTAGATTTTGGAGTTTCCAATAGTGATTTTATAGCGTCAAAAACCACCCTAAATTGCTGGTCGTATTTCTTTTCCATTTCTTCTATTTTCCTTTGCAGGTCCTTATGGGTTGCCATTATTTCTCTTAACTTGGCAAAAGTTCGCATAATCTGGATATTGACGTAAATTGCTCTTTTGCTTCTTAAAACACTGGATAACATAGCCACACCTTGCTCGGTAAAGGCATAAGGCAAGTAGCGTTGACCACCCCAACTTGAGGTCACAAATTGTGACCTCAAGTTTTTAAATTCTTCTTCTGTTAATTCAAACATAAAATCTGCTGGGAATCTATCTGAATTACGTTTTACCTGTTGCTTTAATGCTTTATTTTCTACCCTATAAAGTTCTGCTAAGTCACGGTCCAACATAACCTTTAGCCCTCTAATAAAGTAAATCCTATTCTCTATTCTTTTGCTAAGCACTAAATCATTCATAATTATCTCCAAAAATCAAATTTTTGATTTTTCGCAAACTTTATGAATTCTTCAGCAATCTCATATAAATCGTCATCTAGTTTTAATTTTTCCGTTGTATTAAATATTCCCCCTTCAGATTTTACCCTCTCTCCCCTTTCATTTTTGAATATATATTCGCCTGAATTATCCTTGCCCGATTTTTTAGATACGGCCATAAATATAGGATAATTTTCCAATAGCTTTTGATCTTCTTCCCACTTTTGTAAAAATAAAACTGAAGTTTTTGTCCCTGTGCCCTTTGCGGGAGCTGGAAGTTTAAAGGTATTCCCTTCTAATCCCACCACTGCTAAAATCCGCGCCTTTCCAAAGATCCATTCCCTCAACCATTCCATATTGGTGTTATTAAAAACCCCTTGTGGCAAAACGATAGCCATTCTTCCGCCAGGGCAAAGTGCATCTAAAGAGCGTTCTATAAAAAGTAAATGTCGTTCTACTTTTTGTTTAAGCTTTCCATTCTTTTTAGCAAATTCGTATTGACGAAGTAAGCCAGAATCCGTTATCTCGCCTGCAAAAGGAGGATTAGTCATTAAGATATCAAAATTGAGGTAACGATAAGTTTTTCGATTTTCTTCTTCCTGCTTAGAGTTTTCAAAATCTCTTAAAAGAGATTTTAGAGATGTCCTTGCATCCTCTGCTTGCTCAGCAACCCAGTCTCTTCCGTCTAAGGAGTTGCGTTTGAAGATATTATGCCGACCATCACCGGCAATAAGCATTAAAGCCTGTGAGATACGCCGCATATTATCATCGAAATCAATCCCGAATAAATAACGATTAGCATATCTGATTTTAGCCTCCCAAGAGGTATTCTTTAAATAGTTATCCCAGACCCAATACATTGTATGAAGCAAGAATCCTCCGGAACCACAAGCAGGGTCAATGATATACTCATTTTGCTTAGGATTCAGCATTTCTACACACATTTTAATTACATTGCGTGGCGTAAAATATTGTCCCTTTTGGCCCTTAGACACCTCAGCAATTAAATGTTCAAAGGCACGGTCAATAATTTCTAATTCTTCCCTGCCAGACCCAAAAAATTTCTTATCCTCTAAAAATGGAACACAGATTTGCAGCTGTTCTGGAGTCAAATCGATTTTAGCTAAAGAATTAAAAATATCGGGCCATTCTTTAATTGCACCCTTAAAAAGCACATCATTTATAAGAGAATAAGTTTTCTTAGGTTCTTTGTATTGCCTGAAATGAACTTCTTTTTTGGCCCTGACATTTTTTGCTTGATCCTCATCGTAGAGTTTGGAATAGATTAATTTGAAAACTTCTTCAAATACGTTTACCCCAGACTGGGCTAAAACCATTTCTTCGAGTCTGGAAATTATAAAAGATAAATCAAACCTAGTTTCTAATTCATCATAAGTCCTTTTTTCTTCAAAAAGATCATCCCAGGTCTGGTTAACATTGGGAATATTTGAAAGGGTTGTTATATATTCCTTAGGATATGGTCGATAAAGGATAAATCTTTGGATTCCATTAGACCATACTCCGCCCTCTGCACCCTCTGCACTTAAATATGATTTAAGTTGTTCTTCCGCTTTTTTAGCTTCAGGTTGTTTTAGTTCAAAAATTATATAGGGTGTAATTTTATCCTCTTTGTATAAAACGATGTCAGCTGATTTCGTTCGAACTTCTCGACCAAACTGCACAGATTTTTCAACTTCTATTCTGTCTAATGGATATCTATATTCCTTCGTTAGTTTATGTAGCCATAATTGACGAATAACTTCTTCTGGTTTGCCCGTATGTTTGTTTTTATCATAAATAAAAATATCTTTATCGCGCTTTAAACACCGAATATAGAATTTACCATCTTCTTTTTCAAATGCCTTGAGATGTTTTAGGATGTCTAAAGTAAACTCCTGTAGCCCGTATTTAATTGAAGAATCTTTGAAAACTAAGTCTAAGATATCTCCAGTGATGGTTTTTTCTTTAGCAATTTTATAATCTATTTTTCCCATACTTGATAACACTCCCAAAAAAGATTTTTTTAAAAATTTAACTTCTCAATTTGGGATAACGGATTACTTTTTCCTCTTGAACACCCTTTTAAAAATATAATCCACATTCTTCAGGTAATATTTCAAATCAAAGCAGTCTAAAATCTCCTTCTGGCTCAGGCATTTTCTAATCCTCTGGTCCTGGAGCACTAACTCCTTAAAACTCTCTCCCGTGTTCCAGGCTTTCATTGCATTTTCCTGGACTAAGGCATAGGCTTCTTCTCTGGTTTTGGTTTTCTGGGTTAATTTGGTTAAAACTCTTTGAGAGAAGACTAAGCCTCTGGTTTTGTCTATATTCTTTAACATATTTTCAGTATAGACAGTCAGATTTTCCATAATCCGCGTAAAATTCACAAGTATATAATCCACCAAACTGGTGGAATCAGGAAGAATTACCCTTTCCACTGCGGAGTTGGTGATATCCCTTTCATGCCACAGGTTCATATTCTCTAAAGCGGCTAAGGCATCTCCTCTGACCACTCTTGCCATTCCGGTAAGCCTTTCGCACATAAAGGGGTTTCTCTTATGCGGCATTGCGGAGGAGCCTTTTTGCCCTTTGGTAAATCCTTCTTCCAATTCTAAAATCTCCGTTCGCTGGAGATTTCTTATCTCTGTGGCAAATTTCTCAATTGAGCCAGCGATTAAAGCCATTGTGGTTACAAATTCTGCGTGTCTGTCCCTCTGTAAAATTTGAGTGGAGACTGAAGCTGGGACAAGCCCTGCTTTTTTGCAGACATATTCCTCAATCTTGGGGGAAAGATGAGCGAAGTTACCAACTGCACCAGAAAGTTTCCCTACAGAGACTGTTTTTGTCGCTCTTTTCAGTCTCTCTATATCCCTTTCGATCTCAGCATACCATAAAGCGAATTTCAAACCCAGACTTATCGGCTCAGCCTGAACCCCGTGAGTCCTGCCGATCATCGGAGTATTTTTATACTGAAAAGCTTTTTTCCTGACTACCTTCCTTAACCCTTCTAAATCTTTAAGGATAATATTCCCTGCCTCTTTTAAGATTAGGGAAAGCGCAGTATCGACCACATCGTAAGAGGTCATTCCCAGGTGAATATATTTTGAATCTTCACCCACATATTCCGCTAAATTGGTCAAAAAGGCTATCACATCATGTTTTACTTTTTGCTCGATCTGGTTGATTTTTTCTACATTGAAATTTGCCTTTTTTCGGATACGTGGAATAACACTCTTCGGGATATTCCCCAATTTTGCCTGTGCCTCGCAAGCTAAAAGCTCAATCTCAATCCATTTTCTGAACTTGTTCTCATCTGACCACAGCTCTCTCATCTGTGGCAGGGTATATCGTTCTATCATTTTTTATCCTTTCTTAACTTTTTCCCAGTCTGCTAAGAAATTCTTAATCCCCACGTCAGTTAAAGGATGCTTGACTAACTGCTGTAGAACTTTAAAAGGCATAGTGGAAATATCCGCGCCCAAAAGTGCGGCTTCGACCACATGAAGTGGGTTACGGATACTGGCAACTATGATTTCAGTATCAATTACGTAGTTATCAAAAATTCTTACAATCTGCCCGACTAAATCCATTCCCATGTGACTGGCATCATCTAACCTGCCAACAAACGGGCTGACAAAAGAGGCCCCGGCTTTGGCAGCTAAAAGTGCCTGGATAGGTGCAAATATCAAAGTGCAGTTGGTCTTTATCCCCTTATCTGAGAGCATTCTTATGGCTTTCAATCCATCCTTTGAGATGGGGACTTTTATTACAATATTTTTTCCTATTTTGACTAACTCTTCAGCTTCTTTTACCATTCCCTCCGGGTCTAAACTTATCACCTCTGCGCTGATGGGACCATCTACCACTTCGCAGATTTTCTTCAAGAGTGTTTTATAATCCTCTTTCTCCTTGGAAAGAAGAGTTGGATTGGTGGTAACTCCATCTAGAATCCCCCAGGATGCCGCCTCTTTTATCTCCTCGAAATTGGCGGTGTCTAAAAAGATCTTCATATACACTCCTTTTCATAGTTGACTTTGACTAAATATAATCCTTTAGCTGGTGCAGTCAAGCCCGCTTTTCTATGGTCTTTAGCTTTGAGGATCTCTTTGAAATCATCTAAACTGAAATATCCCCTGCCCACATCGATTAACGTCCCTACTAAGCTTCTGACCATGGTATGCAGGAACCGGTCTGCTTCTATCTCAAACTCCAGTTTATTTTCCTCTTTTTCCCAGAAAGCTCTGAATACTTCACATTGATTGTCCGGTTTTACTGATTCGGTCACACAGAAGGAGGTAAAATCGTGTTTCCCTATAATTATCTGAGTGGCTGAATAAATCTTCTCCAGGTCTAAAGGATATAAAACCTCCCAGTCATATCTTCTCAAAAAGACATTTTCCCCTAAGTAGATTTTGTATCTATAGACCCTGCTTTTAGCCTTATATCTGGAATGGAAATCTAAATCCACCTCCTCTATGTCTTTTATTTGAACATCCTCAGACAGAAGGGAGTTCAAGCCCTTGAAGATTACCTCTAAATCTAATTTTGATTCGGTCTTGAAATTTGCCACCTGCTCTAAGGCATGCACCCCAACATCAGTTCTGCCTGAGCCGATCAGGGTTATATCCTCCTGTGTAATTTTTTTAAGCTGATTCTCTATTTCTCCCTGCACCGTTCTCAAATCTGGCTGTCTTTGCCATCCGGAGAAGTCGGTGCCATCATATTCTATCTTCAGTTTAATATTTCTGGTCATCAACTTAAAGGATAATTATTAAAGACAGAAAAGAAAAAAGGATAATAATTCCAGAGAAAAGAAAATCTTCCATTTTGAACTTAAAACGTTGATAAGAGCTACGCTTTTCCCCGCTTTGAAAACCCCGTGCCTCTAAAGCCAGGGCTAAATCATCTGCCTTGCGAAAGGAAGATATAAATAAAGGTATAAGCAGGGGGAAAGTTTTTTTAATCCTCTGCACATAACTTCCTTCAAAATCTGCTCCCCGAGCTATCTGGGCTTTTTTCAAATTTATACCTTCTTCTAAAAGGAGAGGTATGAATCTAATCGAGATTAAGCTCATTAAAGAGAACTCCTCCACAGGCAATTTCAATTTTTTCAAGGGGCCAAAAAATTTTAGAACCCCATCTAAGATCTCCATCGGAGAGGTGGTCAGGCTCAAAAAAGTTGCTCCTAAGATAAAAAGGAGAAGTCTTAAGGAATAGATAAATCCATTTACTATCCCTTCAAATCCAATCTGAAAATAGCCAAAGTAAAAATAGGTTCCAAAACTTTCTGAGGTTAAGAGGACCTGGAGTAAAAAGATGAAGATGAAAAAGAAGATAAAAGATTTTAAGCTCTTCAATATAGAGGGAAAAGGGATTTTAGATAAGAAGAATAGTCCCGAAAAAAGGAAGAGCCATAAAAAGTAAAGTTTAAGGTTCACCGTTACTGCAACGAATAAGACCATTGCCAGAACCAAAAGTAGTTTAATTCTGGGATCTAATCGATGGATTGTAGAATCCATCGGTTGATATTGTCCAATTGCCAGATCTTCGAATATAGACATATTTTTCTTTCTCTTACCTTTTGCAACTAATATAGTTGCCCAAAAAATCAAAGTCAAATTTAAACTTTGATCCGGAGTAGGGACGTTTAATCCTACGGATCCGTTTCTCGGATTAAACGCCCCTGTAATTTTTTGTCGTCGGGCACAAGGGGCCCGACGCAACGTACCCTCTGTCATTGCGAGGAGTTTCTCCGCCTTTGGCGAGAGACGACGAAGCAATCTCCAAAGAATATGCAGATTGCTTTACCCCACCTATGGTATGGAGACGCATTCGATGCGTCTCTACAAATCTATATTGAAAGTGGAGATGCTTCGTCCTACGGACTCAGCATGACAGGAGTCTTAGAACTTCTCCCACGAAGGGAGAGGGAGTTCGTCGGGCACTACGAGTTCTTTATCTTTCATCTTCAATTTATCATCTGTCATTTAATTAAGCTAATCCTTGACAATAAGGATTCTCAAATATATCATTTCACCTTATGGAATCTAACCTGCAGGAAAAATATTTTAAAAGGAACTTTTCCTTAGGGGTTATAAATGGGGTCTTCTTTAACCTGGTCCTTGCTTTTATCAGCGGGTCAACCATACTCCCATTGTTTGTCAGCCAACTGACTAATTCTAATATCCTGATCGGTCTTTCCTCCACCCTGGAAACCATTGGCTGGCTTTTCCCTCAACTTTTTGTAGCGGGGATGACCCTCTACCAGAAAAACCAGCTTCCACTTTATATCAAAACTGCTTATATCCGGATGATCTCCTTTTCTTTTTTAGTTCTATCTGTTTTTTTCTTAGGAGAGAAAAATCCTCAGCTCCTTCTAATCTTTTTCTTTTTCTTCTTCGCAGTTTACTCACTTTCTGGTGGTATCTCCGGAGTTGCCTTTATGGATATAGTTGGGAAAACAATCCCCTTTAACAAAAGAGGCAGCTTTTTCGGGATGAGAATGTTCTTTGGGGGAGCTTTAGCCGCACTGGCCGGGATTATAGTCAAGAAGATCTTGGGGAGTTATCAATTTCCTAACAATTTCGGGATAATCTTTTCCTTAGCTTTATTTTTCATCTTCCTGGGTTTGATCAGCTTTTCAGCAGTGAAAGAACCGCCTTTAGCTGAAGTCAAACCTAAGAAAAGTCTGAAGGAGAATTTATATCAAGGGTTGAAAATATTTAAACAGCACCGTGAGTTCAGATTGCTTTTTTTCGTGCAGTTGATTATCGGGGCTTATGTTTTAGGGTTACCATTTTATGTGATCTATGCGGAGAGGTTCTTAAAAATCCCTTATCAACTTGTCGGTATATTCCTGACCTCTCAGATGGTAGGATTTGTATTATCTAATCTCTTCTGGGGTTATCTAAGCAATCGGGGAAAGAATAAAGAGGTCTTACTGATAACTGCAATTCTTTCTTCTTTTCCTCCGCTTATACTTCTTGCCTATCACTTTTTTTGTCTTCCGATATTCCTTTACTCCTCAATTTTTTTCTTCTTAGGGGCAATAACTTCAGGCTTGAATATAGGTTATATGAACTACCTTCTGGAGATAGCGCCTGCGGCTGAAAGGCCTATCTATGTCGGATTTATGCATACCCTGACCGCTCCCTCAGTATTTTTATCTGCCATAGGCGGGATAATAATTCAGCTTACCTCTTTTAGCTTTCTTTATATCTTAACGCTTCTCGTCTCTTTTGGAGGAATTTTTATTTCCACTAAACTGAAGCCTAAGTTATTAGCTTAATTGTATATCCGATTCAGGGTTGAAGAGACATCTTACTCTATGCCTTGGTTGTGTTAATACTATTAAAAACCTATTTATATAGGAGCAAGATCAAAACCGTAGGATTTTGAAAACAAGATTAAGAGTCCCACCAACCAAAAGACCTAAAATGAGTAGAATCGCTACTAATTTCAAGGTATTTTTTAAACCCAATTCTTTGGTCATAACAAAGAAAGTGGAAATACAAGGTAAGTAAAGGACTAAAAATATACATGCGATAACGAGAGACTTCGGAGATAAATGGTAAGGTTGCAATAAAGCAATGGAAACATCCTTTCGTAAAAATCCAGTTATTATCACAAAAACAGTTTCAGGGGGAAGACCGAGAATGAATAAGAGCGGCGCACCTAACATTCTGCTTACAAAACTAATTACCCCTAATAAATCTAAAATACCGATAAGAAAGATGCCCAAAATGATGAGGGGTATGGCTGATGTGATAAATGAACTTAGCCGAAGCCAGACTTTCTTAAAGAGAATGGAAAGTTTTGGAACCCGGTAGGGAGGAATTTCAATAAGCAACTCTGGAGTTTCGCCCCCCAGAAGCTTGTTTAAAAGAAAACTTGCAGTTATGCCAACAATGAAGAGCAGGCTAAAGATTAAAATAAGATAATTACCTCCATAAGGAGTGACTATGCTTACAATCATTGCGGTCTGAGGCATACAGGGAGCGCTCATAAGAATGAGGGCGATGACGATGATCTTTTCTCGTTGGGTTTCTAAAATCCTTGTGGCAAGTATTGCTGGGACTTTGCATCCTAAACCTAAGATCACGGGAATTGAGGAATAACCGTGAAGCCCCAATCGGTGGAAAATGTTATCCAGAAGGACGGCAAGACGAGGGAGATAACCCCAATCCTCTAAAAAACTTAATGCCAAGTAGAATGAGAACAGATACGGCAGGACTACTACAAGGGGAATATATAGCCCAGCAGTCAAAACTCCAAATGACCCAAGCGGGTCAGTGGTTGTGCCCAAAAGCAAATCGTGAATAAATTTTATTGGAAGTAGGGTTTCAACAGCTTTGGTTATTATGGGAAGGTAAAAATCATTAAAGATAGGGTTAAGAAGATGATTTATCAGTCCTTCTCCAATAATCCTTACTATTTTAAATGTTAAAAGTAAAATAATAATTGCGGTGGGAATTCCGGAAAGCGGTTTTACCGTAAAATCCCCCAGCCGCTCTAAGAATGTATGGTGCCGATGTTTTACCACTTGAACTTTCTCCACAATTCTGCCGATTTCGTGCCATCTTTCAGCATTCTCAAATTGATAGTTTCCTTTCTTCGCCTCCGCTAATGTCTCCACCAGCTTCTTTATTCCTTCGCCGGTTATGGCTACGGTGGGAACGACCGGAACCCCAAGAATTCTCTGTAGCTTTTCTACATCAATGGAAACGCCGATGTGCCCTGCTTCATCCCACAAATTTAGGGCAACAATTACCGGAATATCCTTTTTAAGCAGTTGGAGGGTGAGATTCAAATTCCTCTCTAAATTGGTGGCATCAACGACGTTTATTAAAATGTTGTCTTTTTCTTCTATTGCCACATTCAGCATCTCCACCGCAACCTCTTCTGCCGGTAATGTAGGCTCAAGCGTATAAGTTCCGGGGATGTCGATAACCTCCAACTTTTCATCACTCAATTTCATATATCCTTTGGTATAATCAACGGTGGTGCCCGGATAGTTGGAGGCAATCACATTGACCCCGGTAAGACGGGAGAAGATCACACTTTTCCCCACATTGGGGTTACCCATCAAAAGGATTTTTTTCATCTTTAAGTTTTGAACCTCAGCAATTTTATCTAGCATATCGTATGTTTGCGAAGTACCAGAGGCATTTGGACAAGCGAAGTGAACCACAAACACGCTATAAAGCTCCGCACTTTAATATCTCATTTCGTTGCCTTGACCACTACGAATGAACCTTCACCATAACCCTCTTTCACTGGTTCAATGTCACGTATGTCCGTTAAAGGGCGGAAGAGGGTTTGCTTAAAATTGAAATCCTTAAAGCCGGCTTTCTTGAGATAAGCAACAACTTCTTCCACTGAATAGAAGGTCGCCTCTCTGTAAAACACATTGTCATTCTTCTGCTGATGATACAACTTTCCAAGGGTACTGTTCGCATCAATAAAGCCGATGATGAGGCTTCCACCGGATTTCAGCACTCTGTGTGCTTCCTTCAACCCAACTTCAATATCATCCAGAAAGCAAAGAGTAGTGACCATCAGGACAAAATCAAACCGTGAATCACCAAAAGGAAGTTCTTCAGCTACACCATCGATAACCTCAATCCCCCTCTTTTGAGCAATCTCCCTCATCTTACCTGATGGCTCAACCCCGACTTTAATACCCAACGGCGCTGCAAAACGACCGCTTCCTACACCAATTTCAATACCTTCTCCATTCTCAGGCAATTGTTCTTTTATGGCCTGAAGTTCCGATTCATAAGCAAATTTGTTATTCTCAAACCAGTCTTCATATTTGTTCGCATACCTTTCAAATGGTTCAATTTTTGGCATGGGCTTTCTCTCTTGCTTATTGAAATTTTTTGTGAAGCAACTTTATTGCTGGAAATATAAAGAGGAGGAAAAATCCCGTAAGCACTAAAGTATCTGTAAAAACTGTTATGCCCGAACTAACTGAAAAAGAGTCACGCAGTCCTCTGGTAGTGTAGGTGAGTGGCATTACATAAGCGAGATATTGTAATACCATAGGCATCTTTGAGACCGGATAAACAACTCCACTTAAAAATGTCATTAAAAATCGGGGTAAATTAAGCAAGGTCTGAGCCTCAAATACCTCTTTCACCAAAACACATAAAAGGGCACCGAGGGATGAGAAAACCAGAAGAGAGGGAATGATGATCAAGACAAGGTAAAGTAGGTTAGGATGGAGTCCCAGAATAAGCACTGAACCCATTGTCACCACCGTTGTCATCATAAGCCCGAAAATCGCTCCTCCCAGCACCTTCCCCAGAAGTACTGCAGGTAAACTAACCGGGGCTAAGAGTAACCTTTCCAGAGAGCCGAGCCGAAGCTCAAAATTGATAACTACCGCCTCCGCTGCGGTGGTGCTGAATAGGATGGTCATCGCAATAAGCCCAGGCACCAACTCTTCAAAACTTCGCGGATTTCTCAGATAGAATGCTAAAATCCAGGCAATAGGAAAAACAACCCCCCAACTAATCGCGGGAGGCTTGAGGTAATATGTCCTCATATCTTTTAAGGCGATGTAATAAATGCACCGTAAGTTATCGCGCCACATTTTACTTTCCCCCCTTCTCGATTGCCATAACAATAGGACTTAATCCCGTAATCTTAAGAAATGCATCCTCGAGACTTGGTTTAATAGTATTCATTGATTGTATTTCAATACCTTTATGTTTAGCAAGCCGGAACACGTTATCATATACATCCGAAGGGATTCCACCATAAAACCGCACTTTATTGAGGTCTACCCCTGCTATCTTAACTTCGGGGAGTTTATCGGATAGGACTTCAATCAACTCAGATACCTTCCCATTAAAGGATACTTCGATTATCGATCCTTCCTGGGCAACAGCTTTCAGAACTTCAGGCGTATCGATTTTTACTATTCGTCCCTTAACCAGAATGGCAATGCGGTCACATAAAAGGTCCGCTTCCTCTAAGTAATGAGTCGTGAAGAAGACGGTTATTCCCTGCTGGTGAAGGTTGCCGATAAGATTGCGCAAAGAGCGGGCAGCCACCACATCTAAGCCGACCGTAGGTTCATCCAAAAAGAGAATCTCAGGGTTATGAATCAAGGCTGCGGCGATTGTCAAAGCCCGTTTCATGCCGCGGGAGAATGTGCGAAAAGGGCTGTCTTTCCGCTCATAAAGCCCGAAGATTTTAAGCAATTCTTCTGATCTTTTTCTACGCTGAGTTCGTGGAACACCATAGAGTTGTGCCATGAATAACAGGTTGTCAAGAGCGGACAACTCATCATAGAGGTTCGAGATTTCCGGAACGACCCCGATATGCCTCTTTACCTCCACGATTTCTGTGTCGACGTCGAAACCTAAAACAGATGCTTTCCCCTTTGTGGGTTTGGAAAGCCCTGTAAGCATCCTTATGGTTGTGGTTTTACCCGCACCATTTGGACCAAGAAATCCGAAAATCTCACCTTTCTCAATCTCAAAGTTGATATGATCAGCGGCAAGAATCTCACCATAGGATTTGGTTAAATCCGATGTCCGGATTACTATATCTTCACTCGTCTTTGTACCCTCCTAATTGATTCATCAAAAGACAATTTCGCACAATGTCTTGTGGATAAAAGAAGTCGCCGAAAGCAATTTGGATAAAGCATAGCGAAGCCTTTTATTAGCTGTTATATGACCCGAAGGGCAAGGTTGCGAAGCAACCGCAGAATTCCGAACCTCGCAATTAATTAGTCCTTTTTCTATCAGAACCCCATATTATGGGTTTCCATTCTCCAGTTTTGCTATTCCATCCTCTCCAAGACTTCGTCCAACCTTTGGTTTTCCATCTATATATAAAGTGCACTGTCACACCTATAATAGGTACCCCAATCACCCATATCAAAAATAACTTGGTTCTATATAATAAACAAGCAACACCAATAAACACTGCCCACTTTGTGATTCTAAACCATATTGGCTGTGCTTTTTTCGAGAAAGCTACTTTAAATTCTGATTTAATAGCACCTTTCATTGTCATACCTTATTTTATTAAAATTCTTTTAGTTATTTTTTTACGGGGTACGGAATTTCATATAACGTTCTGCGTGTTTGCGAAGTTGCGAAGCAATTTGGGTAAGCCCCGCTTTCAGCGGGATAAACTCCGCGAACCGCAAACACACTATCAGATGAAAGTGCCGTCATTATTCACTTAGCTCGTGCTTATGTGAACAACCCCGTTCAGGTCGGTCAACCAGTGTACCATTAAGGTATAAATCAAGGGCTTTCTGGACTTCCGTCTCATCCGTGATAAAGGCTTCAATTCCTGCTCCTTTCAAATCATCGTAAATCCTTCTGCCCATTCCATGAGAAATCACTACTTTACAATCTGAAAGGGCAAAAAGAATTGGTCCATGTCGGTCAATCTCGTGACCTGCACCTTCTAAACCGCGTGCATGCCCAGTGAAAGTGTTAGGGCGGTATTCTCGATTCTTTACCTCCTTGCCTTTCACCTCAAAAACTACAAATCCCCTTGTTTGCCCAAAATGGGAAGATATAGTCCTTTCATCATCTGATGCGATGGCTATTTTCATGATTATCTTTCCTTTACTTTAAGTTGATCCTCTAATTCTTTTATCCTTTTTTCCAACTCCTCCTTTTCCACCTTCAGTTGATTAACCTCCGCTTCCAGGCTTTCCGTGGAAGTCGTTGGAGGAATACTCCAGTGAAAAAGCTGCGATGCGTGGACGATTTTACCGCTTTTGTCCCGGTAAAATGCATCCGGACCAAAACCACATCTGCAAGGTCCAATGTAGGTATGTCCTTCAGGAGCACTCACTGGTGCATACCGCCAAAATGTGCCTCTATGCAAGCCTCTTCCGTATCCAAACATAATAATTACCTCCTTTCTTTTTTTTCTTCTATTAGTTGGTTATGGTAAGAACTATCTCTTGTCATCTTAGCTCCGCATTTGGAACATTTTTCTAGGTTTGATGCACTGGCTATGGTGTGAATTAGAACCTGCATAACGGTAGTTATAACGCTTCTCTTTTTCGCACTTGCTGAACCGATATAGCCTCTCTCTATTTCCGCTGCACGATAAAAATTGCTTCTCCTCGGGCAATAGTGTTGTTCCGCGAATCTCTCACTTCCCCTCTCGTGACGGCGTACAATTTTTTAACCCGGACAACTTCACCTATTACGGTGAGGGGCTCCCCGATCTTCGCTTCCTTTTCAAAGTAGACTTGCAGTTTAGCTGTTTTCGCCTTGATAGAATGGAAAAGCAGGATGCGGTTCATCGCCGCATCCAATAAAGCGCTCAAAACTCCGCCATGGGTGATGCCCTCAAAACTTTGATGTTCCGGTTGAGGGATAAATCGGCCTACGGATTTTCTATCCTCCAGGCGGAACGACACCCGCAAACCTACCGGGTTATTCAGGTCACAAACATAGCAGTGGGAGTGTTTCAATACCATTGCCTCATTTCTTTTTCTTTTTTTCTTCAATCAGTTGATGATGATAAGAGCCTTCTCTCACCATCTTAGCCTCACAATTGGGGCATTTTTCATCTCGGCAGGGTATACCTGCCCTATGTGGTATTTTCACTCCGCATTTAGGGCAAACACAAAATCCTTCAGATCCCATACCCAGTCTATCTTCTTCTTGAATTTTCATATTCCTTCTTTTACTTTTTGCTTTTTCTTTAAGTCCACATAATCTTCAATTCTTTTTACGATTTTGGCGAATACTTTTGCAGATAACGTATCTGAATGCTCCACCACGAAAGATTTGCCACTGTCACCACATTCGACTATTTTGGTGTCAATCGGTATACAGCCCAAAAATGGCACACCAAGGTCGTTACATGCTTTCTGTCCGCCACCCGTTTTAAATATAGGTGTGGATTTTCCACAGTGCGGACATACGAACCCACTCATATTCTCAATCAGCCCAATCACTGGCATGTTTAATTTTCTAGCGAAATTAATTGATTTTCTTACGCTAACCAACGCCACATCTTGCGGGGTGGTCACAATGACTACGCCGTCAATTTGTGGCAGAAGCTGTGCCACGCTCAGCGGTTCGTCACCAGTACCTGGCGGTAAGTCAATTATCAGATACTTGAGATCTCCCCAGCTCACATCTTCCAAAAACTGACGTATGGCAGTCATCTTGAGCGGCCCACGCCAGATTACCGGTGAGTCCCTGTCCGACAACAAAAACCCCATAGATACCACCTTTAGGTGCGTTGCGGTAATCACTGGTTGTATGCCCTCCTCCTCAGAGCCGAGCAGACGCTCATCCTCCAACCCAAGCATTTTCGGGACGCTCGGTCCATGGATATCGCAGTCCATAAGGCCAACCTCAACGCCACGCATTGAAAATGAGATTGATAAATTCACCGCCACAGTACTTTTACCGACACCACCCTTTCCACTCATTACCACAATTTTATGTTTAACATTATCCAGTTTTATTGTCGTATTCGTTTTTTTATTATGCTCGGTTTGCATTTTTATATCTCCCCTTTCACCGGAGGTCCGCCAAAGCCGCCATAACTCCTTCTTCGACCACCTCCACGAACATAGCCTCTATCTTCTTCTGCCCGATGAAGGTTTGCGCTTCTGCAATGAGGACAAAAAGATGGTCTGGGGGCACCATAAGCGATCTCCCAGGTATGTTCACATTCAGAGCAACGAAATTTTCTTTTTGTCATAATTTACCACCTCCATAGAATAGCAATTTCATCTAAAACATAGATAATAATCCTTCATTTTTCCAGTTCCACGAGGATCTTCATCGCCATTCCAAAGCCGATGGCGACCTGAGAATTGTCTACCCTGAGGGTAACGGGACCTCGCATGAGCTGTGAACTTACCTTGGTGACCTTTTTCCCCACTCTTATTCCTAGAGATTCGAGACGGCGATTCAAACCATATCCTCCTTGAATCTCTATCACTAAGCCACTTTCTCCCCCTTTCATTTGTGTTAGATCGACTTTTTCCATTTTGTGTTTTCTGAGGTAAAAGTTTTTTAAACTATCCACAATCTTTACAATAACCAAAAATCTGCACCGTATGACTTATCTCTTGAAACCTACTTTTCTGGCAAATCTTTGCTTGAAGTTTTTCAATTTTTTTATCCGAGAATTCGATCACCCTTCCGCATTTTATGCAAACCAGATGGTCGTGATGAGTATGCCCGAAAGTGTGCTCGTAATGGATATGGTCTTCTCCTAAATAGACTTTCCTGACCAAGCCAGAGTCAACTAAAAGCCCTAAGGTGCGGTAAACCGTGGCCCGTGAAACATCTTTCTTTGCCTTCCTAAGCCTTAAGAAGATCTCATCTGCCTCCAGATGACCATCTGTAGCAAAAACCTGAGCCAGGATAAACTTCCTTTCCTTAGTAAAGCTGAGTTTTTTGGTCTTCAGGTATTTTGTAAATATTTCTGTTTCTTTTTTCATGAATTTATATTTGAGATTTAGTCTCAATCTAAACTTTATACGATTAAAGTCAAGGATTTAATTGATTGGTATTTAAAGAAATCAAATTTGTAGGAAGAAACACTGGAGTGTAAATCATACCGGAGGCAGATCCGCCTCTGGCGGAGCTTCAGCTTTACATTTAGTCTATTACCTTCACGCTAAATCAGGCTTTTAGCGTGTATAAGATTGTATGGCTCTTGACCTAATCCTGACCCCTCCCTACCCTTCCCTTAAGGAGAGGGACAGGGTGAGGTTTTTACTGGTCAATCATAACCGTAAAGGCGGATAACAATGATATTTATCTTTTTCAATTTTCTTCTCGTCTCCTCATAATGCTTTTTCTGTATTTCCTCGAATTCCTGATAGGGAAGTTTTCCCTCATTTTTCAAATACAGGTTGCATAATTTTTTTAATCGTTTTTGATCGATATTTTTGTTGTAACTCAGACAAAAGTCTATCACTAGTGCATCGGGATCAGGTGGACCAGTCAGAACCAGCGAATATGGTTTTTTCTGCAAAAGATCGATCTCTCTCTGCGAAAGACTCTCGATCACCTGCGAAGTAAAATGAATTGCATAATGATCATCCTCCGGAAAGTTACCATATTCACAGCGAGAAACATCCAGCTTGTTGACTCTGGACACTGAATCGATGCCAATCACGACTCTATCCGAATCCGCTACGGCGGAATACTTGAAATCGTAGTACCTTTGACCCTCGCCCTGTTCGGGATAATTAATGGTTTGAATCTTCTTATAAACCGTGATTTCCCCGGATGGAAAAAATTTATTAATCCTTTGTAAAATCTCCTCCTCACTCAAATATTTTAAACCGCTATCATAACCCCCAAATTGCAAAAAGCATGAAAGGGAATCACCGTTGTTGAATATGAGGTAAAGTTTGTATCTGGCACAGTTGCCTATATCAGAAAAAGAATAACCAGGAACAAGCAAAACTATTAACAAAAAAAACGATATAATAATTAATCTAACTTTGGGACACATTTTTATCCTCCCTGTTTCTCTTTTTTATTAAAATATAGCAATATCTTCTACCCCAATGCTCTTTCCCTCCAGACTGCTATCCAGATACCAATGAAGATCAGAATGCCACCGATGTAGAAGGTGGATGTCGGTATTTCCTTTAGTATCAGATACGCCCATAGAGTTGCCCCTAAAGGCTCCCCTAAAATGGTCATCCCGACTAAATGGGCTTTGACGTATTTTAAGATATAATTATAAAGGGTATGCCCGATAAGGGTTGGTATCAGAGCTAAAAGAATAAATAGGACCAGGTTCTTCCAGGTAAGAGGAGAGAAATTGACTCCAGCAAATATGCAGAAAATGAATATCACCAGAGTAGAAAGAGAATAGACCAGAAAGATATAAGGGAAGAGATTCATTTTTCTTCTGATGCTTCTTCCTAAGGTTAGATATAATGCGGCCATAATCGCACCAATCAATGAAAGAAAGTCGCCTTTGAGATTTGTCTGTCCGATTTTTATATCTCCACCGGCAATGATGAAAATCCCGATCAGGGCAACTATAATCGCCACAAAAACCCAGAAGTCCACTTTCTCTTTTAAAATCATCGGGGTGAACAGTGCCACAAAGACTGGCTGGGTAGCTACAATTACTACAGAACTGGAGACTGAGGTGTAAGCTAAAGAAGAAATCCAGGTAACGAAATGGAATCCTAAGAAAATCCCGGAAAGAAGGCAGAGCAAAAGTTCATTTTTAGTCAGAGCCTTATAATCTGCTAAACCTCTTTTAATGAAAAAAGGAAGTAGAAAAAAAGAAGCTAAACCCATTCGGTAGAAGGCAATTATTAAGGAGGGAGCATTCGAGAGCTTTATGAAAATAGAAGCCCAGGAGACTGAGGTGACTGCTAGAAGTAAGATCAGATAGTTTTTATACTGTTTTGCCAATACTTTTAAATTAATCCCACCTTGGGGGCAAGGTGGGATTACGGATAATTTTTTATTTTGCTTCAGGCTAAATGCTACAAGCTACCAGTTTCTTTTATATCTTTTCCAGATAATATTCGCTTTCACCCAGACCCAATTTCTCTGCAGCTCTTATCTGAGTCCGGGCATCTTTCTTGTGCAGGGCGCTAAAGATATCCTCACCTTTTTTCAATTCTATCCCTTCAGCTTTGGATTGAGGCAAAGGAGTTGCCTTTTCAATGATGTCCATTGTCGCAGTCTCAATTGACACAATATCATCTCCAACCAAAATCCCCTGGTCCTGAATCAAAGGGTTATCTGAGATTGCCATACAATCGCATTCTGGCTGAACATCTAAGATAAAGTTGATATAAAGAACTTTGCCTGGTTCAAAGGTATCTAAAACTGCCTTGGCAGACTCAGCTAATGCGGCTGAGAAATTTTCATGCGAAGAAGGCACAGACAAGGCTTTTTCCGGGCAGACCTTGACACATCTTCCACATCTCCAGCACTTTTCCTTATCCACTTCAAAAAAATCCTTTCTAACTGTAATCGCTCTTACCGGACAGTTGTTTGCGCAGATGGAACAATAGGTGCAGAGCTTCTCATTCCAGCTCATTATCTCGGTCATTTGAAAATGCATCTTTCCCCTTCCTCTCTCTTTCCAGGTACAATTACGAGGCTGAGGGGAAACGCATCCCATACCTAAATTTTTTATAGCCCCGGCTAAGGAGGAATCTATATGCCCTTTGATATGGGATAAAACCATCATAGATTTAGCATCATAGATAGCAGAGGGAATGGCCAGCTCCTTTAATATCTTTCCAGCTTTAACCATAACTGAATCGAAGCCAAAGATGCCATCAGCAATTATCACCGGACACCCAAGGGAGAGCTGGTTATATCCCATCTCATTTGCCACTTCTAAATATTCATAAGGCTTTACTCTGGAGGAGTCGGTTACAAAAGGTTTAGCTCCGACTTTCTTTATCTGCTCTGCTACTAATCTGACAAAATTGGGCCTGATAGTATTGTGTCCACCTCTATTTCCTAAATGCATTTTGAGGGGAACCAGTTCATCCCTGAAGAAATAATTTGAAAGACCAATCCTCTCCAAGGCTTTTTCCAGCCTCCCTAAAAGACTATATCTGTAATCAAATTTTTCAACCCGGGAATCGATAAAATATATCTTCTTTGCCATAAATTCTCCTGTGATCTAGAAAAAGATATTTTGACTATTGCCTTTAGCCTATAGACTTTAGACTTTTGCCAAAATAAATCAGATGAGCAGGACACTTACAATCTTCTGAACCAAAACCTTTCATCACTATCTCTGCACCTATCTTTTGCAGCAATCTTTTGTTCAACTCGCATTCAGATTTAATTTTCTTCTTGGCTTAAGCATACAGGACCACTTTCAGGATTTTGCAATAGGGGAGAAGATAATCTATATGCCAGAACTTCTCCTTATGTTTTCTTAAATGCCTTTTTATTCTTCCTTCTAAGCCATTCAAAGCACTGCCAGTGTATATGTAATATCCTTCTGGAAAATTAGCATCACCCTTTTTGCCAATCTTGATTTTCGATTCCTTATCTTTGTAAAGAATTAATTGATAAAACCCTTTGCTCATCTCACTTTCTTAAGAGCGTGCTCTAAGTCGTAAATGAGATCCTCAGTATCTTCGATTCCACAGGATAAGCGAAGCATCCCTCTGGTCACTCCGGATTTTTTAAGCATTTTTTCATCCAGCCCATAATGAGATGATAGAACCGGTATAGAGGCTAAGGACTCTACCCCTCCCAGGCTGACTGCATTTTTAAATACCTTTAGATTATCTAAAAGTTTAATAGCTGAATTCAAATCCTTTAACTCAAAAGTTACCACTCCTCCAAATCCTTTCATCTGGGATTTAGCTAAATTGTGCTGGGGATGAGTTTTCAAGCCCGGGTAATAAACTTTTCTGACCCTGGGATGTTTTGAGAAATACTGAGCGATTTTTAAAGCATTCTGATTTTGTTTTTCAACTCTTACCGATAAAGTCTTCAGTCCCCTTAAGAATAAA
Organism: uncultured Ignavibacteria bacterium; assembly: GCA_964570765.1. Taxonomy (GTDB): domain Bacteria; phylum Zixibacteria; class MSB-5A5; order MSB-5A5; family RBG-16-43-9; genus CAZMZF01. Next base: position 24,951 of record CAZMZF010000019.1, read on the forward strand.
AATGCACCTAAGGGGTCTAAACATCCGCCTAAAAGCTTCATCACTGTAACTGCCTTAGTGATAAAATCTTTCTTTCCAATGATCACTCCAGCTATCAAGTCGCTATGCCCGGCTAAATATTTCGTAGCGCTATGAACCACCACATCCACCCCCATTTCTAAGGGCTTTTGATTAAAAGGGGTGGCAAAGGTATTATCCACCACAGAGGTCAGTCCGAATTTCTTTGCGATCTTTATTCCTTTTTCTAAGTCAACTATTTTCAGATTGGGATTAGTAGGAGTCTCTATGAAAAGAACCTCAGTTTTATAATTCACTAAGTCTTTAGCCTTTTCCATAGATTCTGCATCTACAAAATGAACTTTGATTCCCAGTTTAGGGAAAAAGTCTTTGAAAAGACGATAAGTTCCACCATACAATGGTGAAGTGCTGATGATCTCCTGCCCTGAGGAGACCAGAGTTAAAAGAGCAGTAGTAATAGCGGCCATCCCGGAAGAAGTGGCTAAAGCTGACTGGCCACCTTCCAATGCCGCCATCTTCTTTTCTACAAACTCGGTGGTAGGGTTAGCATAGCGGGTATAAAAGTATAGCCCTTTTTCACCCTTAAGATATCTTTTTAGCTCAGCTGAGTTCTTGAAAACAAAGGTGGAACTTTGAAATATCGGTTCAGCTAAAGCCCCCAAGGAAAACCTTTCCTCCCCTAAATCTACTGCCAGAGTGGCTAACTTCTTTTTATTTTTCAAAACAAGCTCCTTTCGGTTGAGTTCTCTGAAAAAGTAAGAGAGAAGGGTCGGGCATGGGTGCCCGACCTACGAAAAAATTTTTTTCTCGTAGGCATCCACCAGAGGCGGGACAGCCCTACAAGTTTAAGTTTTTTAGAGATTCTTCTATTATTTTCCAAGCCAGACTCTCAAATCTGCTCTAAGAGTTTCCGGATTGATCTGTCCTGAGTATTTTTTAACTATTCTCCCTTCCTTATCTAAAAGGAAAGTTGTGGGAACACCTTTAAAACCTCCATAGTTTTTTACCACCGTTTCATCGCCTAAAAGGATGGTATAAGGTATATTCGACTCTTTAACAAATGAATCCACCACACCTAATCCTTTTTTATCCAGGGAGATTCCAACCATCTCCAGTCCTGAATCTTTATACTGTCTATAGATGAAAAGCAGTTCCGCAATGTCTTCCTTGCAGGAAGGACACCAGGTAGCCCAAAAATTCAAAAGTACCATCTTCCCTTTGAATTCTTTAAGGGAATGTATTTTTCCATTTAAATCCGGAAGTGAAAATTCAAATGGAATTTCCGGGTTTTTCTTATCTGCACTTTTTCCACAAGCCAATAAAAGAAAAAATATAAGCAAAAATGAAACTAAAGTGAGTTTTTTAAGGATCATTCTCACTCCCTTCTTACGGATAAAAGAAAGAAATTTTATAAAAATTAGCAAGGGGAAAATGGAGGAAAGGGAAAGATTAAATCTTTATATGAAGTGCATCGTCCATGACGATGCCATAAGATAAACATCGCAAGCTGAAGCTTGCACCTACCAGCTCAGACAGCCATTTATCCCCGGTAGCCGCAGACTTCAGTCTGCGTTAATACGCTCGTAGTTCGACCCTTTTCCTAATAACGGATCCGTTAGGACAAGGTCGCCAGTTTGTAGCGTCGGGTTTTATGCCCGACGTTCATCTTTTCATAGTTGATAAATTGATAATGCTATCCGCCTCATGCGGATATACTCCAAAACCAATCTTTGGAGTGTAAACCTTTCCTACGGTGGCTACAAGCCAGCTCGTCCGTAGGACGCCAGACGGAGTCTCCGCTTCTCGGACAGGTTTACCAATAATTAGACAAAAGTTTGTAGCGTCCGATTGAATGCCCAACGAAAAAAGATCGGGCGAGCAATTTCTTGCTCGCCCAAAAAACATTGCTCCTCAGACCAGTTGTTCATTTATGGGTCTTCCGGACCTGGAGGAAGTGGTGGAAGTGTAGGACAGGGTTTGCACTCATCCCAGCAATGGTAAGGTGGGATAAGGCTGCAGACCCTGTAACAGCATAAGGGACGAGCATCAGCAGTTTTTGGAGCATTAAGCACTGTGAATCCAATTGCCACAGCCAGAATCGCAAAGAGGAGCGCAAAAGCTCTGAGATTTCTGAAAAGCTTCATCTAATATCACCTCCTTTCTCAAGTTTTAAAAGTTGAATTCAGATCTTAACTTTACATTCTAAATTTATACTGGGCGAGCAATTTCTTGCTCGCCCAGAGAGAAAACTTGTGCTCATCTTACTTGCACCAATGGCAGCAAGCGCACCAGCAATAACCAGGCTCATCGATGGTGCAGTACATACACCAGCCACAACAGCGATAACTGCTCTGAGCGGTATTAGGGGTTAAAAGAACAGTGGACCCCATAACCATAGCCATCACTGCAAAAATGAGCACAAGGGCTCTGAACTTTCTGAAAAGTTTCATCCCTTCTCACCTCCTTGTGAATTTAGAAAGTTCAACTTGTCCTACAAAAACCGTAGGAGTTCTTCCAAAGAATGACCCGGTCCTCTTTCAAACCCTTTAGACCTATTTGAAACATACAACCTTGCATTCATAAACCGGGTCGAACATACATACTAAGAGACACCTTTTGGCTGAAGCGGTCATATAAAGTGAGCCCCAGAGGACCACAGCTAAAGCAAAGATTAAGACTGCAACTTTAATCTTTCTAAAAAGTTTCATATATTTCACCTCCTTTCTAAAGTTTTGAAGACGAGGTAAGCATCACCTCTATTTCTTTTCTGTATTTTTCCGGAAGAGGCCCGGGCCAGACTTTTTGAACCACTCCGTTGGTATCGATGAGCATTGTCTGGGGAATCACCTCCACTTTATATTGGTCAACGAGTGAAAGATTAGAGATTATCAAAACAGGAAATTCCAACTGAAATCTCTTTATAAACTCCTCAACCTTATTCTTTTCAGCCTGAGCAACTCCGACAAATCTCAACTTTTCAGAGTTGTGTCTCTGATAAATCTCTTTCCAAAATGCCAGGTTTTCCTCACAGGAGGGACAGGCTGGGGAAAACCAGAGGAGGACTGTCTTTGCAGATGAAGGATATTCCACTTTGAACTCCTCCCCTTTTAGATTTACCCCAATCAGGGATGGGACTTTCTCCGCAGGGCCAAGGACTTTAAAAGGACCCCTGGGACGAGAAAGTGCTTCTCGGAGTTTACGATTTTCCTGAACTAAAAGGAAGATCTCAACTCCCATTACCACGACTAATACGATAAGAATTATTGACCAGAGCTGAGTTTTTAAAAAATTTGTCTTTTCTGTCATTTACACCTCTATTTTTAAGATTTTATTTATATTTTTCGAATTATCTTTAACCTCTTTGGTAATAAAGGGTAAGCTGAGCAAAGAAAATTATTCCTGAGATATCCACTACTTTATAATGAGTAAAATATCAGATCGGAGCTCCTTTCATCCTTAAAAGAATTCCAAGGAAGGCAACCAGTTTGGTTTTCAAATTAGTTAGATTCAATATATTTTTATAAAGAACGTTGTCAAGAAAAATTTTAAATTCTTGTTTAAGTATCGTTATCAGATTAAAAAAGGATTAACTCTCAGGCTTAAAAAGACTAATACTTGACTTAACTTTCTAGGATGAATCGGTATTAGGAAATGCTGATGCGTTTTTGCTTTGGCAATTCTCCCCCCTTTGACGGGATCTTGAGACCATTGCCAAAGCATCAAAGTTTACTAATTAAATTTTCAACACTCCCTCTTTCATTATCACCTGTCCATCTATTTCCAGGGTGGGCTTTAATAAGATTCCATCTAAATGGCTCTGGACTGAGACTTGTCCACCCATGGATTTGTTATCCCCAATTGCCATATGCACGGTTCCCATCACCTTCTCATCCTCTAAGACATTGCCGATTATTTTAGCTTTATCATTGGTTCCGATACCCAGTTCAGCTATGTTTCTTGCCGGTTTACCAAATGGCTCAATCGCTTTTTCTAAGTCTTTAGCAGATTTATCCCCTGAAATTTCAGTAACGAAGCCATCCTTGACCAAAAGTTTAATCGACTTTTTGATAACTCCCACTCCAGCCATAGCTCCATCCACTATAATTACCCCGTTGGCAGTTCCTTCCAACGGCGCAATATAGACCTCACCTGCAGGGAGGTTTCCAAATTCACCCGGCTTATGATATAAGCCAGTGTCTGGTTCCCAGGTTCTTCCCTCTATTTTCATCGTTATATCAGTGCCGGATGGAGTTTTTACTTTTGCCTCTTTTTTACCGGATAAAATCCTGGTTAATTTCAAGCTCCTTTCCGCTATTTTATTGTAATCTGCACTCAAAGTCCTCTTCATCGAATCCTCGGAAATCCCTGGTAAAGTGGCAACCCTTGCCCCGGATTTGCAGGCATCCCGACGGGCCTGGGTATGGGTCATAGATTTTGAGGTGGGGATTAATATAACATCGAATCTTTTCATAAATTCAGCCACCATCGGAGGTGGTTCCTCTCCATTTGAGGTACGCGGGATTATCTCCAAAAGCATCGCCTCACCAGCGATCTCTCTGGCTGCTTTCCATAAAACCTGCCCGATCTTTCTTAAAGGCTCGTCTGTGATGATTAAAACGTTCTCGCCTTTTTTAACCCCCATGCAATTATGCACTGCTATTTTAGCAGAATTCATTAAGTCTTCCATTCATCCTCCATAAAATAGTATTATTATTTTTGGTAGCCGCAGACTTTACGTCTGCGTGTGGATGCTAATTCGCAAGCTAAAGTCCTAGAAACGGAGACTACGTCTGGCGGAGCCACCGTAGGACTTGCGGCTACCTTTATGTCTCCAAACCTAAAAGTGTGTCTGCCAATCTATAGAGACGCATTGCAATGCGTCTCTACGTTTTCATTTCCCCTCTCCCTAACCTTCTCCCGCAAGCCGATAAAAGCTATACGGTCCTACGGAGGCTTTGCTCCTCGTAGAGGGGAGAGGGGAACGTAGTTGCCCAATTCATTGGGCATCTTTCGCTCGATCAATCGAGCAACTACAATCTAAGATTTGCGGGGCTGGGAGCCCCGCCTACGAGGAAAAAAAGATTTTTCGCGGGTTAAGCATCCCTGCCTGACCACTTTTTTCAACTTATTTCAAAGACCACTAAATAAATTCCCGCATAACACTGGTTATATCCATATTATCAATTTTCTGCTCCACCAGAGGAATATCTTTTATCTGGGGCAAAAAATCTTCGTATGTGCTTCGGGTCTCCTTATATAAAACCCCTATGGGGATTTTGTCTCCCCATTCATGGGCTTTCACATAAGCTTGTATCTTATCTTCAGGGTTGTAATCTTTTAAATCCTCTAATTTATAGGTTCTTTCTTTATACCATTTGTAAGTGTTTTTGTAGTTAAAACTAACGCAAGGTTGAAGGATATCAATTAAAGCAAATCCCCGGTGTTTTATTGCCTGGATTATAATTTTTTTCAGATGGTCTAATTCACCTACAAATCCGCGGGATACAAAGGTGGCACCACCAGCTATGGCAAGCACCATCGGGTTGACCGATTCCTCAATTGCACCTGCGGGAGCTGACTTGGTGGAAAATCCTTTATCCGAGGTAGGTGAATATTGCCCCTTGGTCAAGCCGTAGATCTGGTTATCGTGAACGATATAGGTCATATCTATATTTCTCCTGAGAGCATGCATAAAATGACCCATCCCGATGCCGTAACCATCACCATCACCACCTGTTCCGATAACAGTTAATTTATGATTAGAAAGCTTTATACCGGTGGCAACAGGTAGTATCCTTCCGTGAATTCCTTCAAAACCATAAGTATCAATATACTGAGGAGTTTTACCAGAACATCCTATTCCGGAAACTATAACGGTGTTATGTTTTTCCAAACCTACTTCAGAAATAGCGGATTTTAGTGCGGTTAATATCCCGAAATTCCCGCACCCTGGACACCATTGGATTTTAACCCTGGTCTTTAATTCTAAAGGAGTAACCATCTTAAAATCTCCTTTCTATCCTCTCAGATTTATTTCCCTCTTACAATGATGACACTTCTTTGCACCTGCAACTGTTGGTTTCCCACAGAACTTGCAAGTATATAATTCTTCAGATAGTTTCAACCATTCATCTATCTTACCAGCTTTAATCATCGCTAAATTCTTTCTCAAATCCACGCCATCTTCTTCAAGATAATTTTTCGAGAACTCCTCGAACATCTGACAACTTCTGTTTTCATAATCTACGCATTCGTAGCAGAATTCATAACCTTTTCCCCTGAGACATTTCACAAATTTACAGTCGTATCCCCAGCAATCTGGAGTAAGGGCACCACATCCGTTACATCTGACCTTCTCCACTGGACATTTCATTCTCTCCGCAAAACGTTTTCTCCACTCCTGGTCATCTCTTTCAATCCGGTATATGGTGCAGGCGCCACAATAAAGCCCACATTTACCTACAAGGTTTTTGTTAGTCATAATTATCTCTTTTATCTCAGTTTAATATCCATCCTTTGCTTGTAAACTCATACATTCACTCTAAACGTTAGATTAAATCAAAACGCTCCCTGGACTAAACCGAGATGATTGATAACTTCCATAGCCACTTGAAGATTATCACTTACTTTCTGGACTTCCTTCACTTGCCAAAAAGCAATGGCACGTCGGAATTCTTCCGGAAGCCCTTCAGATTCATTCTTTATCTTCTCTAGTTGCGATTCATTGGAAACAGCAATCACCTTTTGCACTGTCGGACTACTTTTAGCTTTTTGGAGATTCAGTAAGAGGCTATCGATATTACCAGATTTGTGAACTTCAAAAACATATGTGACAAGACCAAGGTTTGTAATCCGGGCACGCCAGATAACATCTACTCTAGCTCCATGACCAACTTGAATCTCTGTGTCAGTATCAAAACCTAACATTACTCCGATACTTTGAATCAGGTCTCGTACCTCGTCGTGATCAAATGTTTCCGATGGTTCTGACTTTTTTGGTGGTTCGGGTACACCTTGGCTAACTTCATATAAGAAGTAATCGACGAAAAGCAGATCCACATTCTTAAGTTGTGCTACTCTAAGTTCCTCAGAGATAGCTTGAAGAACCTGATTAAAAGTTTCATACTCAACAGCCGAAAGCCGATATTTATCTGGATTCACATAGCTATCAAGCCCTAAAATCCGCAGTGCTTGTCTGGCTTTCTGATTCCAGATACCACAGGCTTGAGGTTGAATATAACAAAGCATCTCGGTTAGTGAGGCTGGTCCAAGCCTTTTAACTTGTGTGAGAAAGTGCTCATAACGATTAGCTACGGACGAAGAAGTATTGAGCAGTAGTTTCAATTCGTGCCGAAGCTTTTCTATGCTGTTATCCGAGATAACCTTCTGGACAAGGTACTGTTTGTTACCCCACATCTGACTTGCCCAGAGCTTCACGACGAGCTCATCTATATCAGCCTCTGAGAGTTCATCTACCTTCCTTGGTAGCTCATTTTGAAAATAGGTTACACGTTCTTTACGATCTTCTTGATCTTTACGGAATTGTTCGCCTTCTAGGTATTTGGAAAAAGGTTTGAGGTAGGATTTAATTTTTTCTTTTTGCTCTGATGTCAAGGTGATGGTTTTCATGATGTTACTTTCCTTGTTTTACAGGATTTCTCTTAACTTCTTATAAATAAAATTCGGATAAAAAGGTCTGCCATCGTATTTTAAAATCTTATAATTTATATCCATTCCGGTTTTTTCTTTTATCAGGTCAGCTAATTGGGCAGTGCGGTTGTTTTCTATATCCACAGTAATTTTAGCTTGAGACAGAATCTTTTTAACTTCTTCAGTCGGAAAAGGTGAAAGGTATAATACCTGCAGAAAATTAACTTTTATCCCATCTTTCTCCAGAAGCTTCATCGTCTCAAAAATTGGTCCTTTGGTTGAGCCCCAGGAGACCAAGGTTAAATCAGCTTTTTCTGGTCCATAGAGTTCGGGAGGCTTTATCTCTTTTTCAATAAAGCTTAATTTTCTCATCCTTTTATCCACCATCATGGTAATAGCTTCAGGAGGCATTAAAGCTTCAGAGGCTTCATTGGAAAAACCATACTCATCATGCTCACTGCTGTCAGCCACGTGCATCCCCTTCATCTGCCCGGGAATTGCCCGGGGGGAGATTCCATCTTCTGTATTCAGGTATCTTTTGTATTCAGTTGTTTTATTCAGCTCTTCCTGAGATAGGAGTTTTCCTCTTTCGATTTTAAGGTGGGAATGTTCGAAAAACTCAGTGGTCTTGTAATCCTCAGCTAAGAATTTGTCAACCAGGATTATTACCGGTACCTGGTATTTGTCTGCCAGGTTGAAAGCATTGAAGGTTTCGTAAAAACATTCCTCCTTATCTCCCGGAGCAACCAGTATCCTCAAAAATTCACCCTGGGAAGCAGAGAGCAAAAATTTCAAGTCTCCTTGAGCCGTTCGAGTAGCTAAGCCGGTTGAGGGTCCGGGCCTTTGCCCTTCAACTACCACAATTGGCGTTTCAGTCATTGCGGCTAAGCCCAGAGCTTCTACCATCAAAGAGAATCCACCTCCAGAAGTGGCAACCATTGCCCTGACGCCAGCGAAATTTGCACCGATTGCCATATTGATGGCAGAAATCTCATCCTCGGTCTGCTTAACCACCAGGCTAAATTCTTTTTCCTTTTCCGCCATAGAGTGCAGGATTGCAGAGACCGGGGTCATAGGATAAGCCGCATAGAATTTACAGCCAGCTTTTAGTGCTCCCAAAACTATGGCATCATTCCCGGATAAAAGCATTCTTTTTTCCGCTTTTATTTTTTCTAATTTATATCCGCACTCCTGGCAGATATTTTGTTTAACATAATCATAACCCATCTTAGCAGCTTTTATATTCTGCTCAACTATCTTTTCTTTCTTTTTTTCAAATGAATCTTGAATAGCTCCCTTTAAAAGCTCAAAGTCATAATCCAGAATAGCCACAGAAGCACCCACAACTACAGTATTTCTCAAAAGAAGCTCAGCCCCTAATTCCCTGACTATCTTCAATAAGGGGAGTGGGTATAAAGTTATATCATCTCTTTTCAAACCCTCTCTGGTCAGTTTGATCTCATCACCATCGTAGACTATCCCTCCACCTGGCACAATTTCTTTTAAATGTATATCAACCGTTTCCTGGTTCAAAGCCACTAAAAGGTCAACTGTCTCTGAATGGGAGAAAATCTCCTGTTCGTCAACTCTGACTGAGGAAGTGTTATGTCCACCTTTGATCAGGGAGGGGAATTCGCTGTTTATAAAAACATGTAACCCGCCCCGGGAACAGGCTTTGGCAAGAAGAGTTCCTGCAGCCATAATCCCATACCCGGCTGGACCACCTATCATCCAGGAGATTTTATTTTTAATCATCCTTACTTTCTCTCTATGGGAGTTACTCTTTGGTTTCCCCCTCTTCCTAACCCTCTCCCGCAAGGGGAGAGGGAACGAGGGGAGCAAAAAGTGTTAATTATTTTATGTCATTCAATAAAGGAGCTCGTTAGTCTCCAGATTTCTTATATGAATCACATTTACCGGGCATTCGTCTGCAGCCTTTTCATTGCAAGGTAAATCCTTTTCTTCTATTTCCAGATGTTCCCACCCAGGCTCTGGCTCAGTCGAGCCTTTGACATCAGACCGATCGTCTGGTCCCATCTCCCAGAATTCCGGACAGAGATTAGTGCAGTTTCTACAGCCGATGCAGTTTTCGCGGTCGTGCTCGATTCTATATTTGGGCATAATTTTGCTCCAACATAAAAAGAGCTTGTAGAGACGCATCGCTATGCGTCTCTACGTTTTTTATTTACCCCTCCTTGATGGGATGGATAAAGGGAGGGTGAAAAATTCTTTTTATCTTTCCCCTCTCCCTCTCCTGCAAGCCGATAAAAGCTTTACGGTCCTACGGTTCGAAAAGCTCACCGTCCTGAGCGTAGTCGAAGGACGGAGGCTTCGCTCCTCGTTGAGGGGAGAGGGGACTGTGTAGTTGTCCTCTTTATTGGGCATTTCTCTGCTCGATCAATCGAGCAACTACTTTTTCTTATAAATGAAGTCTGCTGGAACAACTACAATAGAGTCATTCCCTCCATAAGGACTGGGCACATACTTATGTGCAACTGGATCGTTTAGCCATTTGTCATCCACTAAATATTTGAATTTATACTCCCCGGGCTTTAGAGCCAAAGAGAGCTTCCAGACGTCTTTGATCTTTTTCATAGGATTTTTCTTATGGTCCCATTTATTGAAATCTCCTACTAAAAAGACGTTCTTTGCCTCAAGCAGGTCCAGACTAAAAGTGGTTTTTTTGGTCTTGGGGTTTATATCTATCATCTCTTACCTCCTTGTATTTTTGTGTTTTTCTTTTCAATGTAGGGGAAACCTTTAGGTTTCCATTCTTTTGAGCTGAAAATGGAAGACTGAAGCCTTCCGCTACAAAATCCCTAAAAAGTTTTGATTAATATAGTATCAAAATATGTTCAAAAGCAACTTATTTTAGAGAATATGATATGGCTTGATAAATCAACCACCTGCAAATGCAGGGGTTCGATTTATCGAACCCTAATTTATTTGTCTATCCCTAATACCTTAAAGATGAACGCATATTCAAAAGCAACATCTTTTAGCTCGTCATAGCGACCGGAAGCTCCACCGTGTCCAGCGCCCATATTCGTTTTCAGGAGAAGAAGGTTTTTATCTGTTTTCAAAGCTCTGAGCTTTGCAGTAAATTTTGCTGGCTCCCAGTAAGCCACCCTTGGATCATTTAACCCTGCAGTAACAAGAAGGTTTGGATAATTTTTGGGTTTGACATTATCGTAGGGAGAATAGGACCTCATATAATCATAATATTGTGGGTTATTCGGATTCCCCCATTCTTCATATTCGATAACTGTCAGGGGGATGGATGGGTCCATCATCGTATTAATCAAGTCCACAAAAGGGACATTAGCAATGACTGCTTTAAAAAGGTCAGGACGCATATTATTAACCGAACCTATCAGAAGTCCTCCCGCACTTACCCCCTGGATTACTAATTTGTTTTCAGAGGTATATTTTTCAGCAATAAGATGTTCGGCACAGGAGATGAAGTCAGTAAAGGTATTCTTTTTGTTTAAGAGTTTACCCTGGTCATACCAGTATCTACCCATTTCTCCGCCGCCTCGAATATGAGCGATCGCATAGATGAAGCCCCGATCAAGTAGGCTTAACCGATTTGAAGAGAAATATGGCTCTGAGCTTATCCCATAAGCACCATATCCATACAAAAGCAAAGGGTTTTTGCCGTTTTTATTCATCCCTTTTTTATAAATTAAGGAAATCGGAACCAAAGTCCCATCTACTGTTTTAGCGAAAACCCTTTCCGATTGGTAAAGAGAGGGGTCATACCCACCAAGGATCTCATCTTGCTTTTTCAATTCACGGATTTGCGTATCCATATTATAATCGAATACCGATTTAGGAACGACTAAGGAAGTATAATTAAATCGAAGTAAATTAGTATTAAAATCAGGGTTTCTTGCTGGCCAGAAGGTATAAACCGGCTCAAGAAAGGGAACATAATGAGCCTGGTTGCTGGTTAGATTTGTTATGCGGATTTTTTTTAACCCCCTTTCCCGTTCATAAACCACCAGATGGTTTTTAAAAACCTCGATGTCGTCTATTTTTACCGAATCGCGATGAGGTAGGATTTCCTTCCAGTTCATTCTGGAGGGGTTATTAACCGGTGCTTCCATCAGTTTAAAGTTTTTGGCGCCCTCATTAGTCAGGATGTAAAATTTGTCAAAATGATGGTCAAGACGATACTCCACTTCGTGCTGGCGAGGTTGAAATATTTTGAAACCTTCTTCTGGATTATCCGCATCTGAATACCAGACCTCAGTTGTGGTCTCGCTTTCCAGGTTCATTAACAAGTATTTTTTACTTTTGGTCTTGGAGAGGTAGAGTTCATAAGCCTGGTCTTTTTCATGATAAATCAGGAGATCATCTTTCGAGTCGGTTCCAAGTTTATGCCTGTAAAGCTGATAAGGACGTTTAGCTTCATCCAATACTGTATAGAAAAGAGTTTGATTATCATTTGCCCACTCCACAGAGTAATAGGTATTTGGTATTTCATCCTTAAATAGCTTTCCCGATTCAAGGTCTTTGAAATAGAGATTATAAGCCTCTGAGCCATTTGTGTCTAAAGAATAGGCTAAAAGTTGATGATTGGGGCTTACTTTAAAAACTCCAAGAGCCAGATACGGATGTCCGACTGCCAGCTCATTTAAGTCGAGCAAAATCTCCTCAGAAGCATTCAGATTCCCCTTCTTTCTACAGTAAATCTGATACTGTTTCCCTTCTTCGGTGCGGGTATAATAGTGATAATCATCGATTTTTTCAGGAACTGTAAGGTCGGTTTCTTTTATCCGGCTTAGAAGCTCATTATACAATTTCACCTGTAACTCTTCTGTGGGCTTCATTACTTCTTCAGCATATTTGTTCTCAGCTTCAAGATATTTTACAACTTCGGGATTGTCTCTATCTCTCAGCCAGAAGTAGTTGTCGGTTCGGATTTCCCCCTGTAGTGTATCTACTTTGGGGATTTTCTGAGCAACTGGCGGGGCTATTGTTTGAGCTACTGTGGATATGCAGTGCCAGGAAAAGATAAGGCTGAATAAAAGCGCCCAGCTTAGCATTCGATAAAATCTTCTTTTTGAGAACATCTGAAATCTCCTTTTAAGTTTTCGTTGGCATTACTATAATTCCTCTAAGATATTCTCCCATTCTCCCGCTACTCTATCAAAATCTAATTGTCTTTCAAGATAATTGATATAAATGGAATCAGAAAGAATTTCTTTTGAAATTCTAAAAAAACGTTTAGCTTCCTTTTTTGTAACCTCCCACATCGAGTCACCGAATTTATCATCATATGCGTCCACTCCCAGTTCAGAAAGTATAGTATTCAGATTATTAATGCAGGAAGTCCTCCACGTGGTTTTACATATTGCTTTAATAAAAAATGCAAAATCATTTTCTTCTCCATATATCACTACTTTAAAACTATATTTTGTTCCGTCGATAGTAAAAATCATAATTCAGGTGGTCTTAAAAATATATTGCACTTGGGAATTCCGATTCCCAAATGAGCAAACTATCTTTATCTATGCAATTTGTTTGAAAGACGATCAATACTTTTTTGAATGTGTTCAATATTCTTAACAATATCTTGAATAATTTTGATGCTGCTAGCGATATTCTTTGTGTTTTCAGCGATTTCAAATAATGGCGGTGCACCTAATTGAAGTAAACCAAATAATTCTGATAAGTCTATTGTATATATATCCTCATAGGATTTGCCCATGCTATTATTATAAGAAACTTTGATTTCAAAATTAGTCTCTATTTTTTCTTTAACTTTTTCAATCGCATTTGTTAAAAAGAATTGGATTCTTTGCTTTGGTGCAAGATATTTTAAACCATTCTTTATAATGTTCAATTCCGAAAGGACCCGACCATCTAAATATTCAAAATCACGCATTATTTCAAATCTTATATTATAAGCAGGACCCAACCCAATATTTTGAATTATCATATCCAGATAGTTAATCCATTCTTCTCTAGATTGAATAATAATAGAGATTTTAGGTTCTGTTTGGACCTCTCTCATTTTTCTCGTCTCAGCAACTAATTTCCATGTTAAAATTGCGTAAACGAACGTTGCAATTGCCACTACAGCGGAAAATACTACTGCAAAAGCTCCACTGTTCATATTCAAGAAATCCAATATTTCCTTCATATTAATAGGCTTATCAAATTTTGTCTTGATTGCAAAACTTCTTCAAATTAACCTCCCATAAACCTTAACCACATCCCCATTAATCCCTTTCGCCTCTTCTGAGCACAAAAAGAGAATTGTTTTAGCTACATCTTCTGGCTCGACCCATTTAGAGGGGTCGGGCTTAGTTATGGTTTTGAGGTTCTGTTCTGTTTTCACCAGGCTCAATGCCACTGCGTTTATATTTATTCCGGAATCCTTAACCTCTTTGGCTAAAGTCTCGGTCAAATTTATCAAAGCTGACTTCGAAGCTGAATATGCACCCATACCTGCCACTGGCTCTAAGGCTAACTTGGCTGAGATATTTACTATCTTGCCGTATTTTTCTTTTAGCATACAAGGTAACACAAATTTAGCGCAGAGGAAAGCAGATTTTAAATTCAGATTGAAAATATAATCCCAGGTTTTCTCCTCTAAATCAATGATATTGGCAGAGGGAGCTATTCCGCCAACTCCATTGACTAATATATCTATCCTGCCGAACTGAGAAACCGTTTCTTCTACAAGGTTTTTTACCTGTTCAGCTATGCTTACATCAGCTTTCTTACCAAAGAGATTTTCTTTATACTCCGAGAGACCTGGTAAAATTTCCTTAAATTGTTCCTCTTTCCTGTAGGTTACCAGAACCTTAGCCCCTTCCTTAAGAAAAGTTTCTGCGATAACTCTGCCGATTGCCCCGGTTCCGCCGGTGATTATGGCGATTTTATCTTTTAATTTCATCCTTATCCTGGTAGTCGCCCTACGGGCGTTTCTGAACTCATTCCCTGGCCCCTTCTCCCCGCTTTTGGTGGTTCGACTTCGCTTACCACCCTGAGTCTGTCGAAGGGCGGGATCTTCGACTTAAAAAGAGAAGGGGTATTAGTCCCTCTCTTTTTAAGAGAGGGATTTAGGGTGAGTTATTTAATCGCAAGCTGAAGTCCGAGAAACGGAGACTACGTCTGGCGTAGCCACCGTAGGACTTGCGGTTAACTTTTAATTTCATTTTTCCCCTGTAACGTTGCCACTCCTGCCCTACGGGGGCTTACTCAGGCAACGATTAATCGTCCTCATCCTAGGAACAGAGACTACGTCTGGCGGAGCCACCGTAGGATAGGAATGAGGACGCTACGGTTTGTGGAGGTTTAAAGACCTCCGCTACATTTTCGCTCGATGAATCGAGCAACTACAATTTCTACAATTTACTTTTGCAGGGCTGGGAGCCCTGCCTACGAGGGTAAAAGTGTTGAATCCTCGTCCTAGAAACGGATCCGTAGGATAGGTCGGGCACCCCTGCCCGACCACTCTTCTCTATCTTTTCAAAAACCTTATTTCTTAGACCTGCTCAATCGGGTAGAATTCCACAAAAGAAACATGATAATGGCAAAACAGATCAGGGTTAACCAGGGTCCGAAACTACCGGAAAGGCTCACTGCTTCATGCGATTCCCAAAAAGTAGCATAACTCGGTATAGAGGCAATGAGGAAAGCAATTAAGACCCCAACTAAGGCATCACCTGCCACCAGCCCTGAGCTGAAGAGGATTCCGTTTGCTTCCCTTTCCTTGTGCTCATGTTCCCGGGATAATTTCTGAACTATAAGGGCGATTATCCCTCCAGCCATAATCGGGGTGGAAAGGTCTAAAGGCAGATACAAACCGATGGCAAAGGGTAAAGATGAAACCCCTAAAAGCTCAACTGTTAAAGCTATCATCGCTCCGGCAATTATATAGAGCCAGGGAATACCACCGGTCATAACCCCCTGAACCACGGTTGCCATCACATTAGCCTGAGGAGCTAAAAGGGGTACAGGGTGAGCATCGCTTTTGACAAATCCAAAAGCAGTATTTAGAAGAAAAACCGTAAACCCCATAAAGATAGCCGGGAAAATCAATCCCACGAACTCCATTAACTGCTGGCTTTTCGGAGTTGACCCCAAGAGGTATCCGGTTTTCAAATCCTGAGCGATATCCCCGGACATACATACCGCTATACAGACTACTGTACCTATGGACATAACTGAGATCATTCCTTTAAAACCGGAAACTCCAAAGGCTATAAGTATTAAGCTGGTTACAAGAATAGTAGCTAAAGTCATTCCAGAGACCGGGGAGGAGGAACTACCCACAATCCCTACAATCCTGGCTGCCACAGCCACAAAGAAGAAGCCGAAAAGTATGACCAGCAGTGTCCCTAAGAGATGAAGCTCTGTGCCGGGATAGATCCAGATCAACAAAGCCACTAAAAGTGAACCAAATAACACCACATACATCGGAAGGTCCTGGTCAGTTCTAAGCTTCTGAGGCTGCCCTGATTTCTTCTGAGTTATTTCTTTTACTCCTCCAGCAAAAGAGTGGACAATAGCAGGAATAGCTTTAGCTAAGCTGACAAAACCTCCTAATCCTACTGCTCCCACTCCTAAAAATTTTATGAAATTGTTTCTGATCTCCGAGGGGGTCATCTCTGAAATAAGCTTAGTTGCTGGTGGAACTAAATTTGGCATATATTGTCCCAAGTAAGCGATCAAAGGGGCTATACCCAAATAACCTAATACTGCACCTGCCAGCATCAGGGCGGCAGTTCGGGGACCTATGATATAACCCACTCCTAACAGGGCTGGGGTAGCATCGATTCCTACATTAGCCCCCTTAAGGAAAGGAAGGTTATAATTGGGAGTCTCAGGCCAGAGCCTGATACCGCCCATTAAAGCCTTGTATAAAGCTGAAAATCCTATACCGAAAAATACAGTCTTAGCTTTACTTCCTCCTACATCTCCGGCTTTTAAAATCTCCGCGCAAGCAGTCCCTTCAGGGAATCTTAGCCTACCATGTTCTCTGACTATCAAATATCTTCTTAAAGGGATCATAAACAAAATCCCTAAAGTACCACCCAAGATGGATAAGAAGATGATATCTAAATTTGAAATCGGATGAGAGAAACCAGAAAGAGTTTCATTCCAGATGAAAAAAGCCGGGATGGTAAAGATAATTCCTGCAGCTAAGGACTCACCTGAGGAACCTATAGTTTGAACGATATTGTTTTCCAAAACCGTTCCCGTTTTGAAAATCCCTCTTAAGACTGCCATAGAGATTACTGCCGCAGGAATGGAGGCAGAGACAGTCATCCCTACTTTTAAACCTAAGTAAGCGTTGGCAATTCCAAAGACAACTGCAATGATTGCCCCCAGGATGACCGCTCGCAGGGTTAGCTCCGGAATCTTTTCATGAGCTTTTATATAGGGCTCAAATTGGATCTGGTTCGGTTCAGCCTTTTTTTGTTCAGGGCTTTTCATATTCCTCCTCTTAGCTTAAAATTATAAAGTTCGGTTTTCAATAATTATCCAAAACTAACATTAAGAGAGTAAAGAGTCAAGTTTTTTCAATCCGTAGGGGTTCAAAATTTTGAACCCCTACAAATTGTTTTCTTGTTGGCGACCCTGAAAGGGTCACACTACGATTTTCTGGTATATTTGAAAAACTTTCTCCTTGCTTTCTCTTTTAGAAAACTTAAATTCTTTAAAGGATGTTTATCGAAGGAGAGACTTTATGGCTCATAGAGGTTACGGGTTTTTTTTCGGTTTAATTTTAATCTTTTTCTTTTTTTCTACTTTAACTTTTGCTCAAGAAAGAAAAAGCAGTAAAAGTTTAAACGATTATATCGCCTTTAGCCATTTCGTAAATGGAAGTTTATATGAGCTTTCCGGGGACTTAAATTCAGCTATTCAGGAATATATTAATGGTCTGAACTATTCACCTGATTCCTATACCCTGAGATTTTCCCTGGCTCAGGATTATTTCAAGTTAGGAGATATTGAGAAAGCCTTAAAAGAGGTAGAGCAAATCGAACCCAAGACCGGAGAAGCCTGGGCTTTTATGGGCGATTGTTACAGGGGTTTGAATAAAAAAGTGGAGGCAATTGCATCTTATTCTAAAGCTGTTCAGGCTGATTCTAATCTAATCGCACCTTACTGGTTTCTTGCCCCGGTCTGGCAACAAGCCGGGAAAATAGATTCAGCTATATATGCCTGGAGAAAAGTAGCCTCAGGTATTCTATTTAATAATGCGGTTTATTTAAATTTAGGATTTCTTTTAGAAACTCAGGGGAAGTTGGATGAGGCCTTGCAGGAATATAAAAGGGCATTAAGTATTAACCCATCTGACCGAAAAGCTCTTCTATCCCTCGGTGGAGTATATGAGGCAAAAAGGGAGTTTTCTCAAGCAATAAGAATATATCAGGAAGCTTTAGCCCAGGATACAAGCGATATAATCCTGCGTTCAAAACTAATCCAGCTTTACTTTAACTCCGGAGAAAAGGAGAAGGCTTTAAAGGAGGGAATAAAACTATATAATCTTCGTCCGCAGGATAAAAATGTTAAAAGAGTTTTAGGAGGGGTCTATCTTTCTCTAAAAAAATACCCTCAGGCAGAAACTCTATTCTCTGAATATATCAAAATCGACTCAACCGATCCCACCGGTTATCTTTTTTTAGGCAGGACTTTCTTAGAAGAAAAAAAATATCCACAGGCTAAAACTATGTTCCAGAGAACTATCGCCCTGAACGATTCATTGTCCGGAAACGGATCCGTAGGACAGGAAGCCTGGGTTAGCCTGGGGATAACTTATTTAGAGGAAGATAGCCTTTCTAAAGCTAAGGAGATATTCTCTCAAGCACTTTCCATGGTTGAAAAAAAAGATGAAATCTATTATTTCTTAGGTCTGGTTTATTCCCGAAAGAAGGAGTTCCCTTTGGCAATAGAAGCTTTGCTTAAGGCTGATTCTCTCAGTCCTGAAAATACTCAGGTCCTTTTCCTTTTAGGCTCAGCTTATGAACAGAGAAAAAACTTTGAGCTGGCGGTCTCTACTTTTGAAAAAGTTTTATCCCTGGACCCGGAAAATGATGAAGCTATGAACTACTTAGGTTATATGTTAGCGGATAAAGGGGTAAGGTTAGAGGAAGCTATAAAGATGATTGAAAAAGCTTTAGGAAAAAAGCCAGATAATGGTGCTTATTTAGATAGTTATGGCTGGGTTTTGTTCAGACTGGGAAAACTAAATGAGGCAGAGACCCAGATAAGGAAAGCATTAAAGACCCAGTTTAAAGATGCAGTGCTCTATGAACATTTAGGTGATATCTTAGATGCCTCAGGTAGAAAAGAAGAAGCAAGGAGCCAGTGGGAAAAAGCTTTAGAACTTAACCCTAAAAATCAAAAAATTAAAGAGAAATTGGGAAAATGAATTCAACTGGAGTGTAAAGCTTTGGCTTTACCTTTGGAGAATAGGCAGGTGATTACATCCACCTGGTGAGCATGTATAGAGAAACAATTTGGCGGGCAAGGGTGCCCGCCCTACGAAGGATCTATATTCGTAGGCAGGGCTCCCAGCCCTGTAAAATATATATGAAAATAAAATTCTGGATTAGGTTATTTACTTCTGGCTTGATACTTTTATTAATAAGTTGCGCCAAAAGAGATTTTCCACCTGGAGGACCGGTTGATTTGACCCCACCTCAGGTCCTGGAGGTTTTTCCGCAAAACAATTCGCTCAATATAGACACCAAGACAAATATTACTCTTACCTTTAGCGAGGGGATGGATAAAGTGAAAACCGAGAAGTCGATTTTTATCACCCCGGTTCCGGAAACTCCTTTTAAATTCAAATGGAAGAAAAATAAACTAATACTCGAGCCCTCAAAACCTCTGGAGAAAGATAGAACCTATGTATTAAACTTAGGTGCTAATGCTCAAGACCTGCATAATAATAAACTGGGAAAAAGTTATAGTTTTGCTTTTTCTACCGGGGAGAAGTTAGACGCTGGTTTTATCTCTGGTAAAACTTATTTTCAGTCTAAAAAGGAGAAAGGGGTGAGTATCTGGGGTTATCCTTATTCAAAAGAAAAAGACTCCAAATTTGGATCCGTAGGACCTGATCCCGAAAAAGATAAACCCGAGTATGCAACTCTTTCAGATCAAAACGGGGAATACAGTTTGAGCTATCTGGCTAAGGGTCTCTACAGGCTTTTCGCGGTAAAAGATTTAAACAATGACCTTCTGTGGGATCCGGATAAAGAGCCCCTGGGCGTTACTACGAAAGATATAAATATAAGCACGGATTCTCTATCTTTTTCCGGAATAGATTTCACTCTAATTCAAAGGGATACTACCTTGCCCACCCTGCTTAACTGTCAGGGTATGGATAAAAGAACAGTGAGATTAGAGTTTGATGAGCCATTATCTTTTAGAGCTGGACAAAGTCTATATGAAAAAGATAATTATAAGCTTTTTTCTGATACTTTGCTTGAGCAAAGTTTGAAGGTGGAACAGGTTTATACTAAGGGGGAGGATTATCAAAAAGTTTATCTGATTACAGATGAAATGACTAAAAGAAAATATACAGTTTATGTTCAAAACCTTTTTGACTTATCTAGTAACCCAATCAATTCACAGTATAATAACTGTTCTTTTGAAGGGACTGAATCTGAGGATAAAGCTCCTTTAAAAATCATTTCTACTAACCCTCAAACTGATGCTAAAAATATTCCATTGGATACTGAAATTAAACTTTTTTTTGAGAAACCACCTGAGAAAAATTCTGCTGAAAAAGGGTTTGTTTTGAAAGATAGTTTAGAGGAGAAAGTTGAAGGTAAGTTTTTGTGGGAGAATCCTGCTGAATTACTATTCCAGCCGGGTAAACTTCTTCAAGGCAAGATGAAATACGAGTTATCTTTGAAGGATTTATTGGATTTATGGGGGAATCCCTTTGCAGATACCAGTTTTCAACTTGTTTTTACTACTGTAAATCCTGATACCTTGGGCTCAATCTCAGGTAGAGTAGAAAACCTGACTGATAACAAAGTGGAGATAGCGATTACAATGGAAAAGATAGAAATTCCCAAGCTAAAGTATGAAAAAAAATTGAAAGAGCCAGGGGAATTCAAATTTGAAAACGTCTTCCCCGGAAAGTATAACTTAAAAGCTTATTTAGACTTAAATGGAAACAGAGTTCTGGATCAAGGGAGACCTATCCTCTTTGAGCCTGCAGAACCCCAGATTTTTTACCCGGACACTCTGAACATTCGACCGAGATGGGAGACTGAAGGGGTTATTCTAAAATTTAGATAAGCTAAAGATTCCTCTTGATTTTTTTTATTTTTGAGATATAATTCTATTGATCTCGTGCATACTAAAAACTTAGAATTTGTTAAGCCCCTAACCTTAAACAAGGAGGGAAGATGTTTAAGAAGCTAATCATTTTAGTGGTTTTGCTTTTGGCAAGTATCCCCCTCTTTGCCCAGTCTGTGAACCAGTTTAGGCAAGGTCGGATAGACGAAAAGACAGGCATACCTCGTGCCCTGTATTTCATAGATGACCTTCCGCGACAGGGAACTCCAGACCAGGTTACTCGCGATTACCTGAAGACAAAAATTGAAAGCTTAAAGTTGAATCCGGATCTCAGTGACCTTAGCCCGGTGATAGTTCAAGAATCGCCAATGGGGTATCATATTACCTGTGAACAGACCTATGAAGGTGTTCCGGTCTACAGATCATCAATTGTAGTGACCCTTGACCGCAACAATCGAGTTGTATTCCTTGCTAATGATTACAAACCCAACCTCTCACTTCCAAGCACGCAGCCAGTTATAAGTCAAGCCGAAGCGGTAAGTATATCTCTGGCCCACTTCAATGTGGAACAGACTTTCGAGGGTTTTCCAAAATCACAACTTATAGTTTATGCCGAAGATGTAATCCCGCGTCTCGCCTACCAGATCACCATTGCTGCACGTGTTCCCTCCGGTTCCTGGGAGGTTATCGTCGATGCCCAAAATGGCGAAATCCTGCAGGTTTTGAGTTTAATATTTCATATCAATGGAATGGGTTATATCTTTAATCCTGACCCTTTAACCAGTGCTGGCGCGGCATATGGAGATTCAGGGTACACGGATAATAATGATGCCAATTCACCCCAACTCGAAGCTCAACGACAGCCAGTCCAGCTTAATGACATCACCTTTGACGGTGTAGAATATAGATTACAGGGACCTTATTGTACAATTGAAGACTGGACCTCACCAACAGTACCACCTGTGACAGAGACAAGCCCGGACGGTTTCCGTTACACTCGAGACCAAAGTGGTTTTGAAGATGTGATGGTTTACTATTTCATTGACCATATCCACCGATATATTTTAAGCCTGGGTTTCAACATTACAGGTTTAGCTATAAAGGCTGATCCGCATGGTGCATATGGTTCTGATAATTCATACTATGATGGGGGAGCAAACAGACTATGTTTTGGAGAGGGCGGTGTAGATGATGCGGAAGATGCTGACGTAATCTGGCATGAAATGGGTCATGCTGTGCAATATGCACAGTTTAACTTCGGTACTATAGGAGGCGAGTGTGCATTAGGAGAAGGTTTCTGTGACTACTGGGCAGGTAGCTATTCCAAATCAAGATCGTCATTTCGTTCGGAATGGGTCTTCAATTGGGATGGCCATAATGAGTTTTGGGAGGGGAGAATTTTAAGCGATTCCAGGATTTATCCTCCAGGAGGTGTGGGTAGTATGGGTTGTCATGATGCCGGCCAAATCTGGTCATCGGTGTTGATGCAAATCTGGGATGTTGTGGGTAGAGAGGTATTAGACAAGTGTGTTCTACAAAGTCATTATTTACTAGGCGATAATCCAACTATGCGAGATAACGCTGCAGCAATTATTCAAGCTGATTTATCTTTATACGATGGAGCCCATGCACACCAGATGGGCAATAGGTTTAATGCCCGTAATTTTAACATTTTTATTCGCGGAGATGTTAATAGTGATTGGAAGTTGAATGTCTCTGACGTGATTTATCTAATCAACTATCTTTTCAAAGGAGGTCCTTCACCTAACCCGATTGAATCAGGTGATGTTAATTGTGATGGTAAAGTAACTGTTTCTGATGTAGTCTATTTAATCAACTATCTTTTTAAGGGAGGACCGGCCCCCTGCTGAAATAAAGTTTGTCCGCCTGAGGCGGATTGTTAGTTTGGAGTTTGAAAAAAACAAATCATTATCAGTTCCGTCAGGAGCTACTCCTGCTTGAATTTGAGTCTTGGGAATGGATAAAATATGTGTCAGGAGAAAAGCTCCTGCCACAACGACTTAAAAAATGGAAGGCTAAAGCCTTCCGCTACTTACAAATACACCCTTTTGCTATAGCATTAGGATAAGAAAATACTCTGTGTTCCCAGATGGGAGACTGAGGGGGTTATTCTAAAGTTTAGATGAATAAAAATATCCCCTTTTTTTTCTTGACAAACAGATAAAAAGGATTATTTTAAGTATGGAGTATTTTTAGACTTAGTTCTAATTTTCGTCTTCTTTGATTCCGAGGGGGGAAGACGTAAATCCAGAAGATAGAGTATGAGTTTATGTTTTTGAATATTGTTTTTGATGAGTGATTGGAAGGGGGTGATTTTGTAAAAGGATTTAAAAAGATTTTTAATTGAAATTTAACCCTTTAACTCTTCAGGAGGATAGGCTTATGCTCAAAAAATGTTTGACCTTTATCTTTTCGGGTATATTGATTTTGCTCTGGTCTGGATTAGCTTTTCCCCAGGATCCTGGTGTGGCTGATACATGCAGAGTGGAGTGCTTGGAGAAGGTCAGGC
>CAZMZF010000020.1:0-47900 GCA_964570765.1 uncultured Ignavibacteria bacterium
CCCACATCAACTCCCACATACAAAATCCCCTTGCACATCACAACCTCCTGCATTAAATTTATCTCTGGACGTCTTGTACCAACCTTGTGAATTCAGGCTAGCCAAACGGCTGCCTAAGATACCGTTCGGTATCAGATCCGCCAAAGTGTAGTTTTTCAGTATTTCGGTAACGGTTTTTTCTAGTATAATTTTGTAGAAAAGAAACAGTTAAGGAGAAGGCAACTTGTAAAAGTGGGAGTCACATAAACGAAGTTATTGATTGTTAAAGGGATATCGCGTAGGAGTAGAGCTTGTCTCCACCCGAACCCAGCAGGGCGGAGTTAAACTCCGCCCCTACGAGGTCTTAAATGTGTTACCAATATTGTGAAGTATTACACTCAGGCGGATTAACGGACCGGGTGAACTAATCTCTCCTTCAGGCTTAAATACCTGTGGGCCAGGACAGTTTCATCCCGGTCCGTATAATTATAAATCCTCCCAATACAAAATACAAGGGACAGGGAGAGTTTTTTTATTTCCCTTGAACTCTTGAACCTTTGAGCCTTTGAACTTTCGATATTATTTTCCTTCTTCCATTTTCCTTTTTTCTTTTTCCTTTAATCCCTTTATCCTTTCAACCCTTTATCCCTTTCTCTAATTCATCATCCAAAATTCGACAACAGGTTTTGCCTTTTCTCAAATCCTGCAAAGTTTGTAGCGTTGGGCTTTATACCCGACGTTTTCATTCTTACATCTCATTTCTTAGGAGAACCAGCTACATCTTTTCTCAAATCCTGCAAAACCCTGCAATTAAATCAGCTTGTTCAAAATTTGAACAGAACATTATTTTCTTTTAACTTCTTGAAAAATTGGCAATTAAGAAAGCACAGAACTAACTCTTTATAAGGGCAGGTAATTTGCTTTATAGAGAATTGAATAATAACAACCGAGGCTAGGGATGAGTTTACTCTTCAAATAAAATAAATCTGTAGGGATATGGTATGCCGTGCCCTACGTGAGGTTTCCGTTTTTCCCACCTCTAACCCCTATCTTAAAACAAAAAAGAGGTGGAAAAATGAGAACCAAAATTTACTTAGCTTTATTTTTAGTATTTCTATTGGAGATTTTAAATCTATCGATCCTCTCCAACCAGAGCTTTGCATTCAGGTTACAGAACTATCCCAAGGATGGACACTTCAAACAGCTTTCACCTGATAGAGACCCCTGGTATTTCGTTGATGAGAACAACTGGTATATAATGGGTCCGGACAAATGGCAACATTTCTCCGGCTGTTATATAGCTCAGAAATTATTTTCTCAGGTTACAAACCCCTATTTATCTGCAGGAGTAGTTGCCTTTCTCGGAGTAGCTAAGGAATATGATGATGCCTACCGAGAAGGCTGGAGCAACCGGGATTTATTGATGGATTTACTTGGAATCGCTTCTGCTTTAAACCAGACTAAATATCAATTCTACTGTTCATTCGACAGCGAAAAGATGATACTTAACCTAAACTTCAGTTTGCGGTGAGTAACTTTCCTCTCCTTCTTAAGGAAAGGGTCAGGGAGAGGTTTTCTTTTTTCCCTTGAACTCTTGAACCCTTAAACCATTGAACCTTATTTTTTATTTCCCTTTTTCTTTAATCAGCCATTTGCTATTATTTTATCCTCTTCTTTATTTTCTCATATTCACTTTGATTAAAAGGTAGGTTTTCCACTCCTGTCCCGAATCCTTTGATTTGATTTTCAACCTTTGCCATCCTCTCTTTAGTCGGAGGATGAGATGCGGCTAACTTCTCAAAATAAGTCGGCTCTTTTTCGCTCAGCTTATCTAACTTCCCTAAAAGGTTTTCCATCCCGTTCGGGTTATAGCCTGCTTTCTCCAAATAATATGTCCCGAATTGATCCGCCTCAAATTCATTCTCCCGGCTATAACCCTGAAGGATAACCCCGATCCCGGTTGAAACCACATCTTTACTCACCTGACTGCTCGAGCCAAAAGCAATCGAGAGCAACACCTGCACACCTAAGACTTGTTGTAATCTTCTAACTCCGTGCCTTGCCACCACATGACTGATCTCATGAGATATTACTCCAGCCAACTCCGCTTCGTCATCTAAGATTTTCAAAAGCCCGGAATAAACATAGATATATCCACCCGGGCAGGCAAAGGCATTAATCTCCTTAGAATCTAATACCTTGAATTGAAAAGGAAGCTCCTTTCTATCCGATATTCCAGCAACATTCTGCCCAACCTGACTAACATAATTCTGAACTAATGAATCATTCAAAACCTTCTCCTCAGATTCCACCTGTTTGGACATCTTCTCACCAATAGAAATCTCCTCATTGGACGAGATTAAAATAAAACTCTTTTTGCCACCCGGACCAGTAGTAGCACATCCCAAGAAAAGCAAAACCACCATCAAAAAACTGCAAATCAATCCTGTGATCACCTTTTTCATTTTTCCCTCCGATTTTGTATTGAATTCCACATATATAATATATAAATATATTTTATAAATATTAATAATAATTATAAAGAATTTTTAAGAATTTAAAAAATCGTCGTAAATCAATATGATTTTTGAAAACGTAGCGTCGGGTTTTATACTCGACGAAAAGTTGTAGGGGCGTATTTGCAATACGCCCCTACAAAAAAATCTTAACTATATTAAAAATTACTTGATTTTATTTTAAATATTTTGTTAAATTATGTTATAACCAATGGATAAGATTGAGCAGATGAATGAGTAGAGCAAAACGAATCAACATGGCTGATGTTCTGCATCAACTCTTCCTGCAAGGAGGAAAAAATGGGTTTGCTAAAGTTTCTTTTGATTCGAAGGGCTGAGGGTTGTAGGAAGGCTATACGTCTTTCGTACGATAAACATGTGCGCCTTGCACGTGAAGGATTAATCCCTGTGGATTCAAATGAATCCCTTCATACTGTTGGACTATATGGTTCTCTAGGAAGTAGGTACGAAGTAAGTGGCGAGTCTAAGTCCGAGGTGGAGATATGGGCAGAGCTGGGTCCCTTTCTGTTAATGAATGAAGCAGCTGCACTTAAGGCTCTAGCAGAGTATGTTGTCTATAAAGAACAACCTGGAGAAACAAGGATGACATGGCTTAAAAATTTGATAAATGATACATTCCGTATGTCGTCCATATCGGAAAGGTCAATTAGATTTGTTGGAGGAGTCATAAATCGTGTTGCATGGTGCGGTCTTTTGGACTCTGATATTTTAAGAACAATTGAAGAAGAGGTACAAAACTTTAATTCTGATTTCTCAGAAGATGTTGATGCCTAACAATGTGGAGTGTTCGTTTCTCTTGGTGATGTCAGGACTTACCTCCTGACATCATTATTTTTTGTAGGGACAGAACATCTTTCTGTCCAATTACGAATTCATAAAAACAGATGAAAGGATACGCTCAGGTTAAAAGGAATAGAGATACAAAAATTAGGGTAGGGGCGTATTGCAATACGCCCCTACAAAAAAATCTACCTGTGTTAAAAAAATGCTTGATTTGTTTTGGGGATTTTAGTAAATAATGGTAAAATTTCCATAGTTTAAATGGGAGAGCAATCATTTGATTAACTATGGCTTATCACATTGTAATGGAATTATTTAAATCCTTACGGAGTTTGTAAAATTCTAAGGTATAAAGAGAAGTCTATTTAATCATGGAGTGAAAATATATGGATGTATGGAATTGGTTGCAAGTCAATGGTCCTATATTATCTCTTCTGGCGACGATGCTACTTGTGTTAATAACTGCCATATATGTATATCTTACTAAAAAAATTCTAGATTCTACTATAAGTCAGTCAAAGCTTATTTACAGCCCAGTCATTGGCATCCGTCTTGGAACTATAGGTATTTCTCAAGTATTTGGGCCTTCTCGTCGCAATCTCAATGTTGATTTAAGCTTGACAAATGTAGGCAACGCACCAGCAATCGAGATCCTTGTTGATGGAGAGATATTGTTGCAATATACAAATATAGAGGGTGAGAAAATGATACCTTCTCGTTTCGAACCTATAATTATACCCTTTATTACACCAGGAGAAGAGATAAAAAATGACATGCATGGACTTAATTTCGGTAATAAATGTATAAAATACCTGTTAGATGATTTCCGCGAATGTCATCGCCTTAATATCCAGAGGATTAAGACTGATCCAACCAAAGAAGCATATAGTTCCTCTAAACTAAGAATCATTATTTATTACCGAAATAATATAGGTCAGTATTTTGAAACCACCGCTGAGGCTTACTTGCACGCAAAAGAGATCCCAGAACAAGACGATACAAATGCACTACCGTTAATCCATGGACCTATCCTTGAATTCCATGCTGGTCCTATTTCAAGAAAGGAAATAGATAACTGTATATCTTCTAGGAATAAAAAGCGATATTTATGTGGATGGTAGTGTGATGTAAATAATGTGAATAGATGACATATCAAGGAAGTACATTATACGTGGTTTCAGGTGTTACCTCCTGACACCTTTATAATTGTAGAGGCGTTCAATTGAACGCCTCTACAAACAACGCATTGGGCACGGTGCGCCGTGCCCCTATAAAAATTACGGAAACAGCACCACCTTCCCACTCTCTTTACTCGGTGAAAGGAGCGCATCGAACCCTTTCTGGATATCTTTCAACGGAAACTTATGCGTAATCACTGGCGTTGGGTCAACTAATTTGTTATTCAAAAGATTGGCAAGCTCATACCAGGTCTTAAACATTAATCTTCCATTTATCCCGATTATTTTTGCTCCTTTGAAAATCACATTGGCATTCAGGTCGAAAAGAATTTTATCCGACGGTATCCCGAAAGCAGTAAATGTCCCTCCCTTTTTCAGGATTTTGAATCCATCTTCAATCGCCTTTGAAGCACCGGTCATCTCTAAAACCACATCCACCCCCTCGCCTGCAGTTTGCTCCATTATCACATCTACCGGAGTATCTTTCTTTATACTTAAAGCCACATCTGCTCCCATCTTCTTCAAAAGCTCAACCCGGAATGGAAATTCACCCACTGCAAAAATTTTTGCGGCTCCAACTGTCTTGGCAATCCCTACAGCAAAACAGCCGATTGGACCATCTCCCAATATCGCAATTATCTTTCCGGAAACATCACTTTCCATCACCGTGTAGGTGGCATTTCCGAAAGGCTCCTGAATTGTGGCAATCTCCGGTGGCAGACTCTTATCATTTTTCCAGACACAGATATCCGGGATAGCGATATATTCAGCAAAAGCACCATCCGTATCCACTCCCAAGATCTTCAAATTTTTACAGATATGCATCTTCCCGGTTCGGCATTGATAACAGGTCTGGTCAGGAATATGAGTTTCCGCTGAGACGAAATCACCTACCTTTGCCCTTTTAACCTGGGAGCCGATCTCAACCACTTCACCTGCACATTCATGCCCGAAAACCATCGGAGGTTTAATCCTGTTCTGCGCCCACTGATCCCAGTTATAGATATGCAAATCTGTGCCACAGATGGAACAGGCTTTGACTTTAACCAGAACCATATCCGGTGCGATTTTTGGGATTTCAACGTAATCCAGCTCTGCGCCCGGGGCTCTGTTTTTCTTTACCACCGCAATCATCTTATTTGCCATCTTTACTCCTTATTATAATTTTTTATGATCAAATATAAAAGTTTGTGAAAAATATAACAAATTGGCAGGACTTGTCAAGGATGAAAGATTTCCCACGTTGTGGGCAACGTGGGTATACCAATAACTGTAGGGGCACGGCATGCTGTGCCCCTACCTTGCATACTTTACTTTATTATCGCAAACACAACTCTTTCAATCCCTGCCAGGTCTTTTATGATTTCGATAGAAGTAAAATCCCCTTTGGCTTCAATTAAATTTTTAACCATCTGTGCCTGATTATAACCTGTTTCTAAGACTAAAATCCCTCCCCCTTTTTTCAGGTAAATTGAAGATTGTTCGATTATCCGCCGATATAACCCTTCCTCCGGGAATAAAGCTATCTCCGGCTCATAGTCTTTAACTTCTTTTGGCAGAATCCCCTTTTCTTCTTTTTGAACATAAGGAGGATTAGAAACTATGCTATCGATTTTACCTTCCAGATTTCTGCCCCATAGAGGAGTCAACAAATCACCGCATAGAAATTCAATTCTTTTTTCAACTTGATTTCTTTCCGCATTTTCTCTAGCAAGAAATAGTGCATCTGAAGATAGATCAGTGGCATAGGCAAAAGAATTTTTAAGATTACTGGCTAAGGCAATCGCGATATTCCCTGAGCCGGTGCCAATATCAACGATCTTTAATATGTCTGTTTCTCTTTTTTCTTTTTTGAAATGTTCTAAAACTTTTGTGACTAAAACCTCAGTTTCCGGTCGGGGGATTAAAGCTCTTGAGTCGATATTGAACCTTAGACCATAGAATTCTACTTCGCCCAAAATATATTGCAAGGGCTTACCAGAGAGTCTTTTCTTGATCAAATTCTGAAGAGCTTCCCCTTCTTCAGAAGACAAAACTTTCTGGCTATTCAGATAAAGCTCAGTCCTTTTTAAATTGAGAATATGACCTAAAAGTAGCTCAGCTTCTATTCGCGGGCTATCGATATCTTTTTTCCAGAAAACTTCAGTAGTAGAGTGAAGGGCTTCTAAAATTGTTTTGCCCATTGATTATGCTCTAAATCTAAAATTAGCCCAGTCATCCAACCCATTTTCAAGCTTTCCATAAAATTCAGAAG
This sequence comes from uncultured Ignavibacteria bacterium, assembly GCA_964570765.1. GTDB lineage: Bacteria > Zixibacteria > MSB-5A5 > MSB-5A5 > RBG-16-43-9 > CAZMZF01. The sequence continues at coordinate 6,729 of CAZMZF010000020.1, forward strand.
AAAGAAGTGAAGTGGAGCACCCTTTCTTGGGTGAGCCATAAAACCAGTTAACCGGGGGGATAAAATCTGATGAGAAAGAAGTAGTATTCTTTGCAATAAATGATGATAGAAGGTATAATCCGATACTACCAAATCCAAGAGTTTTGATAAATTTTCTTCTTTTCATTTATTTTCTTTTGTAGCCACAGACTTTAGTCTACGTAAAGTTATTCGCAACCTAAAGGTTGCGACTACCACTTGTATTTGTGCCTGTCGGGTCCCCTGACCCGACAGAATCTTATCCTTACCTTAAGGTTTACACTCCATTTCTTTTCTCCCTTGAGCCTTTAAACCCTTGAACTTTTAAACCTTTTTTTTACTACCCTCCGATGAAATTAAACTTATTTATCTTCATTGCCGGAACATACATCAAAACGCCATACTGGGGACAGAGTTTTCTTTCCTTAGTCATCAACTCCACATTGGAGAAAGCCTCTAAAATACTCTGACCAATGCGCATATTTTTAACTGCAGATTTAATCTTCCCATTTTCTATCAGGAATGTACCATCCCGGGTCGTGCCGGTAACCATTGTCTTCATCGGATTCATATAGTTAATATACCAGAAATGAGTGATCAGAATCCCTTTTTTAGTGGAAGTAATCATCTCGTGTAGTGTAGAATTTCCTGGTGACATAATCATATTCTTGGGATAAGGTCCAAAGGTATTATTCGGCTGTAAAGCATGCCCGGTCGATTCAGTTTTATTCTTATTGGCATAATAGGAATTGTAAACCACACCTCTGCCAATTCCATTTTCTATCAAAACCACTTTCTTCTTGGTCACTCCCTCATAATCAAACGGGATTCCATTCATCACCGGATCATAAGGATCTTCGATGATGGTGATATTATCCCCGGTTAGTTTTTCATCCAGCTTCATATAGCTTCTACCCTCAGTAAAAGTCTTGGCACCAAACCCTAAAAAAGCTAAAAATAGAAGCAATGAAGCAACTGCCGCCTCTTCCAAGATAACTGTATATTCACCGGGAGGAAGTTCTATCGGATTGGATGAGAGAATTGCCTTCTCAACTGCAATCTGGCTGATTTTAGAAATATCTAAATTTTTAACCTCTCTGGAAAACCCCTGCGCCCAGCCGGATTGTTCATTTCTGCCTGTGGTTAAAGAGAAGTTGGCTTTGGTTTCCTGAAAAAATTGTCTTATCCCCAGGGAATTAACCACTGCCACAACATCGGTTTCAGTTTGAAAAGCACCTGCAGATACTAAATTATTTTTCTCGCACTTCTCTACTGCAATTTTTACACCTTTAGCTCTGTCCTCCGGAGTAAAATTATGAGTGCTCTGGTAAAAACCTTTTATCTCTGGAGCAGGAACAGATTGTGGCAAAGACACAAAATCTGGGTCCTCTTTTTGATTTTTTGCAATCTCAATCGCATCTCTTACAACTTTTTTTATCCCTTCATCCTCTATTTTATCAGTCACCGCCACACCAACTTTTTTACCCAGAACCGCCCTTGCCATAACCGTATGATCCGCCCTTGCCATATTCTGATGAATAACATTCTCCGCAAACCGGGTCAGATAAAAATCCTCTTCTAAAAGAAGTAGTTCCGCCTGGTCCGCCTCTGAATATTTCAACCCTTTTTCTAATATCTCTAAGGCTTTTTCTTTTGAAAGCATCTCAAATTCTCATTATTTTTGATCTTTTCCATTTGTAACTAATTTTTAAGAAGATGGATTCCAAGACCTTCTGCAACATAGATTTTTTCCATGGCCTCCTTCTCGTTATTGGCTATTGTTTTTAAAGCTCTTTCAAAATCATTCCTGTTATAGAAAGGGAAAACAGCTTCGCATTCACACGGGAAATAAACGCCGTAATAGACTTCCTTTGTACCTGTTTCAAGGTACTCAAGAGTAACTTTGACTTTTGACAAAGACATAATTACCTCTGAGTTAGAAGATTCCAAGTTTGATTTCTAAATCTTTATATCCTTTCTTAAGAGAATGTAATTTCTCAATGTCATTGATGTCAATAAAAATTAGGCGATCCTTTATTTCGTGAAATGTGCCCGAAATTAAATCTTTATATTCGGATAGTCTCTCGGTGGGTGCAATTAGAAAGATATTGCTATTCCATAGATCAAAAGCGTGTTTTAGCTTAGCCACGGCCTGGTAAATATTACCTTTGACCTGGATTTCGAAAACGTAGGTGGGAACAGAGCGTTCCACTCTTCTCCAGACTACATCAAGTTTGGTTCCATCCGTAACATACTCTGGCTCGGCAATGAATTTCTGCATCTTACCAATTTCAACCAATCTTTGTTTTATCGATTCGTGCATATCTTCTTTTTCCTCAACCGAAGGAAGAACTTCAGTTTTTTCCCTGAGAGCGAATTCCTTCGAAATTTCAGAGGCATCGCCTAATGCTCGAAAATGCTCCATAACTTTAAGAACCAAATCTTTGTCAATCAGACCAAACCCTTTATTTGAAAGGCGTGGTTTTATCCATGTTTCTTCATTATAACTTTTCTTGGCCCAACTATCTGGAGGTAGACAAAACTCAATATCAAATTCAAATCTCAAAGGCCATTTAACTTGTTTCTTTTTGATTTCCTCAGGCCAAAGAGGTTTATCTTGTCTGAAAACAGTGGCAATGGTTCCATAACCGATTATTCCTTTTAAAGGATATTTAACATAGAATAAGAGTAAGTCCCCTTTTGCAAGATTATCCCAAACTTCCCTTTGTTTTTCTTCTAATCCCCAGATATTCCCATTTCTAAAAGCGGTATCCCAATTCTTATCTTTACCTATAGCAAGCCATAACCTTCTCATACTTTCCCCCTTTCTCCTTTAAATTATTTTTTTACTAACTTCCCACTTTCACATTCTTAAACCTGACAGGGGAGGCTCCCTGGCCAGTGCGGGCGTTTTGACCGGGCTGTCCCTTGCCACAATTCGGTGTTCCCCAGACCTTGAAATATTTTTCTGAGGAAATGGCATCACAAGAGTTCCAGAACTCAACTGTAGTCCCGGAATAGGTCGGATTCTTTATCATTTCACCTAATTTCCCATTTTTAATCTCCCAGCCTATCTCACACCCCATCTTGAAATTCTCCCGGTTATCATCTATGCTCCAGGAGGAGACCGTCTCCATATAAATCCCATCATCTATTTCAGAAATTAAATCCTCAAAACTTTTATCACCCGGCAGAAGAATGGTATTGGTCATCCGGATAATCGGCATATTCCCCCAGCCATCTGCCCTCATTGAGCCATTGGATAAAGTTTTAACCAGAGGAGCTGTTTCCCTTGAGGTTAAATACCCGACTAAGATTCCGTTTTTGATTATATCTTTTCTCTGCGCCTTCACCCCTTCATCATCATAACCGAAAGTTCCCAGACCACCGGGATAAGTTGAATCCGTAACTACATTGACAATCTCTGAGCCATATTTCAGTTTATTCAACTTATCTAAAGTAGCAAAGCTTGTCCCGGAGAAGTTTTTCTCCGCACCTAAGACCCGATCCAGTTCCAGAGGATGACCGATAGACTCATGTATCTGCAAGGAGAGTTGAGAGCCATCTAAAACTATGGTCTTTATTCCAGATGGGCATTCCATAGCTGATAATAAACTTATTGCTTGCTGAGCAATTTTTTCGCAGTTCTCCTCAAATTTTAGTTCATTGATCAATTCATAACCCTTAGACTCATACTGCCCGTTTGAATCCGGATAAGACCTTCTCCCCATCTCTTTTCTTGATTTCATACATAATGCTTCTATTCCGGCTCCGCTGTGAATTATAAGCTGCTCAATCCGAGAGTCTTCTGAACTGGCAAAGTAGCTATTCTCTTTTCTGAAGTCCATAAAGGCAGAAGTCGAAGTCAGCCCTTCTGTCTTTCTCAAGAGTTGATCTAAATATAAAAGGTAATCTAATTTTTCTTTCAAGGGGATAGTGAACGGATCTTTTTCAACTGGAGTTTTATATGAATCTATGGTTTTATCTACCTGAGCCAAGCTCAAATCTTTTTGCTTAAGCTTGGCTGAAGCTTTAGCGATTTTAACAGAAAGCTCTGCAATCTTTTTAAGGTTAGCTTCATCTAAATCCGGTGAAGAAGCAAATCCCCAGGCACCATCAGCAATTACTTTAATACCAAATCCGAAAGAGCTGCTTTTCTCTATAAGCTCAGTAACACCGTTTTTGGTCGATATATTCTCATCTTCAGTATTTAGGATCCTGATATCTGCATAACTTGCCCCTTTGGATTTTGCAGTATTTAATGCAACTTCAGATGCTTTTTTAAAATCTATCATATGCTATGAGGTATAAGGTAAATGGCTAAGGTTAAAATAAAACCTAAAAGAGCAAACCAGGCAAGGGCTTTTTCTGGCAAAAGATTAAAATTTTTATCTTTTTTGAAGGCTGATCCTTTCATTAAAGTGAGTAAGATAACCCAATAGAAGATTAAGATGGAAGTCTTGCTATCAGTTATATCTGTGAAGATCGGGAAACCTCCCCAGATCTCTCCAAAGGTCTGGTTGGTTACTAAAATCCCTAAAGGTACTCCGCCTATGAAGGATAAGAGCGTGCCCCATAAAGCATATATGGATAGTTGTCTGATCGAATCTTTCCCCCATACTACCTCAAATGCAGAAAACAAAACCAAGAATATAAAGAAAACAGAGCCAAACATAGCCAGCACGTGTAAGATTAAGATAACCGGTAAAACTTTACCCTTAAATTTAATCAAATAAGGATCCTTCAGAAGATTCACTTTTTCCGGTAAAGTTAAAATCTCTTTCCCCTGATTATCAGCTAAAGATAGATAATAATAGGCTCTTTTACCCTTTGACTGGGAAGGTATAAAAGTAACAAACTGGTCAGTTGTTCCCTCAACTGGTTCCATTTTTAAACTTTTATATTTATCTTCACCCTTTCCGATTTTGTAAAAAAGGTTAAAGGAATAATTCTCCAGGGGCTCTGGGGTTTTTAAAGTAGCATCAATCCTTACCTTACCTTCACCAACCTTTGCAGTTACAGTGGTATGAGAAAGACTGATGCTATCATTTATCACTGCTAAATATTCTGGTTCTCGGGTAGAAATCTTTCGGGCAACAGCGAGTAAAAATAAGGTAAGGATGAAGGCTAAGATAAACTTAAAAATCTTCATACTTTCCCTCTTTTATTTTAAAACCTTTTCACTTTTTAATTTCTCCGCCTGTTCCTCTCTTTCTAAGGAATCGACTAACTCCTCTAAATCCCCGGAGAGAACCTCCTCTAATCGATACAGAGTTAAACCGATCCGGTGATCTGTTACCCGGTTCTGGGGGAAATTATAAGTTCTGATTTTCTCAGACCGATCCCCGGTTTTAACCATTGATTTCCTCTCCTGAGCAATCTTCTCTTCTTGCTCAGTTCGAGCTTTATCCAAAAGTCGTGCCCTTAACACCTTTAAAGCTTTATTCTTATTCTTTAATTGAGATTTCTCATCCTGACAGGTAACCACAGTACTGGTAGGAAGGTGAGTTATCCTGACTGCTGAGTCTGTGGTGTTTACTGACTGACCACCAGGACCGGATGATCTGAAAACATCAATCTTTAACTCCTCCGGTTTTATGGCAAGCTCTATCTCCTCTGCCTCCGGAAGAACCGCCACTGATGCGGCTGAGGTATGGATCCTGCCTGAGGCTTCTGTTTTCGGAACCCTTTGAACCCGATGCACCCCACTTTCATATTTTAGATTCTTATAGACCTTATCCCCATCCACTGAGAAGATAATTTCTTTAAAACCGCCCAGACCAGTAGGGTTTGAGCTTAACACCTCTGTTTTCCACCCTTTTTTCTCTGAATATTTTATATACATCCGGTATAAATCTGATGCAAAAAGCCCCGCTTCTTCCCCTCCTGTTCCAGCCCTTATCTCCACAATGGTATTTTTGCTATCATTCGGGTCTTTGGGAATTAATTGGGCTCTGAGCTTTTCCTCTAACTTTGTCTTTTTATCTTTAAGCTCCTCTATTTCAGCTTTAGCTAACTCAACTAATTCCTTATCGTCTGATTGAGCTTTGATCTTCTCATCCTCCTCTATCTGGGTGGAGACTTTTTTCAGATCAGAATAGAGCTCAACTACCTCTGAAAGCTCCGCCTGTTCCTTGGCAATCTTTCTATACCTGTTCTGGTCTGAGATGACCTGAGGATCGGACAGGAGTTGAGTTAGCTCTTTATATCTTTCCTCGATTTTATCTAAGAGTTCAATCATATTTTCTCGTTTACCTTTTTATCTGAATCTAAAGATGGATAGGGTTGTCCTAAGGCGCTTTCTAAGGCTACAATTGCCACCTCCAACTGGGACTCATCCGGCTCCTGAGTAGTTATCTTTTGAAGCCAGATGCCTGGAGCGGAAAGTGCCCTGGTTATACGATTATCCTTAGTCTTTCCTGATAGTTTCAAAAGCTCATACGAGCCACCTGCTACCAGGGGTAAGAGGGTAAAGTGGAGCAAAAACCTTTTGAGAAGAGGAGGGTATGTCCCGGCGATTAAGGTATAGATGGTATCTGAGATCGAGTAGATGAATATGGCAAAGATAGCTACTATCAGGATAAAACTTGTGCCACACCGAGGATGCCTGGTGCTGAACTTTTTAACCTTCTCAAAGGTCAAATCCTCACCCGCCTCGTAGGCATAGATAGATTTATGCTCTGCCCCGTGATATTCAAAGATTCTCTTGAAATCTTTAAATCTGGATATGGCCCAGACATAGATTAAAAACATCGCCACCCTTATTATTCCAGCTACAAAGTTAAAGGCTAAAGCTTCCCTTTTTATTCTCAAAAGGCTGGAAAAAAATAAAGGTAAAAAGAAAAAGATCAAAATGCCCAGGCCTAAAGCTAAGATCACCGCCAAAGCAAGCATCAAACCCCTTGAGCCTTTGCCGCTGGACTTATTTTTGCTTTTCCCCTCTTCTTCTATCTCTTCTACTGCAACATCTGCGGAGAAATTCAGGCTCTTTATACCGATAACCAGCATCTCCACAAAGGAGACCACCCCTCGGATAACTGGAATATTCAATAATTTATACCTTTTAGAAAGAGGGATATAATCCTCATTTTTAACCACGATCTCGCCACTCTGTTTTCTAACAGCAGTGGAAACCCTTTTAGATGACCTCATCATCACCCCTTCGATCACTGCCTGCCCACCGATATGTTTTTCTTTTTCTGCTATTTTAGTCATTTTAAAAATTATATGTTCAATCTATCCGAGATCTCAAATTAGCAGGGCTGGGAGCTCTGCCTACGAGAGTAAAAGGTGTTGATTTTTCGTAGGTCGGGCACCCCTGCCCGACCATTTACTTTATTTTAAACACTCTGTTATTAATCTTTCTCCCCTAAATAAAAAAAGATTTACTGTTTTCCTCCCATAGAGGAGAAAAACAGTAAATCCTTATATAAAAAGCTACTTCCCCTCTGTTTTTTCCTCTGCTGTTGTTCCAGTCTCCGATTTCTTCTCCTCTTTTTTGTATCTTCGCCTGAACCGCTCCACCCTGCCTGCAGTATCTAATAACTTCTGCTTTCCGGTGAAAAACGGGTGACAAGTTGAGCAGATTTCCACATGGATATCCTTCGCTGTGGAGCGGGTATGGATAACATTCCCGCAAGCACAGGTGATGGTGGTCTCATAATACTTCGGATGAATCTTCTCTTTCAAAACCTCTTCCTCCTTTACTTTGCAACTGCAGACTTCCTTCGGACTGAGTCCATCAGGACGAATGTCAGTCTGCGTAACTAAGCTATTCTAAGTCAAAATTTCAGACTAATATAATACGAAAAAAAGAAAAAACAAGATAATTTTGTTTTTGGAGTGCATCCAGGTTATGTCAAGCTCTCTGTGTTTGGTCTCTGAAAAAGTAGATGTGAATGGTCGGGTCCAGAATGGATCCATTCGGACAAGGGTGCCCACCCTACTAAATATCAATGGGTTATGACTCGTAGGCAGTCCGCCAGAGGCGGACCAGCCCTGCAGATCCAACTTTTTCAGAGCTCTCTGTGTGAATTTAGTTTTTTTGAATAAGGGTACCTTTCTCCTATGGTCATTATATCTTTTAACTAGAGCAAAGACTAAGGTATCACAGCTTCTTTCATCTCTAAAAGAATCTACTAATCTAACCCTACGACAAATCTCTTTTAAATAACTCTCCAGAGGATTAGTAGACTTTAAAAATTTCCATAAGCTCTAAACCTCTCTTCATTCAAAAGATAAAGTTTTTAAAAGAATTGTCAAACTAAAAGAGGGAAGGTTTAAAACCTTGAGAATTTGGAGTATAAAGCTTTAGCTTTAGCTTTAGCTTATCAGTAAACCTAAAGGTTTACACTCCTGCTTTAATCTATTTGGTCAAGCAGGCTTTGCCTCGCTTGACCTACATAGCTACATAGCTATATAGCTGTAAAGCAAAAATCTTGTCAAAAGAGCTTGACTTTTAAAATGAAATTGAATAAGCTATTAAAAAGCTTAATTGACTCAACCTAAGGTTTATTTTACTCATCCATTATCCGATTCGGAACAAGTTTTTATGAGCCCTGAAAAAAATCAGATACCACCACTAACCCTTATCTTCCGCTATCTTACCCTTGCGGTAATGACCGTTGTCCTTACCGCAATGGTAATTGCCTCCTTCTGGATGGTTCATCTGGATGTTCGGCGCTGGAGTGTGTACGCGGGCTTTTACGGTGATCAAGTCGGTGACATGGACGATTACGAACAAATTCCGAAAATGCGAGAGAGAGGCAGTGTGGTTGTGGCGGAAGTTTCTCCTTTAGGCCCTGCAGAAAAGGCAGGTATCCAAGTAGGGGACTCTATCGTTGGAGTTAACGGCGTGAAACTTAAAGACAATCCTCAAGCCTACTTCCGTGCATTTGTAGGAGCACGTCCGGGCAAGAGAATAGAACTTGAGCTTGTTAGAAACGGAATCACCAAAAAGCAGGTTTTGGTTCTTGAAGATTATAACCGCGTCATATCTTCGCAGGGCTATTTAGGCGTTACCTCTCGATGGTTGAGTCCAGAATTAGCTGACAGTTTGAATCTGAAGTCAACTACTGGAGTTCTTGTGGAGGACTGGGTCGCGCCTGGAACCCCGGCTGATAAAGCTGGGCTGAAAACAGGCGATATCATCCTGCGATTCGATGGTATAGAGTTAACATCAGATGGCCAGTTCTCTTATTTAATAAAAGCTAATCCTCCGGGCACTAATGTAAAAATTGACCTACTAAGAAACGAGGAGACTTTGACATTAGAGGCTACGCTGGGGAGAGGGCCGTCTGGTCCTCAAATCTATTTCTGGGGGTCTTTCATTAAAGGCTCTGCGAGTAAGGTGCTCTGGACTTGGCATTTGCCATTCCTGATTCTTCAACTTCTTCTCCTTGTTGTAGGAGCTCTTATTGGCTGGTTAAGACCTAAAGACCCTGTCGCTTTCCAATGCTCTATCTTATTCTTATGCTTAGGCTTAATTTCCTTCCAGGTTCTTGGGGTACCTCTTCTTGCTTCTTGGCCTTCTTGGGCTTTACTTGTTAGTATTTGTTTCTCTGAAGTCTCTTTCGGATTGTGGGTCCCTTTGACTCTACGCGTGCTTTCAATATTTCCAAACCCCTCTCGTCTTGGCAAACTATTCTTGAAATGGCAATGGTTAGCCTTTCTATACTTCGGTTTCTACTCATTTTCCTGGTGTGCTTACCATTTAACCAAGATCTTCGGATGGAAGCCGACCTGGGTTATTACCAACCCAGTGGCACAGTTTATCTTTAATTTAAACGAATGGCTTTTATTGCCCATCATAGTCCTTATGGGTTCCCTTCTCATCGCCCAACGGATTGAGACCCGTGACCGTCCCCAGGCCAGGCTCAAGGTTATTGAATTTGGTCTTTTTCTGGGCACACTCGGCCTTATACTCTTTTTGGGTTTTCGGCCAGCCTTCGCGCTTGCTCCCCGGTTCTTGCTGCCAGTTTGGGGCTACTTAACATACTATTTACCCGTTGCCTTGTGGAGTGCTATCCCTCTTTCTTTTGTCTATTCTATTCTTGCCCGTAAGGTCTTTGGCATTCGCTTCATTCTTAGAAAAGGACTCCAGCATCTTCTTTTATCAAAAGGAGCACTTTTGCTCGAAGGGATAATTATCTTTCTCATAGTCTGGCAGGCTGTTGGGAAAGGCGGTTCTCGTCTGGCTGGCTCACCCATTGCTGTAAGCGGCGTGGCTGTGGCGAGTGCGGTTTTAGTGATGGGAACTTTGAGCCGGGTTAACCGTAAGATTATGCCAGCCATTGACCGCAGATTTTTCAGGGAGACCTTGGATGTGAGGCACCTCCTTTTGGAGTTAGGCGATCAGTTGTCTGAATTAAGAGAGCGTGAAAAGATTCTGAAGCGGACAGCCTCAACGGTGCTGAAAGCTTTGCATCCTTTAAGAGTTGTCTTGCTTTTAAAAGAAGCACAGACCAAGGATATAAAATGTGTTCTGGACTTGAAAAATGGCACAAGTCGGTTGGCTTCCATTGAAGACTTGGAAAAAGAGGTAGTCTCTAATCCATCTCTTGAGCTTAAATCTGAAGATTCAGTCATTCAGCAATTAGAGCAGAAAAAGCCTTGGTTGGATGTTTATCCAGAGAAGTTGAACTCAGAACTTGAAGAAGAGAAAAGATTACTTGAGCTTAACAGTGAGCTTTTGATTTTACTTCCGGGAAGCTCAGGACTTATTGGGGTGATGGGTTTAGGAGCCAAACTTTCAGAGGAGCCTTTCAGCGGAGAGGATAGGGAGCTTTTGCTTACCGTTGCCAGACAGATGGGGATGGCTTTGGAGAATGCAGAGCTTTTAGAGGTAGCGAAAAGAGAAGCAGAGCTTTCCCGGGAATTAGAGATAGCCCGTACGGTTCAGCAAAACCTTTTCCCCAAGAAATTACCCGTTTCCCCGGGCTGGGAGTTTGCAGGGTTTTGCCGTCCAGCCAAGGCAGTGGGAGGGGATTACTATGATATTTTTGAGGTAGCACCAGGTAAAGTGCTTATAGCTTTAGGGGATGTCTCAGGTAAAGGATTAGGTGCTTCTTTTCTTATGTCGAGTGTGCATGCCACCATTCGCACCCAAGCAGTAACCTCTTTAAATAATCCTGTGAAATTAATTACTGAATTAAACCGGTATCTTTTAACCTCCTCTTCGCCTGAGACCTTCATAACATTGTTTTTGGGTTTGCTTGATTGTGACACTGGTGAGCTTAAATATGTTAACTGTGGACATCTTTCGCCTATACACGTCCGCGAAGAAAGGGGAAAACAGGAGAGTCTAACCGAGGGAGGGCCGATTTTAGGGATTTTGGATGGGGTTACCTATAAAGAAGGGGTTTGCAGGCTGAATACAGGTGATTTTTTGGTCTTATTCAGCGATGGGGTTACAGAGGCGACTAACCAGAAAGAAGAGATGTTTGAGGAGGAAAGGCTTTTACAGGTCTTGAGTGAAAAGTCTTTGCCAGGAGCCTCAGCTATTCTTGATATGATCTTGAAAGCAGTGGACAATTTCACTGCTGGGTGTGAGCAGGCTGATGATATTTCGGCAGTTGTGATCCATAGGCTATAGTTTATAAGTTTAGGAGGTGCTTTTATGTTATATCTATCTACCTATCCAAGAAAAAAGGGGTTCTGCCTTCCGGGCAAAAGAAAGTTTTTACTCCTGTTTGTGATTCCATTTATTATTCTTTTTCCAGTGTTTCTCATTGCGACCACTAATACTTTAGAGGAAGGAAAGAGATTATTTCAAGAGGAAAAATACAAGGAGGCAAAAGCCGTTCTGGAACAGGTGATTAAATCAGACCCTCGAAATCATGAAGCTTATTTTATTCTGGGAAAGATTTACATGTTTGAGAAGAACTATGATAAGTCGGTTGAATATGCCATAAAAGCCGTGGAACTGAAGAGTTCAATTTCTGAATATCATCTTTGGTTGGGGCGCTCCTACCTTAGTAAAGCTATGAATTCGGGCAAAATCAAAGCCCTATTTACAGCTAAAAAAGCAAAGGGCGAGTTTGAGAAAGCTGTGGAATTGGATTCTGCTAATATTGAAGCAACGGCTGCTCTTTTTGAGTACTGTTTTGGTGCTCCTGGGATTGCAGGTGGGGATAAACAGAAAGCCAAAAAGCTGGCTGAGATAATTTATAGTAAAAACCACCTCTTAGGTGCGCAGTATTGGGCGGCCTTTTGGGAAAAGGAGGGGAATTTAGACAAGGCAGAAGCTTACCTGAGAGAGGCTGTGGAGCTGGATACCTCTTCTACCTTTCAGGTAAGTTATGACCTGGGTTCCTTCCTACAAAGAAACAAAAAATACGACAAATCGGTGGTCATTTTTGAAGACATCTTGACAAAAAATCCCAAAGATATCAATGCACTCTACCAACTCGGCAAGACCTATGTTCTCGCAAAGAGTAATCTGGAGAAAGCTGAGGACTGCTTTAAGAGGTATTTGGAAGTTGAGCCACCGAAAGACGCTCCGACCTGGGCAGGGGCTCATTGGCGATTGGGCATGGTTTATGACCTTCAAGGCAAAAAAGAATTAGCTCTGATGGAATTAAAAAAGGCCGTGGAGTTAGAGCCTAATGATAAACAATTCAAGAAAACTCTTAAGGAGGTACAAAAGAAAAAATAGGCTTTAAGATTATAGGAATAGAATCGTGTTCTGGCCTCCAACTACATATAAACAATTTTGCTCTTAAAAATTTATTTACAATCCTACTAAATAAATGTATATTATCAAAAAAATTTCAAACGGGAGGTATGAAGATGCATAACCACAGGATTTTATTTTTCTGCATTGCAGCTCTTTTTCTCCTTTTCTCAACTTCAATAGCTAAAATCGGAGGAGGGCTAAATCTTTTTGTTTCCTCTCCGCAGGAGGAGTTTGCTAATGTTTCGGATCTTGGAGTTGGTATCTCTGGTAAATTATTCGCCACTCCTCCGGGTGTAAATTTCTTTGCTCTGAGAATTGATTTTGCCTGGGTGAGCTATGAGTCTGAAACAAATGAGGATATTAACATACCTGGAACAGACCTTTACGTGGATGTGAATACCAGCCATGAATCTATGCAGTTAACTTTAGGTCCCCAGTTCAGTGCACCAGCCGGACCCTTCCTCCTCTATTTTGCACCTATGGCTGGAGTCTATAACTACTCCACCACTGAGGAGATTGAAGAAACCGAGGTTAGCAAGGAAAAGTGGAGCATCACCAAATTCGGATGGAATGTGGGTGGAGGTATAATGATGTAGTTTATGACCTTCGAGAAGGAGACGTCAAATCCAATAACCCTTGACATCGATTTAGGGATAAAATACCACACGGTTAAAAACATCATCCCCAGTGCTGTAATAGGTGGAGATAGAGATGCAAATGACCTAACCTTTCACCTTGGGGCGGTGCTTATGTCTAAGTAAGAAATTTAGCAGGGCTGGGAGCCCTGCCTACGGAAGCCCTATACTATATTTTTAGAGACCAAAATAATTTCTTGCCAAATTTCTGTTAACTTTTAGATAATAATAACGTATAGATAATTGTCTATATATGGAATGAACTTATGAACGATAAATGCCAGCTTATATTTCAAGCCCTCTCCGATAAAACTCGGCAGAAGATTCTGGAGTTGCTAAAGGATAAGGAGCTCTGCGTACTATCCATCTGTAAATGTTTTGATATGCGACAGCCTTCTATTTCTCATCACCTTAATATCTTAAAAAGGGCAGGTTTGGTCAAATTCCATAAAAAGGGAAAAGAGGTTCATTATTCATTAAATCGCTGTGCTCTGGAGAACTGCTGTTGCGCTCTTTTTAACAAATTTGACCTGAAAACTAAAAAGGCTAAATAATTTTTTTAATTTATTATATAGACAAATATAAATTTATCTATATTTGAAAGGAGGTGATAAGAAATGTTCTGTACTTGCTGTTGTGACCCCAAGAAATTCTCCCAGCTCTTCAAGAAGGAGATCGAGGAGACCAAGGATGGGGTCATCATAAAATTAAAAGCCAGGGATAAAGAGAAAGCGGAGGCTTTGAAGAATCTCATCTCCGCCTCCAAAACCCTCTTCGGCGAAGACTGTTGCTGCTAAAGAAGGGTATTTACTTCTCTATCCCCGGCTATTCAGTATCTTGTCAAGCAGGCTTCGCCATGCTTGACCTACCTGCTTTCAATTCAAACCACATCTTTTCTGTTATTTTCATCTCTTCAAACTGAACTAATATCTCATCTCCCTCTTTTTTAAAATATCTTCTTATGTCTTTATAGCGTTCATTTTCGAAAATATCTATTTTACTTCTGGGGTCATGTTTTTTGAATTTAGTTCCTACTAATTCAAACCCACATTTAAGATAACACTTTATAGCCCGCTGGTTCAGTGAAGTAACATCTAAATATAACTCCTTAAATCTCATTTTCTCAAAATAATAAGGCAGAAGGGTTTTAATCGCCTCAGTCCCATATCCTTTATCTATATATTCGTACCCCAGATATATTCCCAAATATGCCTTTTTATTCTTCAAGTTAATATCATACAGGTTGAGAAATCCTAAAAGCTCCCCTTTGAGATTATCAATGGCTAAATAAAGCATCTTAGGGTCTTTCTTTCTCTTATGATACCATTCCCTCTTTTGTGCTTCAGTCATTTTCTCTATATTGTAATGAAAATACAAAGGGTCAGGATATTTCTTCCACTTCAGTTTCTTATCAATATCATCCCTTCTGAGAGGACGGATGATTATCCTTTTTCCTCTGAGCTTAAAGTGTACTATTTTTAGGGATAAATCTGAGTTAATTTTCATTAAAAAATCTGAACTAGGAAGCTTCAGCTTTATCTTTTAGTAAACCTGAAGGTTTACACTCCAGATTTAAGTGACAATCTATTTGGTCTACACAGTTACTGTATGTTATCTTACCGTCTACTCATTCCAGCCATTTTGACATAATCAGAAAATCAATCCTATACCAGTGTTTTTTCAGATAACCCTCTGTCATAAACCCTGCGGACAGGTAAAACTGAATTGTAGGATCAAGATGAAGTGTGGTATAAGCAAAAAGCTTATGACAACCTTTTTCTTTCGAATAGTCTGCGACTTTACTAATCAGTTTTTTACCAATCCCCTTGCCCTGTTCTTCTATGGCTGCGCAGATCCAGGAGAGGTCAGAAAGCCCGCCTGTATCGAGTTTTCCGATAGCTAAGCCTACTATTTTTTCATTTTCTACAGCTACAAAACCATATTTATTTTCATCACCGATAAATCTTAAAAAAGTATCATAAGAATAGAGTTTAAGCTCCTCATCTAAGAGTTTTCTGGGATAAACCTCTTTTTCATACTTTTCCCAGGTTTTTTCTCTAACTATTTTAGAAAGCTCGATCGATCCTTCAATATCTTCTTTTCTCATCTCCCGAATTATCAATTAACCTCCAGATTGTTTTCCCCTCCTCGATGGTTGATAAAAGCTTTACGGCTCGTAGAGGAGGGGTAAGGGGAGGGTGAAAATTTTGGTTCCCCCTCTCCTCCTATGGATCCAAATTCGGACTAACCCTCTCCCACAGGGGTAGAGGGAACTCAATTCTCTTCTACTTCGTCAAGGGCCTCTGTATAAAACAATTTAACTTTTCAAACCTGACCTAAGAGCTTTTCCAACTCCTCAACCAGGTGCAGATACTCGTGATGTTTTCCTTCTCCAATTACTTCTTTTTCTATCTTTTCAAATTTCTCTTCTAAAACCTTTTGCTCTTTTTCAGGGATATTCCCATCTACCATCGGATAAAGTATATTATCCTCTTTAAAAATATGCGGGGTTAAAAGCCCAGTGTAGCCTCTGGCATTTTTAATTAAATCTTTAATTGATGATTTGTCCCCTTTTTCATATTTCTCTACCGCCTCTGCCAAACCTTTAACGAAATTTCTACCTAAGGTATGCTCGTATAGCATCACTCCTAAAGGGCCACTCTCCTTAGGTATTCCATATTTCTCCATCATCGGGAAAAGGGTATCCTCTTCTTTGCCATGATGACACCTGTCTGCAAAATTGCGTATGAAATCGACTGCTTTTTTGAAAAGCTCTTTTGGAACTTCTTTACCTTCCTCTAAATCTTGTGCGGCTTTTTCTAAGACTTTAAGCATTCGAAGAATAATCTGATGTTCCTCTTTTAACTCATCAGTAGGTTTCATGTTTTAACCTCCTGCTTTTTCGTAGGTCAACCATGTCACCTGCGGGGACTGGTTGACAATTTATTACTATTTTGTCAAGCAGGCTTTACCAAGCTTGACCTACATTGGCTTTATCTATTCAAAGTTCATTTTCTCCAATTCTTTCTCAAAAGTATGTCCCCAGCCAATCTGATAAACTCCTTTTTTAAGCCAAAAATTGAAGCTTGATTGGTTAAAATCCTCAGGTTTAGAAACAATCCTGTGTTTCACTGGATTGTAATGAATGTAATCGAAATGCCTTCTAAAATCTTCTTCATTTCTAATTATATGATCCCAAAATCTATATTGCCAGATACGGATGTTATTTTTAAAACTCCACATTTTTTTATACTGGCGAGAAAAATTATCTTTCAGCGACTTCATAAGGGCAGATATATTATCCTGTTTGGGCATAATCAGAAAATGAAAGTGGTCATAGATCAAAACATGAGCATAAAGCTTATGGGGATAGATTCTCTTGATATTTTTAAATATCTCCCCAAATAAAGAAATGTTATCTGGAGCAGAAAACAAATCTTTTCTTTGATAGGTTACACAGGTGATAAAATAGATAGCATTAGGTATATAATATCTCCGAATATTTGTCATAAAGGAATCATCTCACGTAGGTCAACCATGTCCCCTGCGGGGACTGGTTAACACCTCTTTTAAAAACATCTCTTTTGTCAAGCAGTCCCGCCAAAGGCGGACATGCTTGACCTACGAGTTAAACTCCCCAAATTTTTTTGTTCAAAATCGAAATCAAATCGTCTATTTTCACCCTTACCTGTTCCATCGAATCCCTCTCCCTTAAAGTCACGGTTTCATCCTGCAGGGTCTGGGAGTCAACGGTTATGCCAAAAGGTGTTCCTGCCTCATCCTGTCTTCTATATCTTCTGCCAATAGCACCACCCTCATCATAGAAAACCTTGAAATGAGGCCTTAATATATCTTCGATCTTCTTTGCCACCTCTGGCATATTATCCCTTTTAACTAAAGGATAAACCCCGGCTTTGATCGGAGCAATCTTTGGATCTAATCTCAGAACTGTTCTCTCCTCACCTTTGACCACCTCTTCATAGTAACCATCTACTAAACAGACCAGCATAGTGCGGTCAACTCCGGCTGAGGTCTCGATGATATAAGGGATAAATCTTTCTTTGGTTTGATCATTAAAATAGGAAAGGTCTTTACCAGTTGCCTGAGTATGCCTGGAAAGGTCATAATCGGTGCGGTTATGAACCCCCTCTATCTCTTTCCAGTCAAAGGGAAATTTATATTCTATGTCATAAGCGGTCTTGGCATAGAAAGCTAATTCCTTTTTTTCATGCTGATGAAACCTTAAATTTTCCTTTCTTATTCCCAGACTATAGTACCATTTCATCCGCTCCTCTTTCCAGTATTCGATCCATTTCTCATCTTCATCTGGATGGATGAAAAACTGCATCTCCATCTGTTCAAATTCACGCGAGCGGAAGATAAAATTCCCTGGAGAGATCTCGTTTCTGAAAGCCTTCCCGATCTGAGCAATCCCGAAAGGAAGTTTCTGCCTGGAAGGGGCTAAGACATTTAAAAAATTAACGTAGATACCCTGAGCAGTTTCCGGGCGAAGATAGACCACAGAAGCTTCATCCTCTACCGGTCCCATATGAGTTTTGAACATCAGGTTGAACTGCCGGGCATCAGTCAGCTCTCCTTCACAGTTTGGACATTTCTTACCGGATATCTCATCTGCCCTGAACCTCATCTTGCAGTTTTTACAGTCAACCATCGGGTCAGCAAAAGATTCCACATGGCCTGAGGTTACCCAGACCGAAGGATGCATTAAAATCGAGGCATCCAGCCCTTCTATATCATCCCGGAACTGGGTCATACTCTTCCACCAGCTCTGTTTGATATTGTTTTTAAGCTCAACCCCTAAAGGGCCATAATCCCAGCAGCTATTTATCCCTCCATAGATTTCACTGGACTGGAAGATGAAACCTTTTCTTTTACACAAAGAGACCAATTTTTCCATCAAGTCTTGAGATCCTTTATTTGTCACCTTACCTCCTGTCCTATCATCCTATGGATCCCTTATGGGACAGTTCTATTTTCAAATTGATAATACTAATCTAATTAATCTACTAATTGTCTTATAAACTCCAGGGTTTTCAAATCCTTTGCCCCGGTATGATAATGAATAAAGCTTTTAACTAAATCCTCAATCTCTTTTAAGCTTTCCTTATCTACGGCGATTTTATCAACTTTGTTAATATCCAGGGATAGAAGTTTTCTGGCAGAAAGATAGGCTTTTCGGTTGAGTTTAAGATAATATTCCTCTTCTCTGGTACAATTTTGGCAAATTACCCCACCTCTTTCTGGACTTAAGAAAACCTCTTCTTCTTTTATCTCCTTTCCGCACTTAATGCAGGCATCTAATTTAGGCTTATACCCTAAATTTGAAAAAAGCTTCAGGGCAAAACTCCAGAAGATTTTCTCTAAATTTGATTCATCAACATTTTCCATCCGGGATAAAGTTCTCAAGCTCAAATTGAAAATCCTCTGGTTAGGCTCTTCACCGGTTATCAATTGATCCAGGAGCTCCGCTATAGCCGATGCCCAGGAAAAACGATTGAGGCTTTTACTTAAACCTGAAAAGTTCTTCAGGGTTTCCCCGGAAGAAAGAAGATGAAGTTCGCTTTTCTCTCTTTTGTAGAAGACTATCTCAGATAATGAAAAATATCCTAAGGGAGGGGTTCTGCTTTTTCTCCTTTTTACCCCTTTGGCTAAAAGTTTTATCTTCCCGAAATCTTTGGTATAAAGGGTAAAAATGATCGAGGAATCACCATACTTCAGGCTCTTTAAAACTATCCCTTCGGTTTTGACCAAACTCATCTTTTATCTTTCGGCACAAGGGTGGAGGAACTATCCTGGGGCTGAATGAATTTATAGATAACCTCATCTTCTTTAGCCATCCCGTATCTTTCACGGGCAACCTTCTCAATATAGAAAGGGTCATCCTTAAGTTTCTCTTTCTCTATTTCTAAATCCATATTCTGTGCCTGAAGCTTTTTGGTCTCCAGGATTATGCTCCCCTTCTCTTTTTTAAGAGAAAGAAGTCTGAAAAAGCCATAATCTCCACCAAAATAGAGATAGAAGACTGAGACCAGCACTAGAAGAATGAGAATTCGCCTTAAAATTTTCCTCCGAAGAAGAGGATCCTTTTTAATCCTGGTTAAAAAGTCCTTCTCTTTTGGGTTCCTTTTTATTCTATTATTTAACATTATGACTTCCCCCTGCCCAAGCCATAGAAGATATTTTTCCCGGCATAAAGCGCTTTTTTGCCTAATTTCTCCTCAATCCTTAAAAGCTGATTATACTTACATACCCGGTCAGTTCTTGAACAGGAGCCGGTCTTTATCTGACCAGAAGAGACAGCTACTGCCAGATCCGCAATAGTAGTATCCTCAGTTTCTCCGGAACGATGAGAGATCACCGTATTAAACCCGGCTTTTTTTGCCATCTGGATAGTATCTAAAGTCTCAGTCAAAGTCCCTATCTGGTTTAACTTAATCAGGATAGCATTAGCTGCTTTTTCCTCAATCCCCAATCTTAACCTTTTTGGATTAGTCACGAAAATATCATCTCCAACTATCTGGATTCTGTTCCCTAACCTCTCGGTCATTTTTACCCAGCTTTTCCAGTCATCCTCTGCTAAACCATCTTCGATTGAGATAAGGGGATATTTATCTATAAGGTCGTTATAGTAATGGATCAGCTCTGAACTGGAAAATCTCCTTCCTTCGGCTTTAAATTTATAGAGTTTTTCATCCGTATTGTAGAAAGCGGAAGCGGCCGGATCTATCCCTAAGAAGATATCCTCGCCCGGTCTATATCCGGCCCGGTCAATAGCCTCCAAGATTACCTGAAACCCTTCCTCATTTGAACTAAGATTAGGTGCAAATCCACCTTCATCCCCTACTCCAGTGTTAAATTTCTTCTCCTTTAAGACCTTTTTAAGATTATGGAATACCTCCACACCCATTCTGAGAGACTCCTTAAAAGAAAAACCGCCTGCCGGGATGATCATAAACTCCTGGATATCTAAGTTATTATCTGCATGTGAACCACCGTTTAAAATGTTCATCTGGGGAACCGGAAGGAGCTTTGCTTTTCTACCTCCTAAATATTCATAAAAAGGTATTTTTTTAGAGGCAGCACCGGCTTTGGCCACGGCTAAAGAAACCCCCAAGATAGCATTAGCGCCTAAATTCCTTTTATTCTCAGTCCCATCTAACTCTAAAAGGAAATTGTCTAATTTCCTCTGATCAAAGGTGTTCAATTTTGACCGGATAAGTTTAGGTGCAATCTTCTTATTAACATTCTCCACCGCCTTTTTAACCCCTTTGCCTGAATACCTGTTTTTATCCCCATCCCTTAACTCCAGAGCTTCATGCACACCAGTTGAAGCGCCAGAGGGAACTATGGCTCTCCCGAAGCCTCCATTCTTTAATTCAACCTCTACTTCAATTGTAGGATTCCCTCTCGAATCCAGAACCTCTCTGCCAAAACATCTTTTTATTCCAGTCATATTTTATACCTCTCTTTTAGACTGAGCTTTTTTACTTGTCCCTAAATCTAAAGCTTAAAAAAACTTTTGCAATAGAAAAATTCAGGTGGGCGTGGGAATTTTACGTTTTTCAACCTATTACAGAAACGGAAACAAGTTAGTTGAAATCCTCAAGACCGTAATAACCCACAGCAACCCATGAAAACCCATAGAAACACAAGTGCAGTTGAAACAAAATTGAAACCGGTGGGGGGATAGCGTCCTCTTATACCTCTATTATGTTTTTAGATTTGAATTGGGTGAGAGGATTTATAGTAAGTTTCATCCCACCGTCCTACTCACTATATATCTTTAGCAATCCGGCGGAGGCCCAAATTTGAAAAGATAATTGATCAAGTAAACTATATCACTCAAACTCACTTTCCCGTCACAATTGGCATCTCCTGACTGAGTCGGCTCAGGTGCTGGACCAAATTTGAATAAATAATTTATCAGATAAACTATATCTGATAGAGACACCTTACCATCTTTATTAGCATCCCCTCGCAGATAATGATAATACAAAGCTCCCATATCGCTTATGCTGCTGTCCGGGTCCAGGGGGGAATTGGGGTCGCCGGCGTCTATACAGGGTGAGCCTGCAGTCAGGTGGAAATCGTAGTTCGCCGTGTCTACAAACATCGGGTCCGTGAAAATGTTGAAAAATGAATCACAGGGAGCCCCGTTATGGTTCACCGTGTCCAGCACACCGAAACCCGGCGGCATGTTGGTGCAGTAATCCACGACATCATTATAGCTGTAGTTCTCAGTGTTGTAATTGGGTTCGGGAGCACATTGTATACCCCCTGCGTTATACGCCACAATGGTATTAAGCACATTATATGCATTTCCGTTCCAACCAAGGTACATCGCTAAAGGATAGTTTCCGTAGAAAGTACAATTCACAATATCTGCATTTCCCCACGCATAAAGCCCAGCTCCGTAATACCCATCCTGATTATTACCAATGATGCAGTGCGAAATCGTCGTCATATACGAATTATGGTCAAGGGAAATTCCCCCGCCGAGACCGTAATAAACATTAGCGAGATTGCCTGAAATGAGGCAATTGGAGATGGTGACTGGATCAAGAGATCTGTTGTAAATACCCCCACCACGATCAAAATTGTCGTTATAATACCCCCATGACTGACCTCCATCGCTCAAACCAATAAAATTGTCGGTGATCGAACTGCCGGATATGGTCACGTCGACTGTATTCAAGTCAATAAATATCCCACCCCCCCGAACCGAGTAATAGTAATCTAGGCTTGGGATCACAGCGCGGTTGGCATGGACAGTGCAACTGTCCATGATCAGAGTTCCGAAATGGAGATATATCCCGCCTCCCCAACCACCGGTATCCGATTCCGCTGTGTTGTAGGCGATGGTGGAGTGGGAGATGTCAAGTGTTGCGCCCAGACGTGTCACGTAGATGCCACCGCCAGCAACAGAACGACAGTGCGCAATGGTGCAATGGCTGACTTGCAGATTGAGTGCCACAGCCTGCATCTGGATGCCGCTCTCATGTGAATATTCGATATCGCAGTAGCTCAGATGCTGCGTGCGCACCGTCGCAGCATAGTACAAGCCGCGCCAGCCCGTGCTGGTATCTGACGGCACGAAACGGATGGAATCGGAAGCTGTGCCAATCGCTTCAAGAGTGCCGCTAATATACAAGCGGTAATATCCTTGAAAGATCACGTCCACGCCCGGCTCGATGGTTAATGTATCACCAGATGGTACTGTAATATTGCCGGTGATGTAATACGGCGAGTTCGCCTGATACCAGGTTCCATATACATCACCGCCGGGTATGGTATCCGCTGAAACGTTTATCGCACCAAGTAAAACAAACAAAGCCCCACGCAAAAATGCTCTCTTAGTGTTCATTTCCACCTCCTGGCATTTTATTAATTAACCTGAGCTTTATGGAATCATATCAAGTACTAATCACTATATATCTTTAGCAACCCGGCGGAGGCCCAAATTTGAATAGATAATTGATCAAGTAGACTATATCACTCAGACTCACTTTCCCGTCACAGTTGGCATCCCCGGACTGAATCGGCTCAGGTGCTGGACCAAACTTGAAAAGGTAGTTTATGAGATAAACTATATCTGATAGAGACACCTTCCCATCACTATTCGCATCTCCCAACAGATAATGATAATACAAAGCCCCTATGTCGCTTATGCTGCTGTCCGGGTCCAGGGGAGAATTCGGGTCGCCCGCATCGATGCAGGGCGAACTTGCCTGCAGGTGTAAATCGCCGTTCGCTGTGTCCACGAACATCGGGTTCATGAAAATGTTGAAATAGGAGTCGCAGGAATCGCCGTTGGCGTTTACACCGGTGATTTCCCCGATAAGGTTTGGAATCACCGGGCCGATAAAATCACGACCTTCGTCATTACCGGAAAAGTCGCAGTATTGCACAGAATGTGTACCTGATTCGAAGCTTATCCCTGCGCTGGGGTTATCTTGAGAAGTACTGTGATTGCCGCTGATGATTGTATTGATAATGGTTGCATTGGAGCGCAGCCTCAGAGCACCCATAGTGGGACCTCCCCAATCCGTGTTCTGCGAGAAAGTGCAGGATTTAACGATGGTGGTTCCCCCCCGACAAAATACTGTACCCCCATTTGCTCCGTAATTGTGATCAAAAGTACATTGCGATATGGTCAAGTGACCGCTGTAGACATCTATCCCACTACCTCCATCCAAAGCTGAACCTGATCCAAAAGGCACATTGACATTATTGTAAAAGGTGCAGTTAGTAACCGTATCATATCCTGCAGTACCATTAAAAGATATACCGCCTCCTCCGTGGTAGAAAGCAATATTGGATGTAATTGCACAATCAGAAATACTGATCCCGCCAGACGTGGAATTGGTAAAAAACATCCCCCCTCCTTGGTCTTCAGCCCAATTATTGTCGAAAGTGCATCCGGTGATTCTGACAATGCTTGTCGCTGCAAAATAGCCATAACAATAGATACCTCCACCGATGCTATCGCTTGTGTTTCCCTCGAACAGACATCGCGTCAGCATCAATTGCGGACCCCTGAAGCCGAGTCCTCCACCTTGATATTCTGCCTCGTTGTTACTGAAGGTACAATCGGAGATGGTGAATGGTCCGCCCTCCGAACCGATATATACATACATGCCCCCGCCAGAGAATGACCGGTTGTCTGAAATTCGGCAATGAGTGATAACCGCGTCGGCAGAACCGCAGTAAATACCGCCGCCACGCTCAGGAAAAGCTGACCCTGTCGTAAAGCCATGCTCAATAATACAATAGTCTAACCTGGCTGGATCGGCATTACTGTTGATCCGGATACCTTGCCACCCCGACACGGCATCGACTGCTGTGAAAACAATTGAATCTTGGGCTGTTCCCAGTGCTTCCAGCGCGCCCTCGACTGCCAGTTTGTAATAATCCTGAAAAATCACCTCCACCCCTGGCTCGATGGTGAGCGTCGAATCAACTGGTACGGTAATATCCCCTTGGACCAGATACGGCGACCCGGATGATGTCCAGGTGCCGAAAACTTCTCCGCCGGGTATTATGGTATCCGCTGAGGCGCTTAACGCACCAAGAAAAACCAATAAAGCCCCAAGCAAAAATGTTCTCTTTTTATGCATTTCCACCTCTGGGTACTTGTTAGTTAATAATTAAAGCACTCTTCTATATATTAATCTATCGTCAAAATTCAATATGTCAATTATAAATTAACAGGGAGACTAAAGGGTGAAAGAACACTTCAGCTGATTTTTTTAGAGCTTGGAAGCTTAAAGCTGTCAAAAATGATTTCCAGAATCTACTAAAGCTTGAGATTTGAAGACTTATGGGAATTAAAAACCTGGAGGTAGTTGACGAGTTTAGTACTTTACTTATTCAAAATCCCAAGTACTCTTCGCAACCCATCTAAACCTAACCTGAATTGAAACAAAAGTCCGCACTTGGAAGTTAAGTCATTCTAAGACAGGGAGCTAATTTCCACAGACTCTTTGCAAGAGGAAAAATAAAATAACCCCGGAAATTGAAGATAGAAAATTCACCCAGTCGTTATTCAACCAGGAAATCCCGGAGACCCGTTTTGAATCAAAATTACAATGGGTTTTTCTCTCAGTCGGCTTATTGCAGATGGGACAGAGATACTGTGCCTGTAGGAAAGCACCTAAAAGACTATCAATAAGAGCACCTGAAAATCCGGCTAAAATTATTATTAAGAAAGTATTCAATCTTAAAGGAAAAGGAGAGACTCCTGGAATAAATCCACTCGAAGCCAGAAAAAAAGAGCCACAAAAAGAGCTTAAAGTGCCCAAAAAGCTCATTCCTCCAGAAACCCCAGGGTAGACCTGCTTGAAGTTTTTCAAAGATAAAGGTGCAGAAGGAGATAGAATCCCTACTTCAGTTCCCCAGGTATCAGCAGTTACTGCGGCTAAAGAAGACAGATAGGCAGAGTAAATAGAAGAAGTAGGGATTAAAAAATAAATAAAAGAGAACACCCCGGCTATACTGCCATTAGCTAACACCTGATTTTTATCCCTGGCTCCAGTTTTCTCAAAAATTGTTTTGTATTCTGCTTTCTTCCCCTGTTTATACTTTGAAAGTAAACTGGATGAAAAAAAGAAAAAAAGTAAAGGTGTAGCAAAACTAACCCCTCCTGTTCCAAAGATGATACTACCTAAAAGAAAGGCAGATAAAGCCCCATCCAGGGTTAGAAGTTTAAACCTGTAAGCTAAAATAGAGACCAGACCGCTTAAAGCTGTGCCTGAAATTAGCTGAAGCAAAAGTCTCAAAATCATAAAAGCTGAAATCTTTTCCTGAAAAACCATTCTAAAGATAGAAAGAAAATAAAGAAGAATAAAAGTAGCGGTTTATCCCAGAGTGTTATCTCCTTTATTTTAAGCCTGGACTTTTTCTCAAAGTCCAGGCTTTTTAGAAGCGATGCAAAATCTTCAGGCTCAGAATATTCACCTCCAGAAAGCAGGGCAATCTCTTTGAGAAGTTCTTTATCTGGCTTTAAATCCTCGTCCTCTAAACTTACATCTTCGATCTCAAATTTACCTGAATAACTTCCCAGAACAAACTCCTCCTTTGTGGCTTCTCCTTTGAATAAGTATTCTCCCGGAGGTAAAAAAGATAGGGTGTAGGAATAATCGCCATTTTCTGGCGCAAGGTTGAAAAGCAATGAATCAGCTTCTTTCCCTTTTGGAAAGAGCTTTATTCTTACCTCTGCTCCTTTAATATTTTGATAACTTTCATCGAAAAGTCTGGAGGTAAATTTTATCTCCTCGCCCCTTTTATAGACTACTTTATCTGTATAGATTTTAAACCTCTCCAGATCTTCTCTGGATAAAAGCCATCTGAAAGAGCTCTCCCAGAATTTTTTATAGGCTGAATTGTCTTTCCCTACCCCCCACAGCAAAAAATCCCATTTCCATAAAGGGGAAAAGCCCAAGACCTCTATTTTCCCCTTTTCCAGCTCCTGGATTACTATTCCGGGCAAGCTCTCCTCCCCTGTTTTAACCAGTGCCAGTACCTTAGCTCCGTTTTTCTCTTTGAGGGGTATCATCCTTTCAAAAGGTGGAAGATTTGTCCAGAGGAAAAGATTTTCCTCCAGCTCTTCTGAAAGCTGGGTTAATGGATGAAATTTCCCCTCTGGTGAAAGGCTCAAGCTGAAATTCTGAAACAGAGGCCTCTTTTCTTTTTTTATCTCAAAAGGAAGAAAATCAAAACTACTTAATATCTCTTTTCTTTGGTACAGCTCTTCTCCAACTAAAAGCAGAAGCGAAACCCCTTTTTTCTGCAAAAGGTTTTTAATTTCTTTTTGATTTTGTATTAAAAATTGAGGGGAATCCAAAACGATTAAAAGGTCAAAATCTTCAATCTTTTTACTCTGGGATAGTTTTGATAAAAGAGGTTTTCCAGATTTTGAGAAGACCAGAGTTTCAAAAGTTATATCTTTGTTCAGATTTAAAAATCTTTTGAGGAAACCGAATTCCCAGCTCAAGCTCTGGCTCACTAAAAGAAGATTGAACCTTTTCTTGAGAACTTTCTGGGTGAAGTTTTCAAGGTTGTTCTGCTGAAAACTTTCCCCTTCTACTTTAGGGATTACCACCTGGTATCTATGTATCCCCTCCTCTTCTGGTTCAAATACCAGTTCAGTTTCCTGGAGCTCGCCTGAGATATTAAATAATAATTCTTTGCGAGCCAAAACTTTTTTATTCTCCTGCAGAAGAACAGGGATTTTAACTCCTTTATATCCCTGATTTTTTATGGTAACTTTAATGGTATCATTCTCTCCAGAATAGGCGATCTCATCATATTTAACTTTTTCTAAGCTCAAATCCTTAAAAGGCACAAACTCACCTATGCCTACCGTATAGATAGGCAAAGTATAATTTCGAGCAATGGCGATTGGGTTTTTCCCGATGTTATTAGTTCCATCGCTGAGAAGAATCACCGAGGTAAGCTCTTCTCCTCTTAAATTTTCTTTAAGCTTTTCTAAACTGCTTCCAAGGGAGGTAGCTTCGCCTGAAAAAACAGGAAGCTTCCCGGAAAGATTATAGGGAACTATACTATCAGAAAAAAGGTAAGGATGAATTTCAGCCTTAGATAGAACCTCTTTAAAACTTTTCTCCTCTAAAAGATTTTGCAGGACCTCTTTTCTGGTAATAGCCTTATCTTTTATATTCATACTCCTGGATGAATCCAAGAGTAAAGCAATCTTGGGCTTCTCCCAGGACTTTTTTGTCATCCCCAGTAAAGCTTCACCTAAAGCTAAAAAAAGGCTGGTTAGAGCCAGCCACCTTAAAACCAAAAGCAAAACTTTCTTCTTGGATTTAAGAGGTGGCAAAGTAAAACGATAGGAAAGAAAAGCCAGGACCAAGGCAACTGCAAAGATGAAAATAAGCAGAATTATATTTTGGGTTTGAAAATCTATCCACAGTTTCAAGGATACCCTTCTTTCTGATCCTCTGGACCTTTCTTTTGGATAAAAAAACCACTGCCAAAAACATCTACAGTGGTCTGTTGCAGATCTCTATTACAGAAATCTATTTCTCACGGGTCAAGATGAAATCAACCAATTTCTCCAACGCCTCTTTATATTCTGTTGGATTCAATTCGGAGATTAATTCTAAAGCTTCATTACCAAAATCCTGGGCTCTTTTTAGGCTATACTCTACACCACCCTCTTTCTTCACAAAGGAGCACATCTGAGAGAAATGTTCTGGCTTATATCCTTCTTCTAAGATTTTCATTATTTTATCACGGGTCCCATCCTCAGAGTTAGCCAAAGCATAGATTAAAGGTAAGGTGATTTTCCCCTCCTGCAGGTCATTCCCTAACTCCTTTCCGGTTTTCTCCTTATCACCTACTAAATCTAAAAGGTCATCGATTATCTGAAAAGATACGCCAAAATCCTCACCAAACCTCTGGTAGATATACTGAGTTTTTTCATCCACACCTCTGGCAATTGCTCCAGACTTACAGGCAACTGAGAAAAGGGAAGCGGTCTTATCTGTTATAATCTTAAGATATACTCTTTCCGTCAAATTGTAATTTCCCCGTTCCTGGATCTGTAGAAGCTCGCCCAGGCTAATACTCTCAGTAGCTTTAGAAACAGCTTTAAGGAGTGGAGTAAGTCCGGTTTGAACTAAGATCTTAAATGACTTTGCTAATAGATAATCCCCCATAAGGACTGAGACTAAATTGCTCCAGCGGTAATTCACTGAGGCTTTCCCCCTGCGGGTAGTAGATTGATCGATAACATCATCATGCAACAAAGTCGCTGTATGGATTAGCTCTACCGCCACCGCCGCATCCAGGGCTTTATCCTTATTGGAACTATTATCCCTATCAAAGCTCAGAAGAACCAAAGCTGGCCTGAGTCTTTTCCCTTTTCGCTCCAGAAGATACTGAGCCACCTGAAAAATCAAAGGTGAATCTGAAGAAAGATATTCTTCTAACCTCTGTTCCACCTTCTCTAAATCAGCTTTTATCAGCGAAAGGATCGAATCCAGACTCATAGCTAAATTTATGATTTATGATTATCCCATCAAGTTCTAAACCTGACGGCAGAAGGAGATCTTAAAATTTTTGACACAACTGAAATTTTCCGAAAAACTCCTTCCAATTTTGAATAAAATACCATCCCTCTTTCAGATTGTCAAACGAAAAGTAAAACTACTTTTCAAGTTTTTATCTGGAGTGTAAGCCTTTAGGTTTACCAATCCACCTGAGGCGGAAAGCTAAAGCTTTATATTCCAGACCCAAATTTCTTCTTCAATTTCTTCGCCACTATCTTTGGCACGAATTGGCTTATCTCGCCTTTGTTACGAGCGATCTCTTTGATCAAAGTCGAGCTTAAATAAGTATATTTCTCGCTGGGCATTAGAAATACCGTTTCGGTCTCTGGGGCTAATTTGCGGTTCATCAGTGCCATCTGAAACTCATATTCGAAATCCGAAATCGCTCTCAAACCTCGAATTATTACCACCGCTTTACTCTTAGAGACAAAATCCGCTAAAAGTCCAGAAAAAAGCTGAGCCTTCACACCTTTTAAACCCTTAATACTTTCCTGCACCATTTTCAATCTATCCTGGGCTGAGAAAAGAGTCGCTTTATTAGGCTTTGAGGTAACAGCAACTATCAATTCATCAAATAAATTCGTAGCCCTCTGGATTAAATCTAAGTGTCCATTGGTAATTGGATCAAAAGTCCCGGCATAGATCGCCTTTTTCATAAAAGCTCCTTTTTACCATTAATAGGTTTTTTCTTAAAAAAGGAAATCAGGGTATCCCCATATTTTCTCTTTTGAAGTAACATGAAATCTTTTTTTTCTTCTATCTTTTCTTTTTTATGATGCTCCATCACCAGAATCCCGTCTGCATTTAAAAAATTCTTCTCCGCTAAAATCTCTAATAATTTCTGGCAGAGCCCTTTTCCATAAGGAGGGTCAGCTAAGATAAGATCGAATCCGCCAGAGGTGATTTCATTTTCACTTCTGAGAAATCTGAGAATGTCTTTTTTAACCATCTTACCTTTAGTTTCAAATCCAAGCTTTTTCAGGTTTTTTCGGGTAAGGTTTAAACTGGCAGAAGAATTGTCCACAAAAACAACTTCTTCTGCTCCTCTGGACAAAGCCTCAAGCCCCAAAGCACCGCTTCCTGCAAAAAGGTCCAAGACTTTCTTCCCTTCCAGCAGTTGCCCGAATTCTAATCCATAGGACAGGATATTAAAAATCGCTCCTTTGACCTTATCTGAGGTAGGTCTGATCTCTCTTCTCTTTAAAGAGAAGAGCTTTTCCCCTTTTTTCTCACCAGAGATAACTCGCAAGTTTTATCCTCTTAGATTATTCTACAGTAATAAGAGTTTTTAACTTCTCAAGGGTTTTAGGTCCGATCCCTTTTACATTTACAATCTCGTCTATTGTAGAAAAATTTCCCTTCTTCTCCCGAAACTCTAAAA
Source organism: uncultured Ignavibacteria bacterium (assembly GCA_964570765.1). GTDB lineage: Bacteria > Zixibacteria > MSB-5A5 > MSB-5A5 > RBG-16-43-9 > CAZMZF01. Next base: position 37,032 of record CAZMZF010000020.1, read on the forward strand.
TCCTCTTACCCAATTCTGAACCGATTCCAGGTAGAGATTCGAGCTCTTTCAGCGTAGCGGTATTGAGGTTAACCTTCCTATCCGGGATTTTTAAATCTATATTCTCAGAAATAGCAGAACTTTTTACCGGCTCAAAAACTTTGTTTTGTTCTGGAAAATTTTTCTCCATCAAAAGCTCCGGGGCAAAATCCGGATGATATTTTTTATAGACAGCTACACCACTTCCCATTAAAAGTATCACTATAAGAAAGATTATGGCTTTTGATTCCTGTGGGGTAAAGCTAAAAAAATCCATTTTCTTTTCAATCGTATAGAACCTTGAGTAAAACTTTTCCCACCTTCTCCAGACTTTCCGGACTGCACTTATCCGGGGTATCCTGCAGGGTATGCCAGTAAGGATAATCAAAGTCGATTAAATCGACGCAGGGTATCCCGGCCTGGATCAAAAAAAGATGGTCATCTATTACGAAGTGTTTAATTCCCGGTTTGAAATTTGAGAGTGAAAGTTTCTCTGCTTTTCTCCAGACCAGCTCAACTATATCTTTAGCATATCTATTGGAATAACCCTCTTTATAGATCTGTAAGTCTTTATCTCCTACCATATCCAGTAAAATGCCAAAAGATGCCTTATATTCTCCTAAATTCCGGGAAAAGTAATTTGAGCCCAAACACCACCTGTCTGGATGTTTATCTGAGCCAAAATCCTCAGCATCGAAAAAGACTAGATCCACACCATATCTGGGCTTTTTTTTAGAGATTATGCTGGCTAATTCCATAAGGACTGCTACCCCGGAAGCTCCATCATTTGCTCCTGAAATTGGAGTAAAATTATTTGCAGGATCAGAGTCTTTATCTGCCCACGGTCTGGTATCCCAGTGAGCGCATAAAAGGACTCTTTCTTTTTCATTAGGATAAAAAGAGACGATTATATTGCTCAGCTCCAATCTTAAATTCTCAGTAGTATCCTCCCATAAAAAATCCTGCGATTTAACTAAATTAGTATATGCGGAGAAGAAGTCAAGCAGATATTTTTTCAAAGCTTGATGCCTGTAAGAGCCTGGATCTCTGGGACCAAACTGGCATTGTTCTTTAAGGTATTGATAAGCCCTATCACCTTTAAATTCAAAAGGAGGATTAGAAGAACAGTTAAATCCGACTAAAAGGTAGAAAAGGAAAAAGCCTAAGCTTAATCTATATCTTTTAATGCTCACCTCTCCTTTTCATACTCTGATAAATCACTTTATCCCGAATCCGATTTAGAAGGTAAACTCAACCCAGATGCTTAATTCCCGGGTATGAGTCTTTTCGCCGGTTATATTATTCTTCGTATCCAGCCAGCGTCCAGATAACCCTCCTCTTACCTGAGAAGAGAAGCTATAGCTTGCTCGTGGTGCCACCGAGAAACTTTTATTATTTCCTGTTACCACGAATTTGTTACCCGAGACTGAGCTTTTACTTAGGTCTCGCTTGATGGAGATTTCCAAACTTATAGCTAAATTGCTGCGGAATTTTATCTTCTTCATGAAGGGGAGTTTTATCCCTTTCGGTGCGCTAAAGGAATAGGCAGCATTGGCTGAATAGGAATTTGAGGTACTGATACCTGTATTCGGTTGAGCGATATTTTGATTCTTAGTAATTTGTTTATCCCATTTCCAGCTTGTTTGTACACCGTTTTTAAGGGTCATATTCAATGAGAACATAGGAGAAAAACTTGTGGAAATATCTCTTTTGTTCAATTTATATTGAACCCCATCCCGTGCCTCATCAACTTTTTTCCTATAGCTAAAAGAATAATAAGCAGAAGTGGCAAATCTTTTCAGAAGTTTTATTTTCTCTAGACTTCCCCAGGTTATACTTAGATCCGGAAAGGTTTTAGAGATATTCTTGTTTGGCTGTCCAGATCCTAAAGCACTTGTAACTGCCCTGGAATACCTAAAGCTTGAGATGTTGATATCTGAGGAAATCCTCAATCCACTGCTCAAGTCTAAACTCTTCTGAGTATTCAGCCCATCCGACCTGGTTTCAGTTCCAGTAGTTAAAGGCACATCGCTCTTATGGGTAAACCCAAATTGATATGAAAGAGAAGGTCGGGCTAAAAGTCCACTTTTGCTTGAGGTCTTGGTTATGCGGTAATTGATGCTAAGTGCTGAAAGGTTCCGGCTTAAATTGCCAACAAAGCCCCTTACAATCTCAAAGGGATTTATCCCTTTCCCCTCCTTTTTTTCTGTGGGCTTGGGTTTTAAAATCCCGAAGACTCTCTGCCAGTAGAAGGTAAAATTCGCATTTCTGGCAGCTTGATTCCCCACCACCCTTGATCCATGGTATAGCTTTGGATCAGCATTCTCTTTATAGGAGGAGTTAAAACTAAAGCTCTGATCTAAAATCCCCACCCACTTAGGCCGGTAACTTGCTAAAAAACTCTGGCTCCGGTTTAACTCAATTCCTAATTTTGCCTTCTTGGGTAAGAAAGAGAATTTAATATCATTATCATTTCTAATATCCCTCGAAGTTTCAAATTTATAATCTAAATTTACAGTTTTCAAAGGAGTCATTGAGCTTTCAATCCAGCCTCTGAAATCACGGGTATAATCTGAGGTTATATTTCCAACATTACTCTGCGAAAAAGACTTAGCCCCTTTAATAGATGAGGTAAATACAAGTTTATTTGGAAGAAAACTTAAGGTTTCGGAAGATAGCTTCTTCAAAAGGAAAACCGATTTCAACCCCTTAAAAGGGGAAATGGTTAGATTTTTTTTGAGGGTAGCATCATATTTCAGCCCGAATCCATAATTTTCAGTTCTGCTTATTGGAACTGTAGGACTTCTCGAATCTGTGCGCGAATAAGATAAATTCTCACTTAAAGTTAGTCTTTTGAGAGTAAGTTTCAAAAGCCAGTTATTGGTCTCACGGATAAATCTGGGTGAAAAACTGAAGCTTTTAGTTGTCCACTCTGTTCTCTCACTTCTTCTCAACTCTTCGGGGAGCACAATGTCTGAACCTGACTTGAGCCTCGGCAAGTTAATAGTGTTAGACCAGCTGAAAGAAAAAGGCAAGCTGAAACCCCAGGAAGGGGGAATAAATTTCTCAAGAGAAATCCCTGATCTTAACCCCAAACTGGTAGTATTAGTTCCAGACCCTTTATTATCAATATCTGCTAAATCTCTGAACTCACTGTCTTTACGCGAGAAGGTAAAATCTAAGCTAATAAGATCAGCGAACTTCGTTGAAACGCCTCCGGTATAATACCATCCTGGCACTTTACGCACATCTGTAATCCTGAGCTCATCCACCCAGATCTCACCTGAGACTACTTTGGATGAATCCTGTTTCAGGGTGTCAGAGTATACTCCCATAGCAAACCAGGAGACTGAGCTGAGTCTGGGATCTCCCACAACCCTATAATTCCCTGCAGTAGTATCCCGATACCCGGTAGAATCTTTGGGAGGATTCATCAGCATATAGTTTTTCAGGGCAGTTATCTGGCTAAAATCTATATTAACCTCATTTCTGGAATCCCATCCTTTGTAAATCTTAGTTTGATACTCATAGTAATTCTTAATATCAGTACCCATCCGATAGAAGAATATAATACAGGAATCATCTTCTTGGCTATGCACGAACATTTTCAGCTTTTGATAATTAGTGTAATCCTCTGCTCTATGTATCCGGTAAGCCATACCCGAATGACCACGCTTGAGTTCCTTATATCTCAAAACCAGAGATTGCTCTCTCTCCCGCACGCCTGTGTTCCGGTCCAAAACTCCTGCTACCCCGGCGGGAGGATCATACTCCCCATTCTCATAGGTATTAATCACGAAAATATTGAAAGACTCTTGAATTGTATCAACCGGGTCAAAGTTACTCGATTCATTCATTAACTTAACCCCTGAACTCTGCCACCTATTCCCCACTAACTGGATCGAAGCTATCTGAACAGCAGTAGATTCAGGAGAGGTAAGCCAGAGACGGGCAAATCTTATATGATCCCAGTCAGGGTCTCCTACTTTATTCGAATCCGAGACATCTTCTAAAGGGATGCGGTAAAGCCTCCACCCATTATAATCAGTATTAACTACATAATAGGGTGAAGAATGATAATTTTGTAAATCTAAGGCAAACTCAAAGTAACTATTTATCTTATCTAAAACACCATCGTAGTTAATATCCTCAGTATCAGGTCTATAACCCCTGTCCGGATCTTTTGAATTCCCCTGGGTTCCATTGATATGGGTATAATCATTTGTATTGTCATAATTCCAGTTATCCCCGCTCGGATCACCAAGTGTAGTATCATAATAATCTTGTTCCATAGGATCGGTCATCCCATCTAATCCAATATCTTCCCCCGGACTTAATATCCCATCCTGTATTCCGCTTACCACACTATCTTCAGTTTCCAGCAATCCATTTGCATTTATATCTTCGCTTATATCTCCTAAATCGATTTTTAAAATCCCTGTATCCCCCTTAACCCAGACCTCCAGAAACTTGGTTCTGGTCTGGTCATAACTTCCTGGGCCAAATGCTCTCATTATCCCGTTACAGGACCTGTCTATTTCAGAGGTCTTAAAGCTGGTATCTGCCGGTATATGCGGTCTTTTAGGAAAATATTCCAAATTAAGCACATTGACTAAGCGGTCTCTTTCCTGAACTTGATAGTTAGGCCAGATCTCAGTCACACGTACCTGTTCAAACGGATTATACCAGATCATGCGGGCTCTCTGCCATCTGTTCAGACTATCCCGGGGAGGAGGAAGACTGGCAAGGGTCCAGACCCCACGACGCACACTCAAATCAGTATATTCTAAGGAGCCTTCAAAATCATCTATATAGGCTTTATTTTTAATATTTGGATTGGGTATGCTTTGTGCCAATCTCAAAGAAAAATTAAGTTTGGATGGTTCTTCAGTTCCGAAAAAAGGTAAAGCATCAGCTATTTTTGTCATAATTGAAGGAGATAAGTTAAAGGAAAGATCAGTTCCCCAGACAAAATTCTTTTTAGGTTCCTCTCCTACCCCGGGCCTTTCCTCTGTGGTTTTCTCGCTTTTGTAAATAGCTACGCCATTGATATTCAAACCACCTTCTGTGAGATAGTTGGCTTGCAATCCATAAAGCGATTTTTTCTCCGCCATGATAAATGGTGCATATTCATAGTCAACTTTTAGCTCTGCAGTTGGATCCAAAACCTCCTGAGATATAAAAGATATCTGCCCGGTCTCATAATCGATATTATAATCACGCCCTTTGGCTAAAGTTCTGCCATTGAGAGTAACGACCTCTGAGTTTTCAATTATATTAGTACGTCCCAGGGAATATTCAGTTCTTCGGTTTTTAGTCTCAATGTAGATATAATATTTGCTTGTTTCGGTTCGGGATCGATCCGTGAATTCGGTATTATATAAATCTGGAACTTTATCCTCATCTTTTAAGATATCAGCAGGTTTATCCGTATAGGATGTGTCCGTAGCAAAGGGATGCCGGTCCGGGAATATGAGTAATCCCTTTACCAAGTCTAACTGATTTATACTAAAATCTATAACCCCATCCGGATTCGGTAATCCACTTTTATCATATCTATCCAGCCCGAATATCCGCAGATACCTTACTCCGTTGTAATTATTTGGATCTGTTTCCGGCTTTTCTCCTCCAATCCCTTTATAAATATCGATCTTTAACCCATCCTCCTCGATATTTTTAGCCCCCAGCGAATAGACATTTCTCCATTCATATTCCCAGGTAACCTGATCCGGTTGAGAATATTTGGGTTTTAAAAGCTTAAACAGGTAGGTGGTATCGTCTTTTACATCGGCTACTGTGGTATCAAAATGCAGATTGCCAATATAAATTGTGTCCTTTCCTCCCTGTTCATTCTGGCGTAACATTACGCCATAATAGGCTAAAACATCATATTCGCCTAAGGAATAAGGTAGTTCAACATAGGGTAGGGTTGCATAACTAACACTGTCTATTATTTTCTCCGTCATAAGGGGATAAAGTAAATAATCCTTTTCACTATCAAGTTTTATGAATCTTATCCATTCCATCTCACCCGGGCATTGAGTTGTATCCGTAGGGTTACCACAATTTGGATTCACACAGGCTAGACCATGAGGAGTAGTTATGGAAATTGAATCTCCTGTTTCAGGAATACTTTTATATAGTTCAAAGTAGATTAAGCTATCCCCTGCTTGAAAATCACTGGTATCATATTCTAAATAAACACTTCTCCCTAAATAGTAAAATCTTCTTTCCTCATAATTATAATCCCGGATAGTGATTCTAGCACTCTCTGCTCCGGCTTTAAACTCAGTTTTTTCAGTTGAGGCTTTTTCCTGGCTGGTTATCATAGTCAAGCCTAATTTACCCACCTTGGCAGTGGCTTTAAACCCAAAAAGCCCTCGCACCGTCTGGCTATATCCCACCAGACTGCTTCCCACTCCCAGGCTGGTATTTCCCGCCTCAATGCTTTGCAGAATTTCATCTTCCTCCCCTACATATTTAAGGTGGATCCGGTTCTCTAAGTCAGTTTTGCTTTCACTATTCTGGTCCACGTCAACTGAGATTTTACTCCCGATATTTCCATTTATTTTAAAGCTATATCTCTGCTCCATATTCAGAGAGGGCCACTTGGAGGGTTTATAGGTAGCGGTTCTAGCCAGACCTTCCTGCCATTGACTTCTTCCCGAAAAGGAGATCCTCCTATTTCCGGTGATCTTCAAGCTGGGACCTCCCTCACCAATGAATTTTGACACGATAGAAGGAAATTTAATCGGGATATCAAACTGAAATAGGCTCTTCCTCTGCCCTTGTTGGGTCTGGGCTAAGGAAAGGCTCAGGTTTTCTCTCCAACTCTTCTGATACTGCGAGCTGAGAGTATAGCTCATATAAGAATCAAAGCTCAGGGAAAAAAATCTATAGACCGGATATGTGCTTAATTTGTCATTTAGTTTAACTAATTTTTGTTCATAGTTAATTTCAATAGTTCGACTAAAACCGATCTTATAATTGAGTAAAGGTAGTTCCTTAAAAGCTAAGGAAAGCCCTGGATAAGGAATATCTGGCTTATGGTAGGAATATTTGTTCTCTTTTACCTCTAAATTTATTTTCAGACCTTGGGCTGAGGTTAAAGCAGGAAAAAGAAAAAATAAAACCGCCAGTTTAAATAAAAACTTTACGCCCTTGGCGGCAATAAATATTTTTAAGCTCTTAAGCATCGATCACCTATAAAAAACCCTTAAATATTATCGATAAAAACCTCCTTTCCTAAAGTTTTACTCTCCTAAATAAATCACTTCTTCTTCTAACTCTATATTAAATCTTTCCTTCACTTTCTCTTTCAAGATTCTGGCTAACTTTTTTACCTCTTCTGCTTTAGCCTTACCTGAGTTCACTAATATATTGGCATGTTTATGGAAAACCCTGGCATCTCCAACTTTGATTTCCTTTGCACCTACCTGCTCTAAAAGATACCCCGCAGAGACTCCAGATGAAAAAGCCCTTGAGGATTTAATATTCTTAAAAAATGAACCTGCACAGCCTTCTTTTTCCGGAAGTTTTTCTTTCCTCACCTTTAGATTTTCTTCCACCTTTTTCTTTATCTTCTCTTTCTCGTCTTTTTGTAAAACTAAGGTGGCAGAAAGTAGAATATCTTTAGAACTCTTCAGCCTAGAATAACGGTAAGCGAATTCAAAATAAGCCTGATTTACTATCTCCAGATTCCCTTTGGGGGTTACGATTATCCCTTCCTCAAAAATATTAGAGATCGATTTACCAAAAGCACCTGCATTCCCATAAACTGCACCCCCAAAGGTACCATAAATACCAGCTGCAAATTCCAGACCAGTTAAACCCTGTTCTATGGAGAGGTCCACCAACTCTGAAAGTAAAGTCCCGGATTGAGCAGTCAACTTATTCCCCTGGCAAAAAACCTTTCTACATAAATTCTTTATCAAAAGTCCACGAAATCCAGAATCGCTAACCAGAAGGTTACTTCCGCCGCCTAAAATAAAATACGCAAGATTAAGCTCTTTTGCTGTATTTATCCCTTTAATCAGCTCCTCCGGGGTATAAGCTTCATAGAAAAAGTCAGCCGGACCTCCAATCCTAAAGGTAGTATGAGAAGCCAGAGGTTCATTTACTTTAAGCTTTCCCCCTAAGATTTCAAAGAGCATCTGTCTTATCCCCTCAGGATAAGCTTTATAACAACATCTTTCTTTATTTATCGACATCTAAAAAGCAGGTTTAACCTCTTTATAATTTAAGAAGTCTTTTTAAAAAAGCAAGTGGAAATTGAAGGAAAAAGCTAAAAATCTAACAGAGAGGCGACCCAAAGGGTTGCCTCTACACCCTCCTTTTTAAGGATAGGGGAAAAAATAGAGGTTGCGTAGAGGAGGGGATTGTTGAATTTAGTGGCACATTTGTATATTATCTCATCATCTCATACAAGCCCAGCAACTATCATTACAAGTTGGAGCTGGACCACCTTTTGTAAGGTAATTTATCAAATATACTATATCTCCTAAACTTACTTTGCAATCGCTATTGGTATCACCTTTCCAGAAAGGCTCAAACCCAGGACCTTATTTGAAAAGGTAATTAATAAAATAAACCACATCTGAAATAGAGACTATCCCGTCAGTATTGACATCACCTAAAATATTCGGAAATCTGATAGTGAAATTATAAGAACTTACATCCGTTGCAGTGTTATCCACACAATCATGAGCAACTATTTTTATCCTGCATTTAGTTGAGGCAGGACCAGTTACCTGCCAGAATATTCCACGTCCATCCTGTATGGAGATTCCAGTAAAAAGGATCTCACCATAGCCACCCTGACCTCCATTTCTATCTAAAAAAATATCAATTAAAGTAGTAGTATCAAGACCAGAATCGGTTTTCCACCATAAAATCAACCCAGAATCCCCAACAAGCCATTCCTCACCACCATCTGGCCAGTAAAGATTAGCCTCATAAGGACCACCTGTGTAATAGGCTATGTAGGTGTGGGTAGATTCACCAGGAGGTACAGATATACCCCAAATCGGATATGGCATTGTATATCCAGTTTCTACTTCAAGCCAGTGATGGGGTACGCAGTAATATCCACCTAGATACTGATAATCTGCTTGTAAAGTATGCTGCTCGAATTGCCCCCAGCAAGTAACAAAGGGGGAACCTCTAATCTCTCCATCCACTCTCAATTTTCCACCATCGCCCCCAAGCCATCGAGTTGTTACAGTAGCTATACCTGCGCCTAGCCAATAACTCCTCCACCTATGAAAAAATCTATTTTAATCTCATAATAAATACTTCCAAATTCTCCCACTTCGGGTCTCTTGTCCAATAAGCTATCTTAGTCCCATCTGGAGACCAAACCGGGTCGTGCTCAAGCTCATCCGGAGTATCCGTAATTTGAATTTTGCCACTACCATCCACATTTATTAGGTATATTTCAGAGGCAAGAACATAATGCCCGTCTTCCTCAGTATCGAAATATACAATTTTCTTGCTGTCTGGTGACCAGTTACCTGTCCTGCCTTCGCTCAAAATAAGCCCGCTTCCCAAATTTGCCATTTCATTACCTGTTGAGTCAAATACAATTATCTCACCCCTGGAGTTCTTTCCCATAAATTTGGATCCATCTGGCGCAAGCTGGACAAATCTATATTCCTTATCAGTTATCTTTTTCTTTATACTCCTATCCGCGCTCACCAGCCAAACTCCTTTTTCACCTCTGTCTGTTTGAATACTCATCAGTTCCAGAAACATCTGTTTTTCAGCTTCTACCGGTTTTAATCTTCCTTCTCTCATTACCTTGAAAAGAGGCTCACCTGTGACGCCATGCGGATGTTCATAGTATCCTACTGTGCCATCTTTTAAGACAATAAACTTACTGAACTTATCAGGAAATGGATCTTCAAATGTAGGATGGGTTTCTCTAATTGTTTCTATTCCACCGTCTAAACTTGCTTTTTTTATTCGCGTTGTTAAGGTCTGCTTACCCTTTATCCTGTCATATTCCCATTCGCGAACTACTAATTCACTATCGCTTAACCATTCATAATCTTTGATCTTAAGCGGACCAATCTTTGTTATTTCTCTATTTCCAGACGAGTCTGTGACACAAATCCCCTCCGCACACAGAAAAGCCAGTTTAGTTCCATCTGGTGACCATTTGGGTGAACTCCCTTTGCCAACTAAAATAGTCTCAAACTGAGCTTTGTTTTCCTTAGACTCCTGCTGGCTCTGCACTGCTACATATACCAGAGCTAATAACAAGGCTAATACAATTAAAGATATGATGAGCCTTTTGTTCTTCATATTTCCCTCCTCCAGGAAAAAGGTTTGAATTTTAGAGTAACTATATTTGAATAACCATAAATCAATTTGTCAAGTACTTTTTTAAGTAAATCTTAGAATTTTCCATAATAAAAAAATGGAACTTCAGATAAAAGATGTTTAAAAAAAGTTACTTAATTTTTATAACATAGATTTTATGACTGTCATACCCGGTACAGGCAATCTTTGTCCCATCTGGCGACCAGACCGGCTCCAACTCCATCTCATCCAAAGTTTTAATCTGGAATCTACCTGTTCCATCAGCATTCTTTATAACTATATCAGAGGCACCAAGATCTTCATAGTCATTTCTTTGATACATATAAAAAATTTTTGTTCCATCTGGAGACCACTTAGATAGTAAACCTATCGAGCCTTCAGTATTATTATAAAGAATCTTTCCAGTGGAATCATACACGGGTATCCGTACATCTTCATCTCCTATATAATTTTCATTCCCCTCGAGGTCGATTACACAGAGAGCTCTGAAAAAGTATGATTTTTGTTGCCTTTCAGTAATGAGAGATT
>CAZMZF010000021.1:0-47194 GCA_964570765.1 uncultured Ignavibacteria bacterium
CGTTGCCCCACCCAGGAGGATTGAAGGGGAGTTAGATTTAGCTAAACCAGCAATCACTTGTGTATAACTCTCATTTGTATAGTTTTTCAGGATTTCATCCTCCAAGAGATAGACCTTATCTGCCCCATAAGGTCCTAATAGAGTGGCTAAACTTTCCATATTTAAACCTAAAACCAGGGCACAAATCTCTTCTCCTGTCTTTTCTTTAATCCTTTTTCCCTGACTTAAAAGCTCATAAGTAATCTTTTTAAATCTCCCCTCTTTATGTTCAGTTATAATCCATATTCCGGGCATCTTTTATCTCCTTTAGATTATCCTGGCTTCTTCCCTCAGGAGTTTAACTAATTTAGCTGTAGCCTCAGGGATCTCCCCTTCAATTTTTATACCAGCTTTTCTCTGAGGTGGTAAAAAATATTTTCCGGTTTTTAACTTAGAACCAGCTTTACCTACTTCCTCCGGCTTTAGACCCAAACCTGCCAGACCAAGCTTTTTTATCTCCTTTTTCTTAGCCTTCATAATCCCGGGAAGTGAAGTATATCTGGGGATATTCAAATCTTTCTGACAGGCAAATATGGCTGGAAGAGATACTTCGATCAACTCCTTTTCTCCACCCTCAGTTTCCCTTTTAGCTAAGGCTTTCTTCTGGTCTGGAAAAAGCTCCAATCCCACAATTACTGAAACATAAGGTAAATTCAAAAACTCAGCTAATCCTGCATAAACCTGAGAACAGTCTAAATCAACTGCCTGTTTTCCGGTTAAGATAATATCATATTCTATTTGGCTTAAAGCTTTGGATAAAACCAGAGCTGTAGCATAACTGTCTGACCCTTCCAAAGCTGGATCATTTAATAAAACCCCTTCATCTGCACCCATAGCTAAGGCAGTTCTGATCGCTTCTACTGTTCTTTCAGGACCCATTGAGACTATGGTTACTTTTCCACCGAACTTTTCCTTGAGTTTTATCCCCTCCTCCACCGCATACTCATCATAAGGGTTCATTACCCATTTTATCCCCTCAGTTAAAATATCAGTTGAATCAGGATTTAAAACTATCCTGGTCTCCGTATCCGGGACCTGTTTTAGACAGACAACGATATTCACAAAAAACCTCCTTTTCTTAAAACCCACCCGCAGGGCGGTTTTCCTCTTGCAATTTTTTATATTTTACTTTATTTTAAGTGAAAATCAAGAGAAATCTTAGCTCTTTAAAAATGGAGGAAGTATGAAAAAGGAAATGCAAATCGTTCTTCTGATCTTTTTTACAGTGATTATCTTTTCTATCATAGTCATTGCAGACACGAAAGACCACTCACCCACCTGGCCTCAGACAAAAACGACCAGACCTTCTAATATGGACTTGAATGGTAAAATCTCTCTTCCCGGAGATTTTAAACTCTCACAGTTCATAGACCCTTCGGTCTGCTCTGGCTGTCATCCTGAGATCTATGAACAGTGGGAGGGTGGGATGCACTCTTTTGCCTTGAAAGACCCGGTTTTTCAGAAAGTCACTAAACTATTTTTAACGCAGGTGGAAACTGAAAAGGAAAAAGAAGAAGCATTATCCTGTGTGCGTTGTCATTCACCAGTAGGACACGTAACCGGAGAGTTACCAACCACAGAAGGGGACTACTCCAAGGTGAGTGAAATAGACTCAAAAGGAGTATTTTGTGATTTCTGCCATTCGGTAAAAGCCTCTGCCGGGATTGGAAACGCCCCTTTTATTTTAGAGCCAGGGGAAGGTGAAAATAACCCTGGAATAAAGTGGGGACCTTTTAAGGACTCTGAATCTCCTTTTCACGGGACTGAATACTCTGAGCTTCATACCCGCTCAGAGTTCTGCGGGATGTGTCATGATGTTACTCATGCAGGGAATGATTTACCTATAGAGAAAACTTATACTGAATGGAGGGGAAGCCCTTATAATACTCTGGATTCAAATACTGTGGTCAATTGCCAGGACTGCCATATGAGACAAAGGCCAGGAATCCCAGCCACCGGGTCGACAGAAAGACCGGATAATCCTGGAAATGCTTGTGTTATGGGTCCGGAAAGAAAGCATATTTATACCCATTACAATGTTGGAGGAAATGGAGTTGTTCCTTTTCTCTTAGGGGATACCCTGCATACAATCTTAGCCCGAGAAAGATTGAAAAATGCGGCTTCTTTGGAGATTCTTATCCCTGAAATGTTTTCCTCCGGTAATATTGGAGAATTTAAAATTAAAGTTACAAATTCCGGGTGTGGACATTACCTACCAACTGGCTTAACAGAGATAAGACAGATGTGGCTGGAGATAAGAGTTTTAGATGATAAAGGAAATACTGTTTATTCTTCTGGAACAATAGATGATAAAGGAGATTTAATACCAGAGACAAGAGTGTTTAATACTATCCTGGGAGATTCTAAAGGCAACCCTACTCTAAACGTAGCTAAAGGAACCTATGTCATCTCAGACAAGCGGATTCCACCTAAGGGGAATATGATTGAGAATTATGCCTTCACAGTTCCTAAGGCAAACTCTTTAAATCTTATCGCCATACTTAACTATCGCTCCGCACCCCAGAGCCTGATTAATTCCCTTTTTGGAAAGGACGCCCCTACACTTCCCATAACCAATATGGCTCAGGTATCAAAAAAGGTTCCTGTGAAGTAATTCAAAAAGGTAGGGGAGGGGCTTGTCCCCTCCCGTTTTTCGGGAGTCCACACGGTTCGACAAGCTTACCGTCCTGAGCATAGTCGAAGGAAGGGACTCTCCTACAAAACCGCTCTTCAATAACGGTAGTCCCACCTTGCCCTAAGGTGGGACTAAACACCCCAAAATTTAGTGGAACTCTTCAGAGTTCCATTGTTAAAATAAAATGGAGGTCTGAAGACCTCCGCTACAAAACCGTAGGGGTAGGTTTCAAACCCCCCTACGCTAAACTTACAAACTCCAAACTTTATTTCAATCTGGCATCGACTATATCCCATTTGATATTCTTGAAAAAGGCTGAGATATAGTCCGTCCTTTTCAAACCATAGTCTATCATAAAGGCATGCTCGAAAACATCCAAGATTAAAATCGGGGTGCATCCAGCAAGATGACCAACATCGTGCTCGTTAATCCACTGATTGAAAAGCTTTCCAGTTAGATTATCCTGATATAAGATCACCCAGCCGATCCCTCTCATCGAACCTGTGGCTTTAAAGTCAGATTCCCAGTGGACATAACTTCCAAACTCCTCAGCCAACTTTTTGCCCAATTTGCTTGACTGATTGAGCTGACCCTTTCCACCTAAGTTCTCAAAATATAATTCATGTAGTCTCATCCCGTTAAACTCCCAGCCGAACCTTCTTTTCAGCTCCGCATAATCAGGACCTGCAGTTTTCCCGGCTTTGTGTAATTCGACTAACAGGTCATGGACCTTATTGGTATTAGTTACATAACCCTGATAAAGGGTGAAATGGTTTTTCAGAAGGGTCTCGCTGAAACCTTCCATCCCCAACAAAGAATCATAATTCTTAGAAACGTATGCCATTTTTACCTCCTGGCTTTGAAGTTTGACTGTTTCTCAATTTTACTCCATTTCTATTTAAATGTTAGAAGCGTGGAAATCAAGAAAAAAGTTATGATATGTTTTAAAGAATGTAGGAACGGGGTTACCCCACTCCTACAACTCCAGAATAAATCTTGACAACCAGCTCAAATTTTATTCTAATTATAGCAAATGGTTCGGTTTTAATCTCATTTAAGTTCCACCCCTCAAAGGAGGCAAAATGAGATGGTCGTTTCAGATCGGCAAGGTGTTTGGAATACCGATAAGGGTCCATATCACCTTTTTTCTACTAATAATTTTCATCGGTTTCTATGGAAGTAGAATGCAAGGGGCTCAATCCGGATTACAGGGAATGTTGAGCATCATTCTAATCTTCTTATGCGTGATCATCCATGAAATCGCTCATAGCCTGGTTGCGCGAAGCTATGGGGTTAAAGTGAAAGATATTGTTCTTCTCCCCATAGGAGGTGTCTCAGAGATGGAGGAGCTTCCCCAAAAGCCCAAGCAGGAAATCAATGTCGCCCTGGCTGGTCCTCTTACCAGCATCTTCTTAGCTTTCATCTTCTACCTTGCCTTCGTGTTCTTAATCCCCGAGGTGAAAACCTTTAAGATCTCGATATTTCAGGGTAACTTGTTCCTGAATCTCTTTATCATAAATCTTCTCTTAGCTCTATTTAATTTACTCCCGGCATTCCCTATGGATGGGGGAAGGGTTTTAAGAGGGATTTTAGGGCTCAGGATGGAGCTTTTAAAAGCTACCAGAATAGCAGTGGGAATCGGTGAGATTTTCGCCATCTTTCTTTTTTTCTATGGTTTATTTTTCAACCCCTGGTTAGCTCTTATCGCTATATTTATCTACTTAGGGGCAGAAGGTGAGAAAAGAGCTACAGAATTGAAAGTAGCAATAGCAGATGTTCCGGTCAAGGCAGCTATGTTGACCGAAGTGGAATCGATTACCTCTGAAACCACCTTAGGCCAGGTATTAGAGAAAATGTGCCATAAGCTTCAGCAGGATTTTCCGATTATAGAAGGTAATAAGGTTTTAGGGATATTATCACATGAAAAAATCTTTTCTGCTCTGCACTACCATTCTAAAGATACCAGGATCGGAGAGATAATGAGCCGGGAATTTATTAGCACCTCAGAAGATGCCCCTCTTTCTGAAGCTTTTAAAAGAATGACCTCTAAAAAACTTTCAGTCCTTCCAGTGATGCAGGGGGAGATCTTCAAGGGTTTAATCAGCTTGGAGCAGATCGGTAAATATCATATGCTCTGCGGACTAAAAAGATAACAGATTACATACGACGGATGACAGATAAAAGATGACAAATGGTAAGGGCGATTCGCCAGAGGCGGACTCGCCCTCCATTATCCCTGGATTGTCATTGCAAGCCCCGATTTATCGGGGCGAAGCAATCCATTTACCTGAGCAGAGGCGGATTGCTTCGTCATCCGCCTATGGCGAAATTCCCCGCAATGACAATAACAACTGTCCTTTTCCCTTGACAAAAGGATTTGAAACTATATTTTTGTTTTTTTAGATGCAGGTATTTATTTTTATCTTTCTTTGCGTATAGATGTTTTGATTAGTTTGGGGGTGTAGCTCAGTGGTAGAGCATCTGCCTTTTAAGCAGGTGGCCGAAGGTTCAATCCCTTCCACCCTCACCAGATTCGTTGAAAGTTAGCCACTTGTTAAAAACTTTTTTGAAGTTTGTTAGAGGCCAACTCCTTTGATTTGAGCTATGGGAATTGTCTTCTTTTCTCCTTCTATTGTTGCAATTAAGAACCATTCCCTGTCTTTGTACAAGAGCTACTCCACGATGACATTCTTAACAATCTGTGTGGATTTCTCTGATAGTAGCTTTAATTCAACCTTGGTCTCTTTAACTAATGCCTGTTACAACAGGCCTAATATTAGAGAGTGACTTAAACTTGTTTCTGTGGTTGAAGATCCATATCTATTTTCTTCTTAATCTCAAGAAAATCAACTTTAACATTTTCTGGCATCACAGATTCAATTTTTGCAATAACCCTTTTCGCTGAATCTTTTAAGATTGGATTTGAGTTAATGATCTCAGAGTTTAACCCCAGATAGAGTGCTAAATATTCTTCTAAGGAAAAGTTTAAAGGTGGTAAAAAGGCATCAGTAAGAAATTTATACCCCTTTTCAAAATAGATAGGAATATTGGCAGATGATATGGCATTGATATCCCGATAGATAGTCCTCTCCGTGACCCCGCATTCCAAAGCCAAGTCTTTAGCCCGTAGGTCTCTTCTGGATCTTATTAGATTTAGAATCAGCAATAACCGGCTTGTTTTACTCATCGTGATTCTGTTAGAGAATGATCAGATCCTAAGATCGTCAATTCTCAAGACTTTGCGAGGTTTCATCAGTCTTTCCGAAAGAACCTCAGGTCTTATTAAATCATTATCCTTGGTCAAAGTCACTGCCCTCTCTATTTCACTCCTTAGTTCATCTATGTTATTAGACCAGTTGTAGTCTAAAAAGAAATAGAAAGTTGCAAAGGCAAATCCCGACACTTTTCGATTCAACTGTTTGTTCACAGATGCTAAAATTTCATGCATTAAAGAACCGAGCTCCTCTCTCCTTTGCCTCAAAGGTGGTATCCTTATCCTTAAAGGAAAAAGCTCTAAAAACGGGTTAAGGGTTAAATCATTTTGCCTGTTTCCATTACCATTCTTTTTCTCCAAGGAGGCAATTAAACTCAGCTGGTGAAGCTGACTTCTGGAAATTCCAAGTCTTTTTGCCTCACTATCCAGAAGCTCATAAATTTCAAGTTGGGTTCTTGAGTGCAAAAGATCAATCCTACGGAAAAAATAGCTATTACTCTTCTTATTACTAAAACCCATTATCCCAGTTAAATGGTTTTTGATCAGATCATCTAAGACCCTGAGTTGGCAGGAATGGTCGCATTCCCAGTCGAAAATGATAAACTCTTTAGCCCAATCCCTTTTCTCATGAATTAGCTTAGCAAAATGTTCTTTTCCTACTCCATTTTCACCTTCTAAGACAACATTTAAAGGCTGAGTTATTGCCAAGTCTAATTTCTTCTGAAAATCATTAAATATATTGTTACTCATCTATTTTAAGTCAAAAGGGTTTTCTCTTCTGATCACTTCAAAAACAATGTTTTTTAAAAAGCCCCCCTTTTCACTTGGTCGTTTGTAACATCATTGGTCCTCCTTGACTTCGGCCTGGTAATCCTTTACCCGACCAAGAGGTAAAGAAACCCTTCCCCTTTCCGTTTAGGTCACAAGGCTCAAAGCTACAAAAAGAGCCAAGGACTCAAGAGAGGTGGTAGTGTCTCCAGTTCCTGATGGAGATGTTGAGTAAAGGCCGTCTCCCGGCTCACCAATTCCGTCTCCATAGGCTATGACTGGTATCCCTGTGAGTAGTAAGGTGATTAATAGAAGAAAAGTCAAAATCAATCCTATCAGTTCTCTTTTCCCCCGAAGTAGTCTGTTCATACTTCCTTCCTCCACTCGTTAAAGGTGAAAAAACTAATGTTGACTCTCAAAGCAGGGTAATGCAAAAATGATGCAACTATCAGCATTGCCTTAAGAGAAAATAAAGACAGGTAGCTATTTTGTTGTAATAACTTGACTTATGCGGTTATTGGCATATATAAAGATTTGGTCTGAACTAGCCAGCATTATCTATGACTCGTCGATTTCGACGAGTCAAATTTGGTGAAGGATTTAAGTAGTTGTTATATTTAGAGTTAACTAGGAGGAATTTCTGAATCGGAGGTTTCTTTCATGTAAGCCAAGTCTAACTATTTGGTATTATTAGAGATTACAGGATGTCTCGTCATTTATGACGGACATCGGTTTTCGGTTTTTTAAGTCTATGCTTTGCCATTCTTCTTCTTAAGGTTGCCTCACCTATTCCCAATTGAAAAGCTGTCTTAACCTGATTCCAATTATTTTTCACTAAAGCTTGGAGGATTATTTCTCTTTCCAGATTCCCCAAAACTCTGGGTAAGCTCTCCTTTGAGGTAAGTAGTTTTATATCCCTTTGAATTTGTGATTTTGTTGGAAGGTATTCTTTTGGGAAGGAACCATCCTCAGAGAAGAGGACTGCTTTTTCCATTAAATTAGCCAGCTCTCTCACATTACCGGGCCAAGGATAGTCGATTAAAACATTCATTGCCTTAACTGGAATTGTTATCTTAGGTTTGCTGTTTTCTTGAGAGAACTTTTCTAAGAAATAGTCAATTAGATAAGGAATGTCCTCTTTTCTTTCACGTAAAAGAGGGATTTTAATTGACACTGGGTTTAATCTATAAAAAAGGTCTTTTCTGAAAACACCTTTCTTAATGCATTCCTCTAAATCTTTATTAGTGGCTGAGATTACCCGGATATCAACTTTTAACGTCTTGTTTCCACCCACTCTCTCGAACTCTCTTTCTTGAAGCACTCTCAAGACCTTGGCTTGAGTGGAAAGGCTCATGTCTCCGATCTCATCAAAGAAGATAGTCCCTCCATCTGCGTGCTTGAATTTTCCATCTCTCATCGCTACTCCTGTTGCCACCTTTTCTTCTACACCGAAAAGCTCACTTTCTAAAAGAGATTCAGGTAAGGCCGCACAATTAACCTTCACAAAGGGCTTGTCTTTGCGAACACTGGTATGATGAATCAGATTGGCAATTAGCTCTTTACCAGTCCCACTTTCTCCTAAAATCAGGATACTGGTTTTACTGTTAGCTACCTTTTCAACCATATGGAAAACATCCTGCATCTTCTTGTTTCTACCAACTATATTGGGAAAGCTATAGGTTTTCCTCAGGTCTTTTTTCAACTGAAAGACTTCTTCATTCAGCTCGTTGTAAAGCTCAGCCTTTTCAAGAGCAACAGCTATCAAGTTAGCAAAAGCTTTAAGAAAATATAAATCCTCTTTAGAGAAAATTCCGCTTAAAGAACGGTGATCTACATAGATAGTGCCTAGGGTTTTGTTCTTAGTAATTAAAGGCACACAAAGAATAGAAAGGATATTATACGTTATCACGCTTTTATATAAGCTTATCTCTGGATCAGATCTGGTATCCTCTATTATCAACGGTTCATCGGTTTTTAGAACATCCCTGATCACCCTCCGGCTAATGCTTAGAGCATCCTCTTTGGTTTCTTTTTCTATCCCCCTTGTAGCTTTCAGCTCTAAACTGTCATCTTGAGGACAATAGAGGATAACTGCTGCTCTCTCCGCGCTTAGATGTTCTATGGCTAAGTCTAAAATCTTGACTAAAAGCTCATCTAAATCTGTGATATTGTTCAAAAGTTCACTGATTTGATAAAAAACCTGTGTCCTCTGCTGGTCTACTTGGGTGAAAACGGATAGTTCTTTCATTAGAGCTTCACACTCTGAAACCTTTGTAGGGATTTCAATATCCTTAAAAATGGCCAAAGCCTCTTTCGAGTAAGCTTTGGCTTCCTTAAACTTTCCTAGGTCAGATTTTATTTTGCCAATTTCCAGATAAGTAATTGCGAGCTCATACCTCATCTTTAAAATTTTGAAAACCTCAGCCGCTTCCAAAAACTCTCTCAGACTTTCTTCAACTTTACCCCTTTGTTTCAATAAGATACCGGTTATTCTTTTGAATTTGCCTTTTAAAGTTTGATCCTCGATAGATTTTAACAGTTTTTCTGCGTAATTTAGATGCACCTCAGCTTCGGTTTTATTATCCTGCCCGAGTCCCAATTCTGTCAAAGAAAGAGATACCTCTACCATCTTTTTCTGGTTTTCCAGATTATCATATAGCCTTAGACTCTCCTTTAGTTGAAAAGAAGCTGAAGAGAAGTCTCCTGTCTCAAGATTAAATCTGCCTAAAAGACTTAAACTATCAGCTAATCCCGATTTGTCATCCAATTCTTCTCGTAATCTCAAGCTCCTTTCCAAATAGGTCTTAGATTTAGACCATTCTTCTTTGAGGAGGTAGACTTCACCTAAGCTAAAGCAGGAATGAGCTACCCCCGACCTATTGTGCAGATTCTGGAATAGCTTTAGAGCCTTGGAATGACTTTCTAGCGATTTATTCAACGCACCTCTTCTCAGGTGGACAAGGCCTAAGTTGGTAAGTGTGTTAGCAAGCCCCTTTTGATCTCCTGTTCTCTCTTTTAATTCATAGCTTTTCAGGTGGCATTCTAAAGACCTATCCCATTCGCATAGATTTTCCAAGGTCAAGGCTAAGTTGTTATATAGAAAAGAGAGGTTAGCAATATTTTTATATTTCTGTTCAGTATGCAATGATTTTTCAAAATAGTCCAGCGCTTCCTTTGGCTCGCCTTTGCTTCTATATAGTAACCCTAAGTTCATATTGACAGTAGCTAGGCATTTTTCATCCTTAAGTTCCTCGAAGATCTTTAAACTTTTATGATAATAATTCAAAGCTTTACTGAACTCGCCTAATCCCCAATAAACCACTCCCAGACCATTCAAGGCTAATCCCAATTCTTTGGAACTGTCCTTTCCTAGTAACCCAATTGCCTGCTGGAAGCACGAGATGGCTTGGGGATAATCGGATCTTCTCTGATATACCCAACCTAAAGTGGTATTCAGTCCAGCGAACAATCTTGGGAAGTGGGCTCCACTATATATACACAAGCCCTCCTTTAAAATCTCGATAGCTTTTTCATACTCGCCCTTTCTCAAATAAAAGGCTCCCATTTCTTGATAAAGCTTGGCTGTCTTGTCTGGATTTTGCTCTTCTTGTGTCCCAATTTTAATCGCCTTAGAATAGTAGCCAAGAGCTTTATCAAAGTCTCCAGAAATCGCGTACTGTTTACCAAGTTTGGAAAGAATCTCTTCGTTTGAGGTAAAGGGTTCTTCTAATCCTTGCTCGTAAAATTTTAAAGCATTTTCATAATGTTTAATAGCTTCTTCGTGAGTATTTTCTCTCTCAGCTTTTTCCCCGGCTAAAAAGGAATATTTGAAAGCCAACTCTTTTTTTTCAGCCTGAACGAAATGGTAAGCCAGGCGATCGATAACTGCATCTTTATCTGTAGAATAAGACTCTTCCAAAACCTGGCCACACTTCTCGTGCAGTCCTTTTCTTCTGTCTTCATCTATTTCACGGTAAATTAAATCTCTTACTATGTCGTTGACAAAAGCAAATTTCTTGTCTGATGGAGATGAATTCGCTTCCATAAGCCTTTCCAAGAAAACTGTTGTCATGTAATTCGCCATCTCCTCTTCGGTATAACCTGCTACTTCACGCAGTATATCTGATTCAAACTCTTCTCCAAGAACTGAAGCTGTCTCTATCAGATTTAAACTGTCAGGAGATAATCGGTGTAACCTGTCTTTTATCTGTGATACATAACTTTCAGGTGCACTAATTTTATTCAAGCCTTCTGCATCTAACTCCCAACTAAGACCTGCTCTTTTGAGATATCCTTGTTCCACTAATGAATTCATCGAGGAAATTATCAAAGAAGGATTTCCTCCGGTTTTCTGATAAACAGTCTGACTGATTTTTTCTTCCTCACCTTTCCATTTAAACGTCGAACTTATTAAGTGAGCCGTTTCTTCTTCTTTTAGAGGTTTAAGGATTATTTTAGTGGGAGCTTTATATAAATTAGATCTCAGTACTGCTTCAACCTTTTCCGCCTTTCTATCATCCTCTGAAAGGGTCAAATTATTATCCAAGACAAAACAGAACAAAACTTTCTCTTTTTTCGTCTGGTTCAACCAATTAATTAAGGAATCAAGAAGTTCCAAGTTTACTTTTTGAAAATCATCAATAATCAAGACAATAGGGTGGGTCTGAGTTGAAAGACTTTGAGGCTCTGGAATAAGCATTTCACCAGATTCAGCAATATTCTTCAAGATAACTAATCCTCCCTGAATCTGGACAAAATTCTTGAATTCTTTTAAAAGTCTTGTTTTTCCAACCCCCCATTCGCCTTCTAAGTGGATAACCTCTGTCCGCCCGTACTTCACCTCTTCAAAAAGATATTTGAACAAAGAAAAATCTTCTTCTCGACCAATAAAGTCAGCTGAAGCCATCAAGCTTTTGATAAGATTTGAATCAACCTCCTCCAACTTAAGCCCAGAAGCTTGCTCGATCTCTTCTATCAGCTCTCTGGCTGAATAATAACGATCTAAAGGGTCCTTTTTAAGTAATTTCATAATCTGGTGCTTAAGTGATTCGGGAATTTTCAAATCCCTTGGGAATTCTGGTTCTTTTTCAAGATGACCTTTGGCTATACTCATTAGATCAAATTCTTCAAAAGGGAGTTTACCAGTCAAAACTTCATAAAGCATCACGCCTAAGGAGTATAGGTCAACCTGATGGTTATACTCTTCCCCCCTAATTACCTCTGGAGCAAGGTAAGGGATGGTACCTTTCAAATAGGGCTGTTCAAGCACTTTTCCATATTCAGCAAAACCAAAATCGGTGAATTTTACTACTGGATTGCCTTCCTCATCTGAGGAAACCAAGATATTAGCAGGTTTAATGTCACCATGGATTATTCCTTTGCTGTGGAGAAACTCTAAAGTCTTCAATATTTCGATTAGAACCTGATAAAACTTTTGGTAATCTAATTCCTTGAAATATCCCTTAAAATCCTTACCTACTATAAACTCCATTGAGAAAAAAGGGTTATTATCGTTATTGAAACCATAATCGAAGACATTAACTATATTGAGATGTTTGATCTGGCTTAAGAGGAGATATTCTTTTTTAAACCTTTCTATATCTTCAGGCTCTTGGCTCAAAAGGACTTTTAAAGCAACTGTTCTTCGATCAAGATCGAGTGCTTTGTAGACAGAAGCTATCCCACCTGAGTCTATCTTCTCAATTAGTTGATATCCTTTGATTCCATGTAAATTAGACATGAGGTTTTTCTCTTTCTTCCAAACAGCTTAGAATATAATCTCTTCTTAAGTAATTTCAAGCTCTTTCTATAGCTTGGGGTTTGGTAAAAGTTTATAATTCTACTATTTCTAAGTTTTGTGATTTTTTTCAGTTGCTAAATTGTATAAAAATATTATCTTATATAATTATTAAATTCTTAGGTCTCAGGAAAAAGGAGTTGTTTTTAATGAGCAACATAGGTTCTTATGAAGAAAGATACAAAGGATTTGACTGGTCTTTTGCCCGAAAGGAGTTAGGTTACAAGGAAGGTTCTCCTTTAAATATAGGTTATTATTGTTCAGATAGAATCTGCGAAATGGGGCTGGGGAAAAAATTAGCTATGGTCTGGGAGGGATATTCTGGAGAAATTGAAAAATTTACCTACGATGACCTTAAGGTCTATTCTAGCAACTACGCCCATCTCTTGAAGGATTTAGGAGTTAAAGAAGGGGAGAGAGTTTTCATCTTTATGGACCGCGTGCCAGACCTTTATTTCTCATTTTTAGGGATTTTGAAAATGGGTGGGATTGTGGCACCATTGTTCTCTGCCTTTGGAGAGGATTCTCTTCTAACCCGACTGGCGGATGGTAAAGTTTCTGCTATAATCACCACCACGAAACTGATGAAAAAGATCAGGAGAATAAAAGATAAACTACCCCAATTAAAAAAGATAATCATTGTAACTGAAGAGGAAAATCTCAAACTTGAGGAAAAAGAGATGGTTTTTTCAGTCAAGAAAACTGAAAGGATTGAAAGTTTTAACATTTTTCCAAGCAATCCTGAGACACCTTCGGTCCTCCATTATACTTCCGGAACCACAGGAAAGCCCAAAGGAGCTCTGCATATTCACTCCTCTATTTTCGCTCAATCTTTAACTACAAAATGGTGCCTGGATTTAAAGCTGGACGATATCTACTGGTGCACGGCTGATCCGGGCTGGGTAACGGGGACTTCATACGGGATTATAGGTCCCTGGAGTCTAGGTATAACCCAGGTGGTTCTGGATAGCGGTTTTCATCCGGAGAAGTGGTATAGTCTAATCGAAAGACATAAAATAACGGTCTGGTATTCAGCACCTACAGCCATCCGGCTTTTGATGAGAGAAGGGGAAGAGGTAGTGAAAAAATATGACCTTTCCTCTTTGAGATACCTTTGCAGTGTAGGTGAGCCTTTAAATGCTGAGGCGGTTTTGTGGTCCAAAAAAGTTTATGGTCTCCCTTTTTATGATACCTACTGGCAGACAGAAACTGGAAGTATCGTGATCTCAAACTATCCAGGAATGGAGGTTAGACCAGGCTCTATGGGAAAACCGTTCCCTGGAATTGTGGCTACAGTATTAGATTCTAGTTATAACCCTATAACTAAGGTTGGTTCCGTTGGTCTGATTGCCTTAAAACCTGGCTGGCCCTCTATGTTTCGGGCTTACTGGAACAACCCGGAGATCTATAATAACAAATTTAAAAATGGATGGTATTTAACCGGAGACCGGGCAAGCATAGATAAGGATGGATATTACTGGTTTATCGGCAGGGATGATGATGTGATCAATACTGCCGGACATCTGGTCAGCCCCTTTGAAGTGGAATCCGCACTTTTAGAGCATAAGGCTGTGGCTGAATCTGCCGCCATTGGAAAACCTGATCCGATAAATATGGAGGTGGTCAAAGTTTTTGTATCATTGAAGCCGGGATTTGAGAAAAGTGATGATATGGAGCTGGATATAATGAACTTTATTCGCAAAAGATTATCCCCTTTAGCTATGCCTCAGGAGATAGAATTTGTCCAATCTTTACCCAAGACCAGAAGCGGAAAGATAATGAGACGTCTTCTTAGAGCCCAAGAGAGAGGTGAGCCGATAGGAGATGTCTCAACTCTGGAGAACGATTGATAGAAAAATATAGTACGAGACTTTTATGGCGTGTTGAAAAACGGAACTAATAGAGTGTCATTCTGAGCGAAGCGAAGAATCTCCATATTAATCAAAGAGATTCTTCGGTCGCTACTCTCCCTCAGAATGACAGGGTGGACTTTTTCAACAGTTCCTTTCAGCCTCGCTTAGCGAACCTGAAAGGTTCGCACTATGATAACAAAAGAGATTATTAAGCAATTCTATTCTTAAAATAAAATTTGAAAGGAGTAAAAAATGGATGATGCCAAAAAGATGATCATCGATTACGTTAAGAAAGAGTTCTTAGAAGAGGATAGTGATATGAAGATTAAAGAGGATACCCCTCTGATCTCCTCGGGAATCGTAGATTCTTTTTCTATGGTCTCTTTAAAAACTTTCTTAGAGAAAAAGTTTAAAATTCAAATCCCAGATGCCAAAGCAACTCCAGAGGCTTTTGATTCAATAAATAATATCATCACTTTGCTTAAGGAATTTGTAAAAATATAATCTCTTCAGCCAGGAGATGAATTAATAGATTAAATGACCTTTTAGTGAATAGAATAAAAATTTTTAAATGATTATGCAGGAGGTCTTATGGCTTATGGAAGTAAGGCAAAAGAGTTTTATCAAAATGAACTGAAGAACATCAAAGAGGCGGGCCTGAATAAAGAAGAAAGGTATATTCATACTCCTCAAGGAGCGGATATCAAGGTGGAGTTTCCTGAAGGAGCACAGGAGAAACAGGTGATTAATTTCTGCGCCAATAATTATCTGGGTCTTTCCAGCCATCCAGAAGTGGTTAAAGCGGCCCATCAAGGGTTAGATGACAGAGGTTATGGTATGTCCTCAGTCAGATTTATCTGCGGAACCCAGGACATTCACCGGCAATTAGAAAGAAAATTGACCGATTTCTTAGGAACTGAAGATACTATTTTATTCCCTTCCTGTATGGATGCTAATGCCGGGGTCTTCGAGGTCCTTCTGGATAGGGAAGATGCTATGATTGCAGATAAATTAGTGCACGCCTCGATAGTGGATGGGATGAGGCTTTGTAAAGCCCAGCAGTATGTTTATAAGCATTCCAATATGGAGCATTTAGAGGAAAAGCTGCAGGAGTCTCAGGAAAACCGCCACAGGATGATTATCACGGATGGTGTTTTCTCTATGGACGGAGACATTGCTAAGCTGGATGTTATCTGCGATCTGGCAGAGAAATATGATGCAATGGTTTTAGTGGACGATTCTCATTCCACCGGATTTGTAGGAAAGACCGGCAGGGGAACGCATGAGCATTGCGGCGTTATGGGCAGGATCGATCTTATTACCACCACCCTGGGTAAAGCCTTAGGAGGGGCTTCAGGTGGCTGTATTAGTGGCAGAAAAGAGTTAGTGGATTTACTGCGGCAGAGAGCCAGACCCTATCTTTTCTCCAATACTGTTCCGCCGGTGATTGTATCTGCGGCCAGCAAGGTCTTAGATATTATCTCCAAGACCACTGAAAGAAGGGATAAGCTGGAGAAGAATACTTTATATTTCAGAAAAAAGATGACTGAAGCAGGTTTTGATATCAAGCCAGGTATTCATCCAATTGTTCCGATAATGCTTTACAATGCCAAGTTAGCTTCTGATTTTGCTAAGGACCTGTATTACGAAGGGATTTACGTTATCGGATTTTTCTTCCCGGTGGTTCCAAAAGGTGAGGCCCGGATCAGGGTTCAGATTTCAGCCGACCATGAGATGGGACACCTGGATAAAGCCATTGAAGCCTTCACCCGCATCGGAAAAAAATACGACATCTTAGGAAATGACAAAAAAGCGATAATCGAAAAATATGGTCTCTAATTAGTAAACGGAAAATAGAAATTGTAGGGGCAGACCCCTCCTTCGACCTTGCTCAGGACGGTGAGTTTGTTGAACCGTGTGTCTGCCCTTTATTTTTTTATAGCGTCTGAGGGAGGAAGGGTGGAGACCCTAAAATCTGGGTTTCGCTAAACTCAACAAGCTCCGCCCCCTACGCGACTTGACAAAACAAAAAGAACCGTCTGCAGATTTGAGTTTTCCAGAGGTATTAACTGAATAGCCTTTGCCAAAACTGAGATTTTGTAAGTAAACCCTTCCTGTCATAATTCCGATAAGAATAAAGAAGTCTCTTATCCCATTATTCAAAGGGGGGGTATTAGTCTAACTTTTAAATTTTATATCCACACATTGAAAATGATAAGCGTATTGAAGACAATTATAACTTGATCTCTATTAAGGTTAAGTTATAGCTATATTTTTTAGGAGTGTAAACCTTTAGGTTTACTATTTGACAGAGCTAAAATCGCCAGTCCACCTTAGGCGGATTGAGACTTTAGACTCCATTAGTTGTTTGTACTTTTTGATTGACAGAGAGAAGCTGAAAGATTATTCTAATAAAATTTGGAAATTAGAGGAAAAAGAGGAATTTTGACAGGTTTAAATTTAGCAAATAAGGGAGAATGATTAAATGAAAAATGAGCTGGGAAAGCTCGTCGGGGGGAAAACGGGGCTGATATTTATAAGTCTGATAATCGTTTTAGGTATTGTGATTACGCTGGAGCACCTGGTACAGTTTCCTTATCTTCTCTTCGGAACAGCTCCACACCACGAATTACTTGAAGTATTTGTTGATCTAATGGTTGTATTTTCTATTGGTTTGATTGCTTTTGCTTTAATCTACAAATCTGAAGTTAGGCGAGAGAAAACTGAAAAGGCACTGCGGGAGAGTGAAGAGAAATATCGCATAGTAGCTGACTTCAATTATGACTGGGAGGAATGGCTCGGTCCAGAAGGGGATTTAATCTACGTTTCACCCTCCTTTGAAAGGATCACTGGTTATCCTGCTAAGGAATTCCTTGCCAATCCTGATTTGATTAAAACCATCCTCCATCCTGAGGACCGTGAATTTGTATCCGGACACTATAAAGAGTTATTGAAACAAGGGGAGGAAATCTGCAATTTAGAGTATCGTATCCTGGATCGAGCAGGGAAAGAACGATGGATCAGCCACTATTGCCAGCCAGTTTATGGTGAGGATGGCAGATGGGTGGGAAGACGCTCCAGTAACCGGGATATAACTGAGCGAAAAAAGGCAGAGCAGTCGCTAAGAGAATCTGAGAAAAAATATAGAACTTTGCTTGAAAATTTGCCGCAGTTGATATTTTTAAAAGACAAAAACTCTGTATATATTTCCGCCAACAAAAATTATTGCAAATCTCTGGGTATTAAACCAGAGGAGATCAAGGGAAAAACCGATTTTGATTTCTACCCTAAAGAGCTCGCCCAAAAATATAGAAAAGATGATTGGGAGGTCATGAGAACTGGAAAAACAATGGAGGTAGTTGAAGAGTACATTGAGAAGAAAGAAAAAAAAATCGTCCAGACGGTTAAAACCCCGGTCTTGGGAAATGATGGCAAGCCGATAGGAGTACTGGGAATATTCTGGGACATCACCGAGCGCAAACAGGCAGAGGAATCGCTTAGAGAATCTGAAAAAAAATACAGGGCATTGTTTGAGGGGTCTGCAGAAGGAATACTTGTGGCTGATATTCAAACCAAAGAATTTAAGTATGCCAATCCCGCCATATGCAGAATCTTAGGGTATACCGAAGATGAATTAAAGCAAATGAGTGTAGCTGACATTCATCCCAAAGATGAGCTGGAGCATGTGATTTCCGAATTTGAAGCTCAGGCAAGAGAAGACAAAACGTTAGCTGAAAATATTCCCTGTTTGAGAAAAGATGGTAGGATCGTATATGCGGATATCAGCTCCACCAAAGTTACCATAGGTGGTAGAGAATACAATACTGGTTTCTTCAAAGATATCACAAAACGCAAGAAAGCGGAGGAGGCGCTAAAGGAAAGCGAGGAGAAATACCGACTCCTGATTGAAAATCAGGGCGAGGGTATTGCTACCGCGGATCTGGATGAGAACTTTATTTTTACCAACCCAGCCGCAGAGAAAATCTTTGGAGTTCCAAGGGGTGGTCTGGCCGGACGGAACCTTAAGGAGTTCACTTCTCCAGAACAGTTTAAATTTATCCAGGAGCAAACAAAAAGACGTCACAAAGGAGAAAAAGGGTCTTATGAAATCGAGATTATGAATGCGAAAGGGGAAAAACACTTCCTTCTTTTAACTGCAGCACCCTGGTTTAACAAGGATGGAGTCCTAACTACTACTTTTGGCATCTTTCGGGATATCACTGAAAGAAAACAGCTCCAGCAGCAGCTCATTCAAACAGAGAAGTTAGCTGCAGTAGGAACCTTAGCTTATGGCATAGCACATGAGTTCAACAATATTTTAGCCGGGATGTTAGCTAATGCGGAGTTAGGGTTAATCACCCAAGATTCCCGGCAGATCAAGGAATGTTTTGAGATCATAGCGGATAATTCTCATCGAGCCGCAAGCATTACCAACAACCTCTTAGCCTTTGCCCGGCAGAAAGAAGCGAGAAAAGAGTTAATCGATATAACCGAGCCTTTGAGAAGCGTTTTAGCAGTGACCCGGCGTGACTTAGAGAAGCTCAACCTAGAGATGGTGGAGAAATTCAAACCCATCCCTAAGATTTACTGTGATGCAGGACAACTATCCGAGGTTTTCTTGAATATGGTCACCAATGCGCGGGACGCGATGAGAGTTAAAGGAGGTAAATTAACCATTCTGCTGGAACTAATTGGAGATAACATTCGAATCATCTTTGAGGATACCGGTTGCGGTATCCCTGAAAAGTTAAGGGGAAAAATCTTTGAGCCTTTTGTCACCACCAAGGGGGCTTTAGGTGGCAGTGAGATACCCGGGACCGGTTTAGGGCTTTTCCTTTCCTATGGAATTATAGATGGCTATCAGGGTAAAATAGAGGTGGAATCAGAAGTTGGTAAGGGAGCAAAGTTCACCATCTTAATCCCGGTCTCAAAGAACTTACCTCCTAAAGCTATTAAAGAAATTGAGATTAAACCTTCCATAGAGACAGAGAGGAAGTTGAAAATCCTGTTGGTGGATGATGAGAAGGCAATTTCATCTGGCTTAAAGAAGTTTTTGGAATCCAGAGGTCATCAGGTAACTGCCTCTTTGCGAGGGAAAGAGGGGTTAAAGCTTTTTAAAAAAGAAAAATATGATATAGTTTTATCTGACATCACTATGCCGGATATGGATGGGATAGAGCTGATTAAAAAGATTAAAGAGCAGGATCAAAAGACCAAAGTCATAGTGATAACCGGACATATAATGAGAGAGATGGAGGAAAAGGCAAAGGAAGCTGGAGCAGATGAGGTTCTGATCAAGCCATTTAAAAACGAGGTGCTATGCCTGGCTATATCGAAATTGATGACATAAATTTGAGGTTTTGATAAATAAAATTTGTAGAGACTTTCTGGAGTGTAAAGCCTCAAGGTCTTGTCCACAGGATCCTGGTGAAGACTTTAGCTTTACCTATTTGTGACCGTCGGGTTCCCTGACCCGATTCGCCATAGGAGAACCAGGTTGGTCCGCATCAGGCGGATGGCAAGCACAGAGATTAACTGAAGCTTGATACTCCAGAAGGAATGTTGAATTCGATTTTTCTGACCCAAATGGGGGGGGTTGATGGAGCAGAAAAATTTAAAAATATTAATTGTGGATGATGAAGAGGTAGTGGCTGAGGTCCTAGGGAAACTGATAGAGGTGAATGGCCATAAGGTAGCAGTCACCCATGAAGGTAAACAAGCACTGGAAGCTTACCAAAAAGAGAAATTCGATATTGTATTCACTGACATCTCCATGCCAGAAATGGATGGAATTGACTTAACCCACAAATTGCTTGAGCTCGATAGAGACGTAAAGATAGTGGCAATCACCGGACATGTCGGACCAGAAGAAGTTGAAAAGGTATTAAATGCTGGAGCTAAAGCTTTCATGAAAAAACCTTTTAGTAAAAAAGATATCGATCAGGCGATTAAGGAGATCATAAAGATGAGTTAGTATAAAACTCCGTAAAAATCCTGCTGCTTTTTAATCCTAAGAAGTTAGAATTATACTCAAAAAGATTCCCGAAAGTTAATTCTTGACAGCATAAGCCTGATTATTTTGGCTTCCTTCCTTTAATTACATAGAAGAAACCGGAAGAACAAGCAGTATACTTGCCATCCTCAAGTTGCTGCTTGAAAATGAGCTTGAGCTTATCAGATATTTCTCGAAAACGTTCGTATTCATCGGGATTTCCACCTCCTGCCAGGAACTCCTCCCGGGTATATTCCATCCAGAATTCGCTCTGCTCCAATACTCGTTTCTTTATTTGAAGTAGAAGATGTTGTTGGCGCGGGTCCTCATAAGGTGGATGGAGGAATTGAACCTTGTCGTTCATCCGAGCTTCAATTTTCCTAAGTCCCAAATCTTTCATCATCGCTGGAACCTTAGAGCCGATGTTCTGATCCCCTCGGCCCAGCTTAATATGGCCTTTGTTAGTGATTAAATACACTTCCTTGATTAAAAGCTCTTCCTCAATATCAAGCTCTGGTATAGACCAATAGTGTTTTGCTAGCATTGTTGATAGGTTATCTGGTTCGTTGCACATGATAAGTCCACCTGGCTTAGCTACCCGGACCATCTCAGCTAAGGCAAGCTCAGGTTTTTCCAGATGCATCAAAAGGGTCTGACACATAACCCAATCGGCGAAATCATCCGAAAATGGCAACTTATAAGCATCGCCAATTACAAATTTTGTCTCGCCACCAGTTGCCCAATCCTTTGCTGCTTCTGTTGCATCCCGGATTAACTCCGGCGACTCATCCACGCCAAAATAGCGCCCACCTTCACCAAAATAATGCCAGTAAGTATAACCCAGGTTACCCAGTCCACAACCGACGTCAACTGCGATCATTCCGGGTTTGAGGTCCAGCCACAGGGCTAACTTAGCCACTGTATCGTTGAGCCACATATACTTTCGCTGGTCTATCAGCATCTCTTTCCAGCACCCTTCTGACCAGTCAACTTTCTTTTTATCCTGGCTCATAAAATTATCTCCCTATTAAATTTCAGATAATTCTCGGTCATTCTAAAATCTGCACCGTTCGATTTTTAATAAAAACCTCATTTTAGTAAAATATAACGTATTATCAGAAACAATTACTATATTATTTTTAATAAACCATCTATAGGATTATTCTATAAAAATTATCTATGAAAAAAAATAGTAGGGGCGACCCGCTGGGTGTATTACTTCCCAATATTGGTAACACATTTAAGACCCCGTAGGAGCGGTCGATAAAAGCCTTACGACGGCTACGCCGATCTTTGCCCCCCGTAGGGAGTTCATCTCCGCCCTGGTGAATTTTGGATGGAGAAATGTAGTTGCTCGATTTATAGAGCCAAAATTTGCCCAATGAATTGGGCAACTACAAGGCTGATATCGAATGAAGTTTTTATGTAGGGGAGGGGCTTGTCCCCTCCCGTTTTTTCGGGAGCCCACAAGGGGCTCCACTACAAAAAATTTCTCTGTTCGTGTGGGATTTGGTTCGGGTCACTAGGATTCCGCCACAGGCGGAAAAATCCAATTCCCGAACCAACTTAAAAAAGGGCAACCGCAGGGGGTTGCCCCTACGAAAAATCACCCCAAAGCTTCTCTTATCCCATTTATCACAAACTGCACTGAAAGAGCAAGGATCAGAAGCCCCATTATGCGGGTCAGGACTTTCATCCCGATGTGTCTCAGGAATTTCAGGATCAAATCTGACCTTAAAAGGATGAAAAGTGAAAGGGTATAGACTAAAATCGTGGATAATATGAAAAGTGCTTTGAAAAGATAAAGCTCATTTCCTTTAAGATCGAATTTTTCCGGCTGGTTGAAAAGAATCATACCAGCCAAGATCGAGGCAGGACCAGTGTGCAAGGGAATGGCTAAGGGGACAATAGTGATATTTTCTTTTTCCTCGGCTTTATCTTCCTCCTGTCCTACGGATCCGTTTTCGGAATATTCGGTTCTGGTTTTATGGCCAAAGAGCATCTCTACCCCTACGATGGCAAGCAGAATCCCTCCGGCAATAGAAAAAGAATAGGTTTTTATCCCTAAGTAGCGGAAGATATAATTCCCGAAGATGACAAAAAGCAACTGGACTAATAAAGCAATCAGGATTGCCTTTTTAGCCATATCCCTTCTTTATTTTTTCTCATACCCTTGAGTTAAGGATAAAAAGATAGGGACGTTACTTATCACATCCACTACTAAAAAGAGAGAGACAAAAACAGTTAAAAAATAGTTTAATAGATTCATAATACAAAATCAGTTTTGTTCATGCGGGAATTGGAATTCCCGCATGAAATTATGGAACCATAGAACTGGTACGGGAAATCCCCCAGAATGGGTCTTGACGACAATTCCTCACTGACCAGGAAGTAAAGCTAAAGCTTTACACTCCATTTTTATCTCCAAAACAACTTTTTAAAATTCCAAGGTAAACTATTTAAAAGTTTCATACTTAAACCTAATTTTTCTCTTTCTTAAAATTTAAGTGTCGGTAGATGAAAAATGCAATTCCTAAGATTATAACAATAATGATTATAATGTCCGCACCCCTGAAATAAGTCCTAATGCTCTGCCAGTTTTCTCCCAGGATTTTTCCTATAAAAGCTAAGGCAAAACACCAAGGTAGCGAGCCTAAAAAAGTATATAAAATAAATTTGGGGAAGTTCATTCTGGCAATTCCAGCCGGTAAGGAGATGAAAGTCCTTATCACCGGAAGAAGACGGGAGAAAAAGATCGCCCAATCACCATATCTTTTAAACCATCTATCTGCAGTATCTAAATCCCGATGAGAGATCAAAATATATTTTCCATATTTTTCTATAAAAGGTCTTCCTAATATGATTCCTGCCCAATATGCGGCTAAAGAACCTAACACACACCCGGATGCCCCAGCCACTGAGACCCAGAAAAGATTAAATCTCCCTGCAAATACTAAATATCCGGAAAAAGGCATAATTATCTCAGATGGTAAAGGGATACAGGCAGACTCAATTCCCATAGTTAAGATTATCCCGGAATAGCCCAGGCTGGAGATGGTCTCTATTATCCATTTTCCTACTGGCTCGATTATGCTCTCAAACATCTTCCTTCTCTTTTTTGTTTATCTTTAACTTCTGCAGGTGATGCCCCATCTTCTCGAGTATATAGAAATTCAAGCCGAAAAGCTCTATTTTTTCATCTAAGATGGGTATCCTTCCCAGGGTGTTAATTAAAAGCCCGTTTAAGGTCTCAAATTTTTCTTCTGGTAAATTGAGCCTGAGTTTTTCGTTCAATTCCCGTAGAGGAATTGAGCCCCGTACAACAGCGGAGCCATCAGATAAAATCTCTATCTCTTTTCTTTCCTCATCATATTCATCCTCTATCTCGCCAACTATCTCCTCGATTATATCTTCTAAAGTTATAAGTCCAGCCGTCCCTCCAAACTCGTCCAGGACTATAGCCATCTGAGACCTTCTTTTCTGAAACTCCCTTAAAAGCTCACTTATCTTCATAGAGTCCGGAACAAAATAAGGCTTTCTAATTATATCCTCAAGGATTATCAGGTCGCTGTGCTGTAAGATGGTGATAACATCTTTGGCGTGGATTATCCCCAGGATATTATCTAAGTTATCCTTGTAAACTGGTAAACGAGAATATCCCTCTTCGGTAACAGTCCGCAATACCGTTTTCTGGTCAGAATTTATCTCCAATCCCACCACTTCAGTCCTGGGAATCATTGCCCTTTTCACGGATGTATCGGTGAACTCAAAAACGCTGTGGATTATCTCCGCCTCTGTTTTTTCAAAAATCCCCTTATCTTTACCTTCGGTTACTATATATTTCAACTCCTCCTCAGAGATAAAGGGTGGCTCCTTAGGTGTTTTTCCAATAAAAAGTCTCATCAAACCCCGGGTGGAAAATGAGAGTGGCTTAATAATGATAAAGGATAACAAGGAAAGGAAACGAATCGGTCCTGCCACCCGCAGGGCAACTTTCTCCGAGTATCTTAAAGCTACATATTTGGGCACAAGCTCACCAATCACCAGGGAAAGATAAGCGATGCCTATAACTACAATGGCGATAGAAATGGATTCGCTCCACCTCTGGATAAACTCAAAAGGCAATTTTCTTAAAAGGGGGATTAAAAGGTCAACGATCTTGGCACCACCAACAACTGAGGCTAAAGTGCCAACTAAGGTAACCCCGATCTGAGCTGTGGCTAAGAATTTTTCCGGCTCCGACTGAAGCCTCTGCACTAATAGAGCTTTTTTATTACCTGAATCGACCAGCTCCCTTACCCGGCTCTTGCGCAGGGTAATTAATGAGAACTCCGAGCTGGCAAAAAAGCCGTTAGCTAAGATCAGGGCTATGATCAAAATTATCTGTATCCAGTAGTTTTCCATAGAGATTGCCAAAATTTTAGACCGAAGTTTCTAAAAAATCAAATTTTTGAGGAGTAAAAGGCTCGTTGCAAAGGAAGCCCGAAAGGTTTGCACATAAGTCTTTTTCACCATGTTAGCTGTTCGTTGCAGGTAATTTTCCCCAAGGATGATAACAAATTTATTCCTAATCAAATGTATCTCTCAAATGAATAATAGCTTTTAAAAAATAAATTCCACTCAAAATTCCGAATATCGAAGAAACAAAAAGAAATAGAGTAGTTATTAGTATATTTAAAGTACTTATTATAGTGAAGAATCCAGCCTTAAAAAAAACCATAATTAACGTTGAAAGACCAGAACTAAAATGTATTATGATAGCGAATATAGGAACTAAGAAGATAAAGTGCCAAATTAACTTACTGCCAGGAATATTAATCCTTCTTGGTGTAATTAAAAATGGGTCAATAGATGGAAGAATTTCATTTGAAAACTCTTTAAAATCACGACGAAGACATGACCATATGAATATCTGCTTTTCAGTCAAATAATAAAACGAAAGACAAAGTGTTCCGAGAATTAGGGGCCAGATAAGCGTTAAAGTTCTATATGAGAATTCCAGACCTAAAAAATTGATCTGATAGCCTGACTTCCATTTAGAAAGATCGGAAACATCCGTGAATACGTACAAAGCTCTTTGTATAAAATATATGGAAAGAACAAATATACCAACAAGCAATTTTATCGTTGCTTTAGAGATGGTTTTAAGCGAGTCCATTAACTTCTCGTTAAGATCCATAATAATCACATTTCATAATTTCTAATCTTAATTTTTGCCTACAATGAGCGGCTAACGTTTTCAGGCTTTACGAAGTGCCCGCAAGGGCATTTAAAGAGGCGCAAACTCTCATAAAGCCCCTATTAGACGCTGACGTGATGAAATAAAGAGTCATCTTTAATCTTTTCTTTGTATCCTTTCAAAAGGTTTCTTCTCCATAACTGCAATATTTATTTTTGACTTAATGAAATCTTTTAAATTGCCTCTGTTTTCGAGTAAATAGACAAACTCTTCAAGTTCGCACAAAACGATAATCTTTTGTGTGAGTGCTTCCTTACAATCAAGGATTGCTGGAGCCGTGTATCCAGATGCAGAAATAAGAATACCTCCAGCATGACCACGATTGAAAATCTTAACCAAGTGTGGTGCAACTTCGCTCTTGCCAAGAGGCTGATTCCACCATTTCATTTCTACCAAGAAAAGATAACCATCTATTTCTATTACACCGTCTATTTGTTCAACAATTCCCACACCTTCCTCTGAGTGCTTGAATGATTCACGAACAAGAATGTCACCTGCCTTGAATAATTTATTAAGAAGAGTTTCTAGTAAAGTTCCTCGTTTTTTTGGCTCTGTAATCGAGAAGAGTGAGAAAAGTTCTTTCTTAATAGTATCCATTTCCTCTTGCTTTTTTTGGATGGCGTTAACTCTCGCTTCGTGTTCAGCTTGATGCTTTTTTCTCTCTTCATCTTTTTCCTGTTTCATCCGAGAAAAAGAATCCTTCACATCAACAACACGCCTAATCTCAGCTACGAGTCCCTTTGCTTTCAATTGGTCATCAGCCCAACAAGCCGAGAAATCTTCAAACTCCACAACTCTTTTGAGAATCTCCCTACGTACTCTTAGACTTTTTTCTCCAGCTGAATTAACCCTAGTTAAGATAGTGTGAGCAATTTCATACTTACTTATGCTTTCCTTGTTCTCTTGAATCTTTTGTGACATATCCTGTAAATCGTTTGAATGAACACCAGCACCTTGAAAGAAAAGCAAAACACTCTTCTTTGATGGACACAACAAAGGAATTGTTGTGATTAGTAACTCTAAGAGCTCTGGAGGATAATGAAAAGTAATTTCCATTTTTTTGTTTGCCTACCTTTTGTAGTAAAACACAGTGTTGTGTAACTTGGTTGTATCCTAAGTATTTTAGATATTCCCCCTTTACCTCTTGAAAAATAATTTTTTCACAACCTTTTGGCTAACTCCTCCAGCCTGGAAATCCTTTCCTCTAAGGGTGGGTGGGTGCTGAAAAGATTAACCATCCCTCTACCAGAAAGCGGGTTTACTATAAAAAGATGAGCAGTTGAGGGATTAGCTTCCATCGGGATTCTCTGGGAAGCATAAGAGAGCTTCTTTAAAGCATTAGCTAAATATAACGGCTTATGGCTGGTCCTGGCACCGCTTTCATCTGCCTGATACTCTCTGGAGCGGGAAATTGCCATCTGGATTAAAAGAGCGGCAATGGGGGCTAAGATAGCTAAAAATAATGTGGCTAATCCTCCTCCTCTATCTTCCCGATCATCTCTTCCTCCTCCAAAGATAAAGGCGAATTGAGCCATCTGAGCTAACATACTTATAGCTCCGGCAACAGTTGCCACAATTGAACCAATAAGTATATCCCTGTTTTTTATATGAGCCATCTCATGAGATAAAACCCCTTCTAACTCTTCTTCATTTAGAATCTTCATAATCCCTGAAGTAACCGCCACTGCAGCGTGCTGAGGGTTTCTTCCAGTGGCAAAGGCATTGGGTGAATCCGAGGGGATGATATATAATCTGGGCATAGGGAGATTTGACTGCAGGGCGATATTTTTGACGATTCTATACAATCTGGGATTGTCACTCTCTTCTATCTTTTGAGCTCGATACATTCTCAAGACGATCTTATCTGAAAACCAGTAGCTCCCTAAGTTCAAGACCGCTGCAAAGATTAGGGCAATTATCATCCCGGAATTACCACCTAAGAGCCTGCCGATAAATACTAAAAGCAGGGTTAAAAGGGTAAGAAAAAATGCGGTTTTAAGTGTATTCATATTTTTCCTCCATTATTGAATAGTTTATCAAGTTACATTTTTAAAGTCAAGATATTTTTCATCTTATACCAATCTTTACTTACCACTGTTCACTTTTGAATCTACGAACATCTCATCCTGAAGCTGTTTGTAATCATCATATATCTACGAAGATAATTGAAAATCTACCAAGTGCTTAATTCGAGAACTCTGGAAAAATTTGTATCGCTCCGTCAGAGAAAAAAGTTAAGCTAAAGCTTTACACTCCAAGGAATTTCTTTCAACTTTACCGGGCTTCGCTCCTCAAATTTGACTTTTTAAAAAACCCAATATTTTTCTTGACAAAATTTGGACTGACATTATCTTATGAAAAACAAACTTTGTTTTTAGTTCTTTTTTGACTGTTCTTCGTTTCTTAAAGTTTTAAATTAATAAACCTTCTAACTTAAGTAAAGGAGGTGATGAAGAAGTATAAGCCAATTCAGCAGAGAACTGGTCTTATTAACTTTTTTTAAAAGGAGTTGAATAGATAAAGGTAAGCTTGAAATCTCCTTAGTTTTTTGATGACAGATTTACCTCAATCCTTCAACTTTATGGAGGTTTAATATGAAAAAGTTACTTATGTTGTTTATTTTCTCTTTGTTTTTAGTTTCATCCGTTTGGGCAGGTGAGGGAACTAACGTTGTATTTGATAACCAATCTGGAGAAATTCAATATGTTCCTAACCAGTTTGTAGTAAAGCTAAGATCTGATTTAGGGAATGTTCAGCCATCTCTGGCAAAAGGGTTTGTCCAAACCGGGTTATCTTCTTTTGATATCTTGAATGAGAGATATAGTGTTTTAGCTATGGAAAAAGAGTTTCCAGGAGCAGAAGCTGAACCAGGAGTCCCGGATCTATCTAAATATTATGTGGTTACCTTCAGTGGTAGTCATAGATTGGAAGAGGTTATCAGTGCCTATTCATCTCTGCCGGATGTTGACCATGTTGAACCGATCGGTATCCATCCCCTTTATGATATATATCCCAATGATTATTATTTTCAGGGTCAAGCAGACCCCTGGAATCAATGGGGTTTGCATAATGCTAATGACCATGATATTGATGCCCCCTGTGCCTGGCAGATTAATGCGGGAAGCACCGCAGTTAAAATGGCTATCCTCGATTCAGGTGTCAGGTATTATCATAAGGACTTAGGAGGTTCAAGCTGGTCAACTACTACCGGGAACATCTGGATAAACCCTAATGAGATTAAAGGAAACAAGAAAGATGATGATGGCAATGGTTTAAAGGATGACTGGATGGGTTGGGACTGGGTTACTGGAGTTTCAGGTTGCATGAGAGGTGAGGACTGCAGGACTGCGGATAATGATCCCAGGGATTTTGCCGGTCATGGAACTCATGTTGCCGGTATTGCTGGGGCTATGACCAATAACTCCCGTGGAGTAGCTGGAGTGGCTGGTGGCTGGGGAGATGGGACCACAGGCTCGATTGGGAATGGCTCAAAGATTATGTGCTTGAGAATAGGCTGGTTAGCCTCCAATGGATATGGATACGTGAATATGGGATTTGCCGCCTCTGCACTTTATTATGCTGCGAACAAAGGTGCTACTGTAGCCAACTGTAGTTGGGGTTCCTCTAATACCGGTGGTTTTGGTGCAGCAGTAGATTATGCTATCTCTAAAGGAGTTTTAATTTGCCATGCAGCCGGGAACAGCAATAATAACGCAGCTGACTATCTTGGCAGCAGGACAGATGTAATGAATGTGGCAGCCACAGATAAGAATGATGTAAAAGCTGACTTTTCCAGCTACGGCTCCTGGGTAGATGTCTCTGCCCCAGGGGTCGATATCGTCAGCACCTATCATAACTATCAGGATGCAGCTAACGATTATGTAGCAGCGATGAGCGGCACCTCAATGTCCACTCCTTTTGTTACCGGTGAAGCCGCTTTGATTAAATCTAAATACCCCTCCTATACCTGGCAGGATATCTATAACCGGATAAAGAGCACCACCGATAATATCGATGCCTTAAATCCAGGGTATGTAGGTCTTTTAGGAACTGGAAGGATCAATGCCTGCAGAGCCTTAGGGGGAACCCCTTCACCCAAGGCGATTGCTGATGCCTCTCTGCCTGAGAAATTCAATTTGTTCCAGAACTACCCCAATCCTTTTAACTTAGCAACTAATATCTCCTTCTATATCTCTGTTAAATCTGAGGTGAATCTGACCATCTACAACATCTTAGGTGAAAAGGTTAAGATCGTGGCTAATGGTGTCTTAGAAGCAGGTAATCACACTGTAACCTGGGATGGTAAGAATGAGACAGGCTCCGTAGTAGCTTCAGGAGTTTATTTCTATAAGCTTTCTGCAGGTGACAATATAATCACTAAGAAGATGAGTTTGTTGAAGTAAGATATTCAAATGTGGCGGGATAGAAACATCCCGCCACAGAAAATATC
The DNA here is from genome assembly GCA_964570765.1 of uncultured Ignavibacteria bacterium. Taxonomy (GTDB): domain Bacteria; phylum Zixibacteria; class MSB-5A5; order MSB-5A5; family RBG-16-43-9; genus CAZMZF01. The sequence goes on from CAZMZF010000021.1 coordinate 29,988, forward strand.
AAATAGTTCTCATTTTTCTTGACAGTTCTCTTCATTTTCATATATTTTATCCGAAAAATCTAATAGCTAATTGCGTATAGCTAATAGCAAAACTGATTATTCCTCGGTAACTCAATGGTAGAGTGAGCGGCTGTTAACCGCTAAGTTGCAGGTTCGAGCCCTGCCCGAGGAGTTTTTTATATGCTGTTATGATGGTAGAGTGAGTCCCGCATAAATGCGGGATTAACCGCTAAGTTGTCGAATTTGATCCATAGGACAGGTTCGAGCCCTGCCCGAGGAGCATCAACGTTTATTTCCTTCTGATACAATAGGTTAGGTTCATTCGAGCACGGATCGAGAGATGTATGTGATTCATGCTTCCGGGTTATCGTCAGACCTAGCCATAGAATCAATCTAGATTCAACGAACAAGCTCTAGAGAAGAACGAGTGCGATAAAATTTCCAGTTTTTTATAGCTGAAGAACTAGCTTTTGCCAAGAGGCAAGTTTTTAGAAATCTGGAGCGAGTGCCTGAAAATTCTCTCTTAGAATCATCAGAAAAGTTCAAAACCAGTCCACTTTGGGATTTTACAGTTGCTCCTACTGCAATATGTTGCGAATTACATCCTTAGGCAAACAGGGATATTTGATTGAGTAACCCGTTCGAAGAGTACTATCTTAGCAGAACCATTTTTTTCGAGGAAATGAAATTTTTCGTCTTCAGTTGATAAAAATATATCCCACTTGCGACTTCGTGGCCTGAACTGTCCTTTCCGTCCCAGACTACTTTATAAACTCCAGGTAATCTCTTATCGTTGACTAGGGTCCTGACCTTTTGTCCTAAAATATTGCAAATCGTTAGTGTAGTGTGAATGGGTTGGCTGAGTTCTGAAGCTTTGGCCTTTAGACTGAATGATATGGTGGTCGTAGGATTGAAGGGGTTAGGATAGTTGTTAGATAGCTCAAAGGAATCCGGATGACTTGTCTCCTGCTCTTCTCTAACTTTGGTCCAGTTCCAGTCAACTATCTTGGCGTAAACATCCAGACCTTTTGCTCTTCGATTATCTGCCCAGGTGAAATAGATGAAAGAATTATTAGCTGCCACCGTGGGGTCTTCTTGATGAAAAAAGGCGTACTGGGTATTGGGCACTAAGTAATTACCACCTACTGGATTTCCAGATGCATCATATCTCTGGGCATAGATATCAGAATTAAATATCCCATTGCGGAAATCTTGCCAGACGATGACAAAATTGCCATAACTGTCACTGGCGATATTAGGATAAAACTGAGAATCAGTCCCGTAATCATCACTCACCTTTAAGTTGGATCCCAAAGGGTTGCCATAAGGGTCATATCTTTGAGCATAGATATCGTATTTCCCATTACGATAATCCTGCCAGGTGATCGTGAAGTTGCCCAAATCATCCATAACAACGGCAGGATAATATTGAGAGGCAAACCCAGCATCATCATTCACCTTGAAGTTAGAGCCTAAGGCCTGACCTGAAGAATTATATCTCTGCCCATAAATATCTGGGTTACCACTGCGGTAATCTTGCCAGGTAATGACAAAGTCACCAGATCCATGGATAGCAATATCGGGGAAAAGCTGTTCTCTAGATCCAGCATCATCATTCGCCTTAAAGTTAGAATCTAAAGGAGTGCCAGAAGAGCTATATCTCTGGGCGTAAATGTCAGGGTCGCCATTGTGGTCATCTTCCCAGGCGATGACAAAGGCACCAGAACTATCCATGGCGATAGCTGTGACCCACTGAAAGGTAGAGTTGGAATTGACATTTACTTTAAAATTGGAGTCTAAGGGGCTGCCAGAGGAATCGTATCGCTGAGCATAGATATCATGGTTTCCATTGCGAGTGTCAGTCCAGATGATTACAAAGTTGCCAGAGGCATCCATACCAATATCGGGAAGAAAATGATCGGTAGACTTGGCATCGTCATTTACTTTGAAATCAGAGCCTAAAGGGTCTCCAGAGGGGTCGTATCTCCGGGCATAGATGTCAGCGTTGCCATTACGGCGGTCTTCCCAAGTGACGATGAACTTCTTCGAGCCATTAACAGCAATAGCGGGTTCATGTTGATGGGTGGTTGCAATATCATAGTTTACCTTGAAGTTAGAGCCTATAGGATTACCAGAGGAGTTGTATATCTGGGCATAGATATCATGGCTGCCATCACGCCTATCGGTCCAGGTGATGACAAAAGTTCCAGAGGAATCCATGGCGATATCAAGAATATCATAGTAATAGGCAGAATCGGAAACATCATTCACCTTGAGGTTAGAGTCTATGGGGTTCCCTTGGGAGTCATATCGTTGCGCATAGACATCAGAGTAATGATCCATGCCAGGTTTGTGGTCTTGCCAGGTGACTACAAAATTTCCACTATGATCCATGGCAATAGCTGGATAGCGTTTCCCAATACGCCCGGCAGTCCAGTTTACCTTAAAGTTGCTACCTAAAGGGTTGCCACCGGAATCATATCTTTGTAGATAGATCTCGTTATAGTCATCACGGTAGTCTAACCAGGTGACAGCAAAGTTGCCAGAAACATCCATGGCAATATCGGGCCAAAATTGTTGGGCAGACCCGGTATCATCATTCACTTTAGAATTAGAGCCCAGAGAGCCACCAGAGGAGTCATATCTCTGTGCATAGATATCATAGTTGCCATTGCGATAATCTTGCCAGACGATTGCGAAGCTGCCGGAACCAGTCATGGCAACAGCATTAGCCACTTGCTTAGTGAAATTAGCATCATCGTTCACTTTGAAGTTATAAGCCAAAGCACAGCCAGAGGAGTCATATCTCTGGGCATAGATATCATAGTTGCCATTGCGGCCGTCTATCCAGGTGAGAACAAAGTTGCCTGATCTATCCATGGCAATAGCAGGATTATACTGAGAAGCAGAACCATTATCATCATTCACTTTAAGATTAGAACCTAAAGGGTTACCATAGGAATCACATCTTTGAAAATAGATGTCAGAGTGTCCGCTACGGTAATCTTCCCAGGCAATGACAAAATTACCAGCAGCATCCCGAGCCACAGCGGCGTAGCTTTGCTCAGACCCTCCAAAAGTATCAGAATTTATAAGAAAATCATCAATTATCTGGTACATCACTCTATTCAGCTGATAGGTAGTAGGAGCTGCTTCTGACTTGTGAGTGAGAAGACCTCTTTCTCTGGTGAGTCTATCAGGAAAAAAGTCAAATCGCTCAGGGCTGGGAAGGGGTTCGAATTCGCTAAAGATAAATGGATGGTTAGGACTACGGTCAAAGTCACCCTGAAACCTATTTTCTTCGGTCAAGTCTGTTTCTGCTCCTATGTCTTTTTCGGATTCAGATTTACAGTGGAGCTGGAAAGTGTAGGTGGGCATAAAGGAAAAAAGAAGAAATGCAACGCTTATAAACATATATCTAAACATAGTGTGCATACATTCACTCTTTAAGGCTCGCCAGTATATATAATTATACAATAGAATAGGACGTTTGTCAAGGTTTTATGCTTTGTTTAAGTCTTTCAGGAAGGTGCGGAGGTGATGTTATACGCTAAGTCATTCTGAGTTCCAGTCTGGGGAGCTTCTGTCAGTTGCTCCCCGCAGAAGATGGTAGTGACCGATCAGTAAAGCGGCATTTAGAGCCATTTTGTCAGTGTTATCAAAGCAGTTATGAACTCAACCATCTAGAGGCCCCGGCCAAATACTTGCAGAACACCATCTTGTTCTTGCTTAATATGAAAAGTTAGCTATACTGGTAAGGATGAACTGTGGATTCTGGATCAGAAAGGTTCTAAAATCGTTCGCTGCCTCAGGGAGTTTTAAACACTTAAATGAATATTTATCTTGTTTAGTTGGAAAAACTCTTGAATAATCCTGCTCTCCTGAGTAGAATAGAACCGGTAGCAAAATTTGTCCCATAAAGGCCCCAGAGATAAGCTAACTAGACCAATCTGATCTTATAGTCATTTGAAATCCCCTTAATGATTTTAAGTATATTTCTTGAATCCTGCCAGGTTATTAATTTATTCGGCATCTTATCGGGCTTATGGAGTGTTTAGGTGATAAATTAACCTCAGTGATCATCCCTTATACCTTAAAGGTATCGAAAACTAAACCGATAAAAGTAAAGAAAAGGTACTGACAAAGTAAATATGTAACTGGTTGACTTTGAAGAGGAAAGGAAGACCTAGTTTCATCAAGTTTGTCTTAGAAAGATTATTTATTATGGATTAGGAGCAAGTGAAATATTTGCCGAACCAGATGGGTAAACTTAGCTTCTGGCATCCAATTAGATTTTCTATAGTTAGTTACATGGTGTTGCGACAAGAATTTCTAGAGCAAAAGTAAAACAATAGGGGGGCCGGCGGGAGGTGAAAAAGATGAGAAGGTTGATACTAAGTATGGCAGGGTTGGTTTTTTTGTTTGTAATATGTAGCCTGGCGATGGCCGCAAATACCGCTCAGCAAACGGTTACATTTGAGGTCAGTGCTATCAATGAGATTTCCACCAGTGGAAATCCTGGCAACCTGGTCGTTGACGCTGCAACCGCAGGTTCCCAGCCGGTTGCTGACGCGGACAACACCACAACCTGGGCTATCACTACTAACGGAAGCAACAAGAAGATGACCGGGGCAATTGATACCGTTATGCCGGCCAATACTACTCTGCAGGTAAACCTCGGAGCTCCAACAGGGGGTTCCAGCAGCGGCAATGTGACTTTGTTAGCTACTGCTGCAAATCTGGTCACGGGGATTAGTACGGTAGTACAGAGTGGCCTGTCAATAACTTATACATTATCTGCCACAGTCGCTGCTGGCGTGGTAAGCCAAGCACAAAGAACAGTAACACTTACTCTAACAGATGGTCCGTAAATCAAGGATAAACGTGGGGTGGTTGGGAAGCCAAGCCACCCCACTCATCATTATCCTGGCAAGAATATTGTTTCTCACAGTCCCATTATTTTTGTTTCTGACCAAGGCTAAATCTATCGACATATCTGCAACCGGGGGATGGAGCGAAATAGTCAATGAGACTGATTTGGCCTCCGGGGCCGGGAGCGATTTGGTTGCCACCTACGAAAGCCCGGTTAATGCTACATCTATGTCAATTTCCAACACCTTGGATGAAAATGATAATTGGCGATTAGATGTGAGGAGGGTTGACAGCGGGGGCTGGCACGGGAACTTCATACTTAGTGTTAGAAGAACCTCAGATGGGAATGGACCAGGCTCTGTTTCAGGGGGACTTTCTTACATTGAAATCACGACAATGGATAGTCAATTTTTCTCAGGGGCAGGCAACCGAGCAGCCATCGACCTGCAATATAAATTAACCGGTATGTCGGTGAGTGTTTCACCCAGTAACTATAGCACAACTATCGTTTTCACCGTAGTTGATATTCCGTAAGGAGGAGAAATGAAGAAGACTATCTGTCTATTTCTAATTTTTTTTGCTATAGGGGAGGTTTCTTTTGCCGGCGTTTCGCTTATTGGAGAACTCACTCGAGAAACTACCCTCCAGCCCGGAGAAAAATTTGAAGGAAAAATCACCCTGGAGAATACAGGAGAAACTCCCTGGGAGGTAAAAATCTATAAAACTGATTACCTCTTTTATTCTGATGGGAGCAACATCTACGGTGAGCCGGGAAGGGCTACTCGATCTAACGCCAGTTGGCTTTCGATTAACCCAACTCGTTTAACCATTCCTCCAAAAGAAATGGCCTCGGTCTATTATACCATCGAAGTTCCCCAGCAACCGGACTTAATTGGGACATACTGGAGTATGTTAATGGTAGAACCTACATCCGATATAGGTCCAAAAGAGATTGAGGATAAAACGGGAAAGGTTAAGTTGGGTGTTAGTACAGTGGTACGCTACGGTATTCAAATCGTTACCAATATCAGTGATACCGGAATCCGTAAGATAAAATTTTTGGACAAAAAGTTAATCAGCCAAGATGGGAAAAAAAATCTTCAATTAGATATTGAGAATGTCGGGGATAGATGGCTTTCTCCCACAATCTGGGCAGAACTTTATGATAAGGATGGTAAAAATATAGGGCGATTTGGAAATCGTCAAATGCGTATCTATCCGGGTTGTTCTGCAAGACACAAGATCGATTTAAGCGACGTTCCAAAAGGGAAGTATAAAGCACTGGTAGTGGTTGATAATGGAGACCAATATGTCTTTGGTGCCCAATATGATTTAGAAATTCAGCAATGAAAAAGATTTCATTTTTATCTCTTTGTTTTCTTACTCTTTTATTTTCTTTAACCCTGGCTGAAGATATGAGTCGTGGGGTTAGAGTGAGATCGAACTCTCCTGAAATCGAGGAGGTGGAACCAGGTAGAATAATTACCGGAAGCTTCCTAATCTCCAACTATACCAGTGAGGAGGAAGACTTCACCGAAGAACTCAAACTGCCAGATGGTTGGCAGGAGATTACTCCTAGAGAATCTCCTTTAAATCTTAGACTTGACCAACAACAAGTTCGAGTAGTCGCATTCTTCATTCCCACAACCTCTCCTGCAGGGCGCTACCAGATTGGCTATTTGGTCAGAAGCCAGAGGGATTATAATATTGCAGACAGTGACAGTATATCAGTCTTGGTTTTGCCAATAATAAAGCTTGAGATTATAGTAGAAGCAAGACCTGAATTCGCGATTGCTGGTGAGATTTATGAGGTAAGATTCAGCTTGGTTAACAAAGGAAATGCCAGTGCCAACATAAAACTCACCGTAAAATCAAATCCAGCTTTTCCCCTTAAGATGGAACCATCTGAATTAACTTTGGAGGCTGGAAAGTCACAATCTATAAAGCTTGAGATAAAGACAGATGAGAAATTAAAACAGAGAATCAAAAATATTGTTGAAATTGAAGCTCAGACAGAAGAATTAAAAAATTGTGTTGTTTGCGTTAGGCAAACAGTATCAGTAGACGTCATTCCTAAAGTAACTGGCGAATCTGACCCTTATCACAGATTACCTATCAAATTAGCCTTAGTTTGTTCCGGCCGTGATCAAAAAGGTGGCTTTCAAGCAGAGCTTTCCGGTCGCGGCAGCCTGGATGAAGAAGGTGAAAGAGGGGTTGATTTTCTCTTTCGTTTTCCTGATATTCAGGAGATCAGCAGATACGGGTACAGAGATGAGTATCGGCTAAGTTACCACCAAAAACATTTAGACCTGCATTTTGGCGACAGGAGTTATTCTCTCTCCCCCTTAACTGAAAGACTAAGCTACGGGCGGGGAGCAGAGGCGAATATTTATCACGGGAAGTTTGGAAGCGGAGCTTTCTATTTGGAGACCAGATGGGAAGAACCAAAGAAAAAGCACGTGGGAGCCTATCTTGCATATCAATTCAATAACAAGTTTAAGATGAAGGGAAACTTTTTGAGCAGAACCGAAGAGTCGACCCTTGCTTCTAAAGGTTATGACTCGAGAATATACAGTATACAGGCAGAAATGAAGCCAAATCAGGCCTTCGATCTTGACCTGGAGGTTGGTTTCTGCCAAAGTGATAGGGAAGATATATCTAATGGGTCAGCTTTTAGAATAAACTTACAGGGCCAGCTCTCTAACCTAGCAATTTACTCTTTTGAAAACATTTATGCTGGACCAAAATATTTTGGCTACTATAATGATGCTGATTATAGGAGTGGAACATTATCCTTTCCAATTTACCGAAAGCTTCGTGGGAACCTTGACTTTCGTGCCTACAGGAATAATCTTGAGATTGACTCCACCAAAGGGATTGCTAACCGAGAAAAATCCTACTCAGCAGGCATTGTTTATTCTTTTGCTTTCGGGACCCATATTTCTTTGGACCACGAACATTTGGTCAGGGAAGATTATCTCCTACCAGCAGATTATAATTACGAGGAAAATACATCGAGATTGCGACTGGAACAGACCTTTAGAAAATTAAGCTTTACAGCGCATATCGAAAGAGGGAAATTTAAAGACAGGCTCTTGGCCAAAGGGAGTGATAATTTAGAAAGGTACAGCCTTTATGCTTCTTTTCGTCCGGGTCACATGCTAAGCTACAGTCTTTACACCAGAATTGGGCATAGTAGCTTTGCCGGGAGTCCGAAAAGAACGAAAAGCCTCGGTATTTCGAGTTCTTGGAATATCAGAGATAACATTTTTCTAAGCCTGGATTATAGGAAGGAGAAGGCAAGTTCTGAAATAAGCTTAGAAAGAGACGATATTTTTTCCACTTTTACTTATGTCTTTAAGAATCAACATGCCCTAATCTTAAAGACTCAATGGTCTGATAATGTAGCGGGGGGAAAAGAAGAGCTCTCATTCTTCCTGACGTACACCATCCCCATCAAAATACCCGTAAGCAAAAAGAAAAGCACGGGAATTCTTAAGGGCAGGGTTTATGATGAAGAAAAATCAGGAAGACCACCCATGCCCAAAGTTCTTTTAACAGTTAATGGAGCGAACGCGATCACAGACAATAACGGCGAGTTCATATTTCCTTCACTGGTCCCAGGAGCCCACCACGTCCAGGTGGAGATGAGCTCAATTGGACTTAATCGGGTCACCCGTCAAAGGCTACCCATCCTAGTTGAAATAGAAGGTGGGAAAACTAATTTCATTGAGATTGGTGTAGTAAGCTATTGCTCGATCTCAGGTACTGTGGTAGATTTTGTGTCCACTTCCAATCATAAGCTGAATAATGAGGATGGCAGACCTAACAATTCTCTGTTTTTGGAAGGCTCCGGTGAGGTGAAGGAGAAAGAACTGGGGTTAAAGGACATTACGGTACAAATCACTAAAGGACAAGAAATTTTACAGCAGATTACGGATGAAGAGGGTAGCTTTTCCTTTGAAGATATAAGACCAGGTAAATGGACTCTGAAAGTTCACAGCCAGAACCTGCCGGCCCACCATTACCTGGAGCAGGAGGAGCTCCAGATCGAAATAGGACCAGGGGAAGCAAAAAAAGTTGAGATAAAGGTTTTACCTCGCCTCCGACCTGTGCAGATGGTTGAGGAAGGAGAAATTAAGCAACAGAATAAATAGAAATTTTAAGGCGCTTTCTACAGGACGATAAATCGTTCGAGAACCCCTCGTCAGCTTATGGGTCATCCACAAGCATTCTGAGCCTTATGACGCGAGAAATTTTCAGATGTTCTTGCTCGTCTCCAGAAGCAGCTAAATCGTCGTTTTCACTCAAGCAGTATGTTTCTCATTATAACACCCATTGTTACTTTCTCTCCTATACTCATCAAGCTTTCGCCGAGAAAATGTCTGAGACCTAATTAACCTCATAAAATATATATTCAAAGGATACCCACCTCCTGACCATTTCTGGAGGGAGATTGCCAATATAATAACAAACTACCCATAACCGATGCAGTCTGACTAATCAATTATCTTTTCAAAAGCGGAAAGATGTCTTGTAGTTGATGCTATGGGCAACCTGAAAATATTTTAATGCTCTACACATTGTCAGGTTTACACGATTAAAGTTTGCACGCAGTGTGGAGAAACCCGAAGGCAAATTTATTTCTATTCTAGTATCTGGCTTTCTATTTCAGAAGTCCTCTAAAGTTCGGAACGGTCAGGAACACAATTCAATCAGATTCGTCCGTGTTCTGTCCGCTTGATTACCTCATTCTGTAAATCCACCCCAAGATCAACGAAGTAATCGCTGTAGCCGGCCACGCGAACTATGAGATCTCTGTATCTGTCCGGCTCCAGCTGTGCTTTTCGCAGAGTTTCAGCGCTGACCACATTAAATTGTATATGATGCCCGTCCATCTTGAAATAAGCTCGTATGAGATCAGCTAATTTTGAAATACCAGCTTCATCCGCGAGCAGTTGTGGACTGAATTTTTGATTCAAGAGTGTTCCGCCCGTTAGCAAATGATCAATTTTCGATGCAGATTTTAGAACCGCTGTGGGTCCAAGGTGGTCAGCACCCTGAACCGGTGACATCCCTTCTGAAACCGGCTCACCCGCTTTTCTGCCATCCGGAGTAGCTCCCAATACGCTGCCGAAATAAACATGGCAGGTTGTTGACAGAAGATTAATACGGTAGTGTCCGCCCGTTGTATTAGGCCGGCCATCAATAGCTTCAAAATAAAGCTCGAATATCTGTCTAAAGATATCATCAGCATAATCATCGTCGTTACCATATTTGGGCGTTTCGTTCAGAAGTATTTTTCTTAATGATTCTGCGCTCATAAAATCCGATTTAAGGGCGGCAAGCAGTTCAGAAGATGTGAAATTGCGTTTATCATACAAGTGGTACTTGATTGCAGTCAAAGAATCCGTAATTGTGCCTAACCCTACCCCCTGGATATAAGAGGTATTGTACCTTGCTCCACCATCGTTGTAATCCCTGCCTTTCTGGATGCAATCGTCTATCAGTATCGACAGGAAAGGTGCTGGAAGGTATTTTGCCCACAGTTTTTCGATTATCCTGTTACCCTTTATTTTGACATCAACGAAAAATTTCAACTGCTTTTTGCAGGCATCAAGGAGTTCCTCAAAACTTTTGAATTCCCCTGGATTTCCGGTTTCTATGCCTACCCGCTCTCCAGTACGAGGATCAACCCCATTATGAAGAGTTATTTCCAGGACTTTGGGAAGATTAAAATAACCGGTCAGGATGTAGCTCTCCTTGCCAAATGCACCGGTTTCCACACAACCGCTGGCTCCTCCATTTCTAGCATCGGCAATCGATTTCCCCTGCCTGATCATTTCCTGTATGATGGCATCAGCATTAAAGAGTGAAGGCTGTCCATAACCGGTTTTGATGATTTTTAGTGCCTCTCTCAACAGCTTATCAGGACTCTTCTTGCTGATCTGAACCATTGAGCCTGGCTGTAAAAGACGCATTTCTTCTATCACGTCAAGAATAAGAAAAGTGAGCTCATTTGCCGCATCTTCACCCGTCTCCTTAACACCTCCCAAATTAATAAGACAGAAGTCTGTATAGGTATTACTCTCCTGAGCCGTTACGCCCACCTTAGGCGGAGCTGGCTGATTATTAAATTTAATCCAGAAAGCCTGTAACAACTCCCGGGTTTTTTCCTCTGTCAGGGTCCCGTTTTCTAACTCTCTCCGGTAAAAAGGCAGCAGGTGCTGATCCAGACGCCCGGGATTAAACGAATCCCAGGTATTGAGTTCGGTTATTACTCCCAGATGAACGAACCAGTAATGCTGAAGTGCCTCCCAAAACGTCTGCGGTGCATAAGCAGGTACTTTCTCACAAATTCCAGCCATGTGTTCCAACTCTGCCTTTCTGGCAGGATCAACTTCTTCTTGCACTAATTGCCGGAGTTTCTCAGTATGCCTTTTTGCAAATGCTACGATTGCATCAGCTGCTATCGACATTGCCTTGAGCTCTTCCTTTTTTTCATATGCATCTGGATCATTAAACCAGTCAAGATTTTTGATACTCCTGGCAATATCATCTTTGAAGTTGATAAATCCTTTTCTGTAGATTTTGTCATCAAGTACTGTATGCCCTGGAGCTCGCTGTTCCTGAAATTCAGTGAATATGCCGGCTTTATAAGCAGCTTCCCACTCTGGATCAACCTCTTCAAAAATCCTGTCTCTTATCGACCGCCCGGACCAAAAGGGAATAATTGTCTCTTTTTGAACCCTTTTTTCCTCCGGGCTTATTTTAAATGAGATTTTTTCGCGAGAGTTGAGTAGGTCAAAATCACTTAGAGTGTGTGTGCAGATTTCAGGATAAGTTGGAGCAGCTTTGGGTGCTATTCCCCTTTCCCCGACAATAAGCTCGCCCGGATTGATACAGATTTCCTTGTTTTCGAGAATGTATTTAAAAGCCAGAGCCCTGGCGACCGGAATAGAAACCCGCTCAGCTTCTCCCTTTTTGTAGAACTCTGTCAGAAGTGCTGCCCGCTCCAGCGAAATATATGGCTTAGCATTAATGGTTTGCTCCCGTAATTTTTTTATTCTTTCGTTCATAACTGTTCACCCTCCAATTTTTACTCTATAACCGGCTGCTTCAAACAGTTTTCTTCTTTTTCGTAATTCGTCATCTGTCTGTGCTTCACAATGTCCCATTCTAAAGGGTATATTTAATCTTCGATACTTGTCTTCGCCCAGGCAATTGTAAGGCAGAAGGTTTATATGTTGAATGTTTTTCAAAGGAGTAATAAATTCAAGAATGGCATTGATATTCTCCTCAGTATCAGTAATCTCCGGTATCAGAGGAATCCGGAGGCAGGTTTTCCTGCCTTTTTCGAACAGCATTATCAGATTAGAAAGGATTAACTCATTGGAGACGCCGGTATATTTTCTGTGTGCTTCATCCTCCATAACCTTCAAGTCATAGAGAAAGAGGTCCACCAGATCATATATCTTTACAAAATCTTCCTTTGGCGCATAGCCGCAAGTATCCACAGCAATATGTATTTCGCCTTGTTTGCACGCTTTGAGCAGCTCAAGAAGAAATTCCATCTGCATCAAAGGTTCCCCGCCGGAAAAAGTCACCCCGCCCCCTGACTGGTCGTAGAAGATCTGATCCCTCATTACTTCGTTTAGCACAATATCCGAAGTCACGAGCTGGCAGGTTCTGTTTGGCCTCCTGATGAAACGGAGCGGCATATCCTGACTTCTATCCTGAAGGCCCGTGTCTTTCAAAACGGGCTGCCAGCATTCCGGATTATGACACCACCAGCATTCGAGCGGACATCCGTGAAAAAAAACTGTGGTGCGAATGCCAGGTCCATCGTGAATGGCATATTTCTGAATGTCGAATATGTATCCAGCTGAATCCATTGTATCTTCTACGACTATAATTTCATTCAGGTCATTCTTGTGAGTGCATTCCGTTATAGAAGTTCCACTATTTATAATATAAGAATTCATTAAAAAATAACAACGGGTTTCCTTGATGTTATACAATTAGTTCTGACTATCATGCAATAGTCCGTGAGGTCTCAAATTTTAAATCAAAGAAATTTATTGAGAGCGAGCACCTAAAATCCTTCGAAATGAAAGTGATAGTCCGTATTATGAGGTTATTGATTTTTGCCCTTTCAGTCCAGTTTGTGACAAACTGGATAAAAGAAGCATTGGGGTGATTTTAGTGTCAGAATTAATTATGATCTGTTTATATTAGATTATTTAAAAAAGCTTGACAAATCCATAACCCATAAGTATTATATATCAGTTTAAACTAACATAGTTTCCGGAAAGAGATACATAAAAAATTCTTAAGTGGAATGAGTATATCTTAAAAATAAACGGAAAAATATAAATAATATATGTAAAGAGAGGAGTTTACCAAGGAAGTAGAGCTACCATATTTAGTCTCAAATAAACGTATCAGTGATTTACTTCAGAAAATTAAGACTGCGGCTGTTCCCGACCGACTTACATATGAGTTTTTAAAAAAGCTTGGTTTCACGAGTTCGAATGACCGAAACTTCATACCTTTGCTTAAAAAACTTGGGTTTTTGGATCCAAGTGGTGTCCCCACAGACCTATATAAAGAATATCGCCACAAAGGTTCGGTTGTCTTGGCTCAGGCTATAAGGGAATTATATTCAGAGCTTTTCGCTATAGATGAGGATATTCACAAAAAGGATAGAAATATAGTCAAAGGAGTAGTTAGTCGTGTGACAGGTCGTGAAGCGAAATATGTTGACTTAATTACAAGTACCTTTACAGCACTATGCGGTTTCGCAGATTTTGAGACGACTGAAGAGGAGGAAGAAGGAGAGGAAGAGAAAAAGAAAAAGGAGGAAGAAAAGAAACTAGGGTTAAAATCTGAGAAAGAGTTAACTTTTAGATATAACATTGAGATTCACCTTCCAGCAACGACAGACATAGCAGTTTATAATGCTATATTCAAAAGTCTAAAGGAACATTTACTTGATTAAGTTATGAATAAAACATCAAAACTTCAACAAAGCATTTTCAAGGCTCTACTTTTAGAAGATACATTGGATAAACTCCAGGACCGTGGTATTAGTGTACGTGAGAATTTAAGACAACCTGCTCTTACTCAACTCTATATACAAGATTTCAGTCTTACTATCCGTTTCCAAGCAACACAAATGCAACATGTTTACGAAGCGTTTTTTTGTCTCAAAAACGCAGTTAGAGAATTGATAGTACAACACCTTTCGGAGCGCCATGGTGCAAACTGGTGGGAACTGCGCATTCCTGTAAAGATAAAAGCAGACGTTAAAAAGCTTAAAGAAAAAGAAAAAAGGAACAAGTATTATGCTCAAAGATCCGCAACAAGTATTGGATATACAATGTTTGGAAATCTAGCACAAATCATAATTAGCAATTGGAATGATTTTTCTGATCTCTTTCCAAATCAAGCTTGGATAACTGCACGTTTTGATGACCTTGAAATGTCTCGGAATATTATCATGCATACAAATTTATTACCGGATATCGAGATAGATAGAATAAAGTCAATCGTAAAGGATTGGCTCACTCAAGTTGGATGACGTAATTTCCTAAAATTACACGCCGTTCTTGAGCATTTTTTGAATTATACGTTATTGGTGGTGTCAGGAGTTTCTTCCTGACGCTTATGTTTTTGTTAGGAGGTAACTCCCGACAGCACTGAGAAATTTTATCTCGATGAATCGAGCAACTACATTTCTCCTCCCAAATGCATAGGGGCGAGGAGACCTCGCCCCTACGTGATCTTACCAAGATTCAAGACATCACATTCTAACTTCTTTATCAGATACCGATCATGGGTTACGAACAATATGGAGCCGGGATAATCTTTCAGGGCATTCTCCAGGGCTTCCCGGGCATCTATATCCAGATGATTGGTCGGCTCATCTAAGATTAGGAAATTGGCACCGGACAGAAGAAGCTTTGCAATTATTACCCTCCCTTTTTCCCCTTCGCTTAAATCTTTTATCCTTTTGAAAACTGAATCTTTTCTCAACATCAAGGCACCTAATACAGTCCGGACCCAGACCGGATTATCAGTTATATCTGATAAAGTTGCCTCCTCTAATATCGTTTTCTCCTCTTCCAGACTTTTCCTTTCCTGATCAAAATATCCGATCTTAATTTTATGACCTAAAATCAATTCCCCTTTATCCGGCTCAACTTCCCCTAAGATGATTTTCAGAAGAGTGGTTTTCCCGCAGCCGTTAGGTCCGGTAACTGCTAAATTTTTACCTTTAAAGATAGAAAAGCTCAAATCCTCAAACAGTTTTTTCTTGCCATAAGATTTTGATAAACCTGTTACCGAAAGTACTAAATTCCCTGAAAGATCAAAATCGGGAAAATTCAAAGATACCCTTTTTTCCTCAAAAGGCTTCTCCACCTTCTCGATCTGCTCAGCTCTTTTCTCCACAGCTTTAGCCCTACGGGCCAGCTTGGCTGCAACTGCAGTTATATGCCCTTTGGCACGGCCTCCACCGATCCTCTGCTTTTCCTTGCGTTTTGCCCAGACCTTTCTCCTTTGAGCTTCCTGTTTTAATCTTTTAACCTTTTTCCTTTTATCCTCATATTCTTCCCACTGTCTCTGGACCTCTTTTTCTTTTTGCTCAAAGTAGGAGCTGTAATTCCCCTTATACTCTTTTAAGCTTCCCCTTCTTAAATCCAAGATCTTCTTTACGGTCTTATCCAGAAAAGTCCGGTCATGCGAGACTATGAGCAATATACCTCTGAAGTTAAGTAGATATTCCTCTAACCATTCTAAGCTGGATAAATCCAGATGATTAGTTGGTTCATCTAAGATCATAAAATCGGGCTTAGCCAAAAGGATTTTTACTAAATCCGCCTTGGTCTTCTGACCACTGGAGAGTTTATTGAAATCCAGAACCATTTCTTCCTTTGAAAATCCTAGACCGGACAGAGTTTTTTCTATTTCAGCTTTTGTTTCCCAGCCTCTAAGGAAACTAAATTTCTCCTGCAATAGGGCATATTGAGTGGCAACCTCTTCATTCGATATATTTAGCTCTAATCTTTTCAACTCGGAATAAACCTTTTGTATTTTCGGATAAACCTCTAAGATATAGTCTAATAAAGTTCCCTCATATCCAGTGTTGCTTTCCTGTTTCAGATAACCTATTTGAATATTTGATCTGGACTGAACCATCTTTCCTGAAACCGGCTTTTCTTCACCGATTATTATCTTCAAAAGTGTGGTTTTGCCGCATCCATTCGGTCCGACAAGCCCGATCCTGTCGCCTGTATTTATATCTAAATTCACCTTTTCAAATAGATTATCTTCACCGAAAGTATAGCTGAAGCTTATATCTTTTAAGTTAAGAAGGTGCATACAATTCTCCTCAAATAAAAAAGCCGGAAGCGTTTTCTCCTCGGCTTAAAATATCTTTTAACCAATTTTGTCAAGCATCCCGCAAAATGCGGGAATGCTTGACCTACAAATAAATACACCAATAGACCCCAGAAGAAAAACTCTACTTAAGAATTATAAGGATGTCTATTGGTTTATTTCACAAGATACTACTCCTTTTTAAACAGGATAATAATTTTAAAAAAATAGTCAAGCAATTTCTATTCTCTTTTTTGAAATATTAGAAACGTTCAATTCTGAAGGAATAAGCTGCGCCCCCTCCTGCTGGAAGATAGACTGAAACGCCGTTGGAGAAAATCTTCTCCTGGTCACCGTTACACGTGCTGATGAGGATATAGTCATCCTTAACCTCAGTAATCGAATCATAGATAATCCCATCTTTGATATTACAGGTATTAGGGGCAAACTGTGTAGAATCTACCTTCAAAGGAGTTTCGGTGGTATCAGGCTGAAGCACAACTTTTTGAAAGAAGGTTAGTTTGCTGCCTGGAAATTGCCGAACCCGTATTATCTGCTTCCTTGCCATCCCCTTATTATGGTATTGAATCTGTGAAGCTCCACAATAGATGTTTGGCGAACTGCTATCTCCTGAGGCAACCAAAACGAAATAGTGAGAGTCAGTATAAATGGCATAGCTCCCATCCTGCAAAACCCAGACCCCCTTTCTCCACTCAGCCAGTTTAGTTTTAAGGTCTTTAGGTGGAGTGGAACAGGAAACAACAAGAAGCAAAAAGATTACTGCCAGGGTAAACAAATTGAATTTTTTCATACAATCATCCTCCATTCATTTTTTTTAATCACTCTGAGTGAAGATATGGATCTATCCCACCTTGAAGTCAAGGTGGGATACCGAGTTCCCTCTCCTCTTTGGGGGCTGTGTCATAATAGTTAGTAAGAGGAGAGAAGGTCTT
>CAZMZF010000022.1:0-40620 GCA_964570765.1 uncultured Ignavibacteria bacterium
TTCTGTTCAACCCCCATCGGAGCAAGAACTATTTTATCTTTTTCCACACCTAAAGTACCTAACTCCTGGAATATATTCATTCCGTCACAGGTTACCAGGTCAGCTTTAGAAAGAACATATTTAGCTCTTAATCTGTGAAGAAAAGATTTTTTTGAGGAGATAAGAACATCGGAACCCCAGGCAGATACCACCAAAGGCTTTCTTTTAGATAACGCTCCTAAAAATCCATAATTGGGAATAAAATGGGCATTAACCAGATCCGGCTCAATTTCTTTGATAATTTTTTTTAATTGAGGCAGGGCTAAAAGATATTTAAACAAAGGGTATTCAATTTTAGGAGAAATAAAAATCTCAAAAGCTTTGGTCCCTTGACTTTTCTCCAAGGAGAAAAGATATGAATCATATCCCCGATTTATAAAATAATCCACCCATTTTTTGGTATGAAAGCTTCTCGCATCTGAAAGGAACAAAAACTTCATTTAAATTCTTTAACTTTCTTCATATACAGAGTTAGGACAGAACACTGTTCTGTCCCTACAAAATTCTTTTTAGTTTTTCAGCAGTCTTATACCAGAATCTTTTCTTAGAATAGATAAGATAATCTTTTTTTTCACCCCCCCAGGCTTCTTTGAACCTGATCAACCCCTCTGCATTTTTAGGAGAGCCTCCAAAATTATAATATCTATATCCCTGAGAAAGCCCCCACTGGATTGCATCAGAGAATAAGGCATCATTCGGCCTTAGATTCAAAGCCTCAAGCTCGGAGGCGCCTTCCCAGTAATAGAGCGTATCTTTGAAAAGGAAATTTATCTGAAAAGCAATGATCTGATTCTCAATTTTAGCTACCCTCCACAAAATCTCTTTTTCAGTTTCAAGGATATTCCAGATATTTTCATATAAGCCCAGTGGATATTTAGATTTCTTTAATCCAAATCGTTTATCTCTTTTCAGAATTAGATTATAACAATCTCTGATTTTTTCAGATGAGGAAAGAGGAACTACCTGCACCCCTTTTTTCTCTGCCTGGATTGCCCCCCGTTTAGCTTTATGCACTGGGTTATTAACGTATTTAGATAAATCCAGTATATGTGTATATCCTTTAACTGATTTGTATCCATACTCGCTCAAGCTATTTTGGTTTCCAAAAAAATCTATCACCTCTGTGCTGACTACCTTGAGTTCTCTAAACTCATTCTCGATTATTTCATAAAATCCTTTTTCTTTTTCTGAAGCTAAATTCTTTCCGGGCACAAACCCTCCATAGGTGCCAAAAGGCATCGAATATACCCTTTTCAACCTGTATTTATCAGAAAGGATAAAGGGAAACCCGGTGATATAATCACCTTTTTCATCTATACAAACCATAAAAAACGGGGTAAAATATACAAAACTGGAAAACCAGATTTTTGCCCAGGAAGACTTATGATAAAAAGTACTGAAAGGAGAACCTGATAAAAGCTCTTCCCACTTTGCCTCATCCAGCTCCCCTAAATAGAGAAGCTTACATTCCATAATTTCCTATTCGCGAATAACCACGATTTTACCAGGACAGCTACCTCGCTGGTCATCATACAATAGAAAAAGGTAAATCCCTGAAGCCACCAGTTTTCCAGATCGATTCCTCAGATCCCATTCCTTGCCGATTCCTCTAGTCTTAGATTCGGCCTCAGCTACCCAATCGCCAGCTACCGTATATATCCTGATTCTGGTTTCAAGCGGGACATCAAAAGTTACTTTTTCTTCCCCGCTTCTTATAACTACCGGGTTAGGATAAGGGTGGACCTGACAGAGATTCTCTGCTGGAACTTTATACTGATAAGAGGAAAGTCCATTTTCCGTCCCTATCCAGGCTTTACCTCTTTTATTATCTATATTAATAAACCAGACATAGTCATCCACTAATTTACTATTAGTGGTGGTGAATACAAAGACAAAGGAATCCCGGTCATTTATCACCCCTACGCCATTTATGGTGCCGATCCATTTGTTGTTCATCTCGTCAACTGCTATGCAATTCACCTGGGGACCTAAAGGCTTTATCTCGACTCCTCTGAATCTATTCAAATAGGGATCGTATCTATCTAAGCCTGAATTGGTTCCCACCCAGATATTTTCCCTGAGGTCAACGCTAACTGCTTTTACATCATTCCCCGAAAGATAACCATCAGTCTCGCTGAAATATTTTAAAAGATCATCCTCTTTATTTTGGACTGTGCCTTTATATTCAAGTAAACCCAACCCCACATCCCTGTGGCAAATCCAAAGACTCCCTCCACTTACATAAAGTGAGTTTATCAGATTAGATTTTATCCTGTTTTTATCTGTGGAAAGATAAGGTGTCCAGAGAGTCTCCTGTAAAGCCACCACACATCTTCCTTCTACTCCTTCCCAGTTAGCCATCCACTTAGTTCCAGCCTCATCCACCACAATATCACTTACTACAGTCTCAAAGGGCTTAGTGGTTGGTCTTAACTCGCTATTGCTCGAATCATACCTGGACCAATTTCCTTGTGAATCTAATTTAAAAAGCCCATCCCCCCAGGAGCCAAACCAGACATTCCCTTCAAGGTCTAATGCCACAGATGCCATCCAGGGCCAGCGTGTAACAAGGGAATCACTAAAAAGGGAATGGAGAGTATCCTGAAATGCTGTCCAGTTTATTCCGTCAAAAGAAGAACCCCCTCCCGACCAGTTTGAGCACCAGATCTTACCGCTCTCCTCCATGGCTATCTTGTTGAAGATGTTCCCTGGAGGCCCATCTATTTCAAAGTTTGTCCAGGAAGAATTAGCATAAACTGAAATCCCGGACCCTTCAGTCCCTACCCAGATACTCCTGGAGCTATCAATCACTATAGAGTTTAAATTACTATTCTTTAATCCAGAGATATTCAAAGAATCTTGAGACCAGGTTCCATTTTCATAAACATAGACCCCCCAGCTTGTAGCGGCGAAGATTTTGCCAGAGTTATAAACTAAATCACGTACTTCAAGAGTATCCGAATCCCAAAAAGTCCAGCTTGAATCAGTGTAATTAAATTTAAAAACTCCATCCTTTGTTCCGATATAGACTTCTTCATTAACATTTAAAATAGAAAGGATAGAATCGTTGGAAAGCCCTCCTTGATCAGCTACAAAGGAATACCAGTGAGAATAATCTAAGAGATTAGGATCGTCCTTAGGGGCAAATGCTACACCCTTAGCTGACCCCACCCAGACCCTTGTGGGTGTAAGGGCAATTGAATTGACTTCGGTTTCCTCATCTATATTTCCGAAATGCCGATAAGTTTCCTTTATTTCCCCTTCGTTTCTGTAAATTAAAAAAAGGCTTACTCCTTTGTTCAACCCCACCCAGAGTTTGTCTTCATCCGGGGCAATATATTTTACATTAAGTCTTGTTCCGTCCCGGTCGATGAAATCATAAACCCGTAAGGCGAACCCTTCTGAATCGTATTTAGTTAATGTCCCATTCTGAGCTCCAAACCAGAAATTTCCAGTTGTATCAACTGCTAAAGAATAAAGATAATTTCCACCCAAACCTTCCACATTGGTAATCTTCTGATAGGTGTTATCGAAAGTATTAAACTTTATCAACCCACCCGTAGTAGCAACCCAGAGGAAGCTATCTTTTAAAAGGAGCTGTTTAGCATAATTCATGTTGGTATAAGTAACCCAATCCCCCACTGCAGAATAAACCGGACTCGAATAAATTAAAATCCAAAACCAAATATAAACAAGTCTTTTCATTTTTATCACCTTATCGTCTCACATCTTACGTCTTACTATTCTTAAAATACTATACGCTAAAACCAGAATGGAAACCAAAGAAACACCTTTAGCAAACCAGTCACCATATCTGGTATAGAAAGTGACCTCTTTTCTTTTGGAAATCTTTCCAGTTAAGATATCCTGGACATAGATTTTAGTTTTTTGCTTAATTCTGCCATAAGGGTCAACCAACATCGAGACTCCGGTATTAGCACACCTGGCAATGCTAATCCGGTTTTCAATTGCCCGGAAAACATTTATCTGGGCATGCTGAAAAGGTCCGCTGGTCTTTCCCCACCAACCATCATTGGTTATGTTCACCAGGAAATCTGCTCCTCTTAACGCGAATTTTCGAACTAAATCCGGGAAAACCGCTTCAAAGCAAATCAAAGTGGCAAACTTCCCTTTTGGATTATCAAAGATAACGTAATCTTTTCCCGGAGTATAATCCGAAATGCCAAATTTTATCTTATAGAGCCAACCCAGGACCTTGGAATATGGCACCCATTCGGATATTGGAACTAAATGGATTTTATTATAAACCCCCAGATTATCTTGATAAGAAGTGGTAAAACTGTCAGGCATAAAATAAAAAGCAGAGTTGAAGTAAAGATATTTTCCTCTCTCGATATATTGATAATCATTAGTACCTAAAATCAGGGGAGTTTGCAGAGAATCAACTAAAGACTTGATTAAAGAAAAATATTTAGGCTCAGCTTTAAGATAACAAGGAGCCGCAGTCTCAGGCCATAAGATCAGGTCAACCTTCTGAGAAACCCTTTTAGTCATATCTACAAATACTTTAAAGTTATAATCCAAAAACTTCTCATCCCATTTAATATCCTGGGGTATATTCCCCTGAATTAAGGCTACGCTTATCTTTTCACTATTTTCTTTTTGATTCAAAACCATCTTCCCGTAAAAATACGGAATTAAAAATAAAAGAAAAACCATAACAGCATAAGTTAAAACCTTCTTAGGATAACCGAAATTTTTAATAAATAAAAATATAAGCAGGTTAATCCAGACGATCCAGAAGGATACACCATAGTTCCCTATTAAAGAAGCATATTGAATTAAACTTAGATAGTAGGTCTGGGTATAAGAGAGATTTAGCCAGGGGAAACCTGTATCAAAAAGTGATCTTCCATATTCCATCAAAACCCATAAAAAGGGCATCAAGAAAATAGCTTTCTCTTTAAAGCTTTTCTGAACCCAGGAATAGAAAAGGAAAATTAAAGCAGTATAAAAAGACAAAGCCAAAATCGCACCTAAAACCCCTGGAAAAGTTGCCCAGGTGATCCAGTATAAAAGCAGCGAATTAGTAACCAGTCCCCAGATATAACCCAGTTTAAAAGATTCCCACCCGCCTTTACCCTCTAAAGCAAAAAACAGAAAAACTAAAGCAAAATAAGCCAGAAACCCAGAAGGAAAAGGAGGAAAGGATAAGGATAAAAAAATAGAGGAGATGAAAATTAAAAGAAGAGTTTTTTTATAGGTCATGAGGTTTTAAGATAATTGTAGAAATGCATTGCATTCGTCCCAAAAAGAAATATATATTCTTGTTAAATATGCTCACTTATTAATCAATTTCACAGTTCTTATAAGTGATCACAGCCAAACCTTGTTCAACTTCAAATGTTCATTGTAGCTTTCTTTTTGTACATTCACCGCTAGGACTAACTACACGGGGTTGTGGAACCTCTATGTTATACTAGCAAAATCCTTGATCAGAAGAACTGTTACCTCTCTTGACTTGAAACCGAAAAAGCTGAGCCAACCGCCGCTATTTCAAATTTGTCGTCAAATGCTGTTTGAAGAAGTGCAGTAGCTTTCAACCCTGTACAATGAGAGACGGCCAGTTTAGCAATCTTGTATTTACGTAGGGTCTCGATAGTATCTGATATGGCTTGCTGATTACTTTTGAAAAGATGGAGTCCGCCAATGAGTAGTTTAATATTCTGTGCGTTGGCATTTTTAGTTACCTGCTTTAGCGTATTTTCTATGCCGGAATGTGTACAACCGAGAATTATATTAACTCCGTCAGGATCTATAACATACATAGCCTGGTCGTCTGGAAGCTCATCAAGAACAAATTGACCGTGACGCTGTACATAGAGCTCATGGTCTATAAGTTCCGAACCCGGTTGCCGGGTTATTTCGCCGGAAAGCCATGTATCCCTTGATATTCGGGTAAGTGCTGCAGAAAGATGAAATCGTGCACCCAGCTTTTCTAACCGTTCTCTGTATGTAGGTATACCAACCTCTTTTTTGAAATCTTTTGTAATTAGCCACCTCTTGTCAAATATCGCAGGATGTCCGTAAACATCAATTGGACCAGTGATACCCAACACAAGCTCCAGGCCACCAGTATGGTCGTAGTGCCCATGGCTGATTATTATCGCATCTAATCTGGTCAGGTCTACGCCAAGAGCATCAGCATTTTTTATCACAACCGCACCCCGACCAGTATCAAATAGATAGCACCCCTCTGTGGTCTCTATATAGGCGGAGAAACCATGTTCGGCTAGGCAGCTAAATAGCTCACTTACGTAGTTGTCCGAGAGTATGGTTACCGTTCTTAGCATGAATGCTCCTTTCGTAACCACGCATTTGATTGAACGAGTGGCTTTGATGTGGTCCATCCTTCGTTATCTTTTTCGTGACTATCACCGCCTCAAACTTTCCGCCTTTTCCGCAGTCATCTGCTCTGCTTGTTTCCAGATCATCCCAAAATGATTCATAAAATACTGACAGCATCTGGCACGACATACCTGAAGTTTACACTTAGAGGGACAGAATAGTCTAGATCCCTCAAATTGAATATGCATCTGACTCCTTCCTCTTCCTTGCTGGAAGAGGAACCCAACAATCAGCCGGTTATCAGAGCGGAAGAGCGTCAGAGATGGGGTATTATCGTAAATCTTAACCGTGCAATTGCCTTGGCGATCTCGTCTGAGTTTGTTTTCCCGTTCCGTACAGAGCTCGAGAAGCGAGCTTCTGAGCTCATTAAAGAATCCTTGTACGGTTAGGCGTAGTTCTCCCGCACGCCTAGCTACAAATTCATGTCTCGGATTCAGTGTGAGAACACGAACTTGAGTGCCATTATTTGCCTTTGAGACTAGCAGACCTATGTACATGGAAAGCGAATTGAAATTAGTAGTGAGTATGTCAATCTGATGATTTGCGGAACCAAAAAATTTCTGAAAATCTATCACTCGCCGGTTAGGGTGGATCGCAACCACCTCATTCAGTCCCGTGCGGCCTCCTCTGCGATCGTCTAGTTCCTCAAGAATATCGCTGACAATATGCTTGGCAACGAATCTTGAATGTCTCTGCTCAGCAACGTATTGATATAGTAATGCGAGTATCGCTATTGGAGAAAAGACAAAACCGATGTCCCGGAGAGTAGTTGACCAGAATTCTGAACGTGATCTGATCAGCGCACTTACGAATATAAAACTAATACCAATGACGAGTAAACCTAACAAGACCGCGAGAGTGTGCCATTTTCTCTCCTGGCCGTCTTCCCCGTTCATGGATATTTCACCTCCTTATACACCTAAAATACCTTAAAGAAGATAGGTCTGGAAAGGGAGTTTAGAATACTCTCCTACCCTAGGAATCCCGCCCATCTTTTTAGCGTATAGCATTAGATTCTCCAGCTTGAATCTCATTCCCATGTCTTGGAAGTACTTGTGTAGTATCCGCTTTTTCTGCTCAAGCCACGGGCAAGGATAGGGAACAAACGAAAAAGGGAAAGTGACTTTGCTCCTAGCAATCACATCGAGAGTATCGTGGTCACCCAACTTCAGCATAGGGCGGATTAGTGTTGGTCCTTTCTTCACGCGATAAACGGGAATGAACTTATTCATAACTTCCAGATAACGCTCGTATGATCGAGTTGTTGGCGAGGTTGAGCAGTACCCCCAGTGGCTTATCGTTACTTCAATGAGATAGGCTGCAAGATCCCACGAATTGTGACCGGTGGCAACAATTATTCTAGAAAGATCGTAGGACCGGAAATACTGTTCAATCAGCACCTTTCGTCGTATTTCTTTGCATTTTAAGCAGACCGCATGCTTGGGCAGGTCAACCGGATCTGGATAATTGTGGTCCAAAACTCTAATGGAAATACCTTGGCTTTCCCAATATTGAAGCGTTTCTTTTCGGCCGTCTTCATTGATCGTGGCTTTAGGATATGGAACCATCAATACAGTTAGTGGAAAATTCTTTTGCCTTTTGTACGCAGCTAAAAGCAATAATAGAGCAGTAGAGTCTTTACCCCCAGACCAACATAGGACTAGTTCACGATCTCCTCCTATGATCGGATGTTCATTGAAGAATTCTTCAATTATATAATCTGGATCAAAGTTCTTTTTAAAAATCATTATTTCAAACCTCCTATTCAACTTTGATTATGTCCCCTGTGGTAAAGCGATGGTACTCCTTTGTAAATGTGAAGTAAAACATCGCACTCGATATCGGACCTGTGCAATGGCATGGGACCAACAGTTTCGTGCCTAACGGTTTTAGTTGTTCGATCATTTCAGTGGTTTTATTTTGATTACCAAAAAATGAAACCCACCAATTATACCAAATAGAGGAAACCCTGGAAACAAAGAAAGTACGTAATTAACCGTATTTACCACTCCACGGTGAGCACATGAAATTAGCACTATAATGCCTTTACGGGTTTTAATGCCGAGCGCTAATTCTTCCTTAAATAAATCATGTCCTATATCTCTCTGGCCTTCCACAAAGTAATGGGTGTCTGAAGAACTACTATTCTTCTTGTCAATAGGTATTTCCCCCGAAAGCAACATTGGTTTTGTCGTCGTCTTAACGCTGAACATAGATTTTAGCCTTTCCAAGGAAGGTTGGTTTCCTGAGCGTTTTATCTCCTTTCCTTTTAGTTTAAACTTTTGGTTAAATATTCTAGGGTGTAAAACAACATAAGACTCAGTCAAATCCACACCGATATACCTTGCGCCATCCACGTAACCGGTGTGGCCGTGAGATAGAACAATATATTGGATGTTATTCAAGGAAACACCCAAGATTTCCAGATTATGTTTAGCTACAGTTCCTGATCGTCCCACAATCAAAAAAAATCCGGATTGGTTCTGGATCATTGCTCTCAACCGGGCAACATAACCCTTCTTCAGTCCAAAGATGTTTGTTATATACCGTATTCTCAACAATAGCAGTTATTTTCGTTGACATTCGTTTTTAAATTTTATTGTTATGGTTAGGCTCCAGTTAGAGGTAGATCACCCATAAGGTTCAGCACTTGCGGCATAATATCTTTCCCTTTAATGAATCCGAGACCACCTTGAGTGCAAGCCCGCTCACCGAAAGTTGATACTTTGTCAACCCTGACCCCAGACCCATGAAACATTATAGGAACTGGGTCACCTGAATGATGCCCAAGCTTGCTGGGCGTTGAGTGATCTGCTGTAACTATCAACAATGAATTTTTTGGCAATTCATCGAAAAGTCGAGCTGCATGATCGATCTTTTCGATGAAATCTCGCTTCTCCATGAACTTCTTATCTTCACCCAATGAATCAGCTGCTTTTACGTGAACAAAAGCAAAGTTGTATGAGTCAAGACTCTTCAAAGTCGTTACAAACTTTGCTTCAATGTTGGTATCATATAATCCTGTAGCACCTGGTACATCCAAGACCGTCATTCCTAAGAAAACACCAATTCCTTTGTAAAGTCCTCCACCTGCAATGCAACAAGCCGACAGATCATAACGCTCTTTGAAGCTGGGAACTTTCCTGTAATAACCTGCACCACGAACAAAAAGATAATTTGCTGGGAGCTTTCCCTCTTTTTCTCTTTCAATATTAAGTGGATGATTTTTGAGAATCTCATGCGCATTCTTGAGAAACTCGTTCAAGATCTTTGCAGTGTGTTTGGCTTCAGGTGTATTTTCTCTCGGAACAACAGCTCTTACAGATGCATTGGATTCATGGGGGTCTGCATCAGTAATTGCACTTGATAAACCCTTTCCTCGCATGATGATACCTGCACGATGAGCGGTTCCAGGTTTGACAATAAATGTAACACCTTCAATTTTCATTCCATCCAGAGATTTTGTTAGTGGCTCGACTACCCGAATTCGCCCAGCTCGGCGATCTTCAATTACCAAATCATCACCCTCGGATCTCACAGTACCGAAATTACCCCGTAATGCTACATCACCTGGATACATCTCCAGACCAATGCCGATAACTTCAATAGTCCCACGACCAAAGTAATACTCAAGGGGATCATATCCCATGATTGCAAGATGGGACGTATCACTGCCTGGCGCGAAACCGCGCCCTAAGGCATACATCATACCACATTCGGACTCTCTAGCCAACTTATCCAAGTGTGGCGTTTTGGCAGCTTCGAGAGGAGTTAACCCGCCAAGTTCTTCTATAGGCCGATCACCCAATCCGTCACATATTAAAAGAACAACTTTTTCTATCATCTACCTACTACCTCCATTAAATGTTATTGTGTTAAGTAATCGATATAGTCACTCATTCTCCGTACCTTCTACAAAAGTATATGTATAAGCCTACTGGTTTGCAACATAAATTTCTAGTAACCTAGTTATTATAATAACCATTTATGGTGAATACAATGTCATTTGTTTGCTTTCCCCCCACCATAAACCATAGCCCGATAGGCTTTCTCAATCCTTTCCCATCTTTTATCCCGGTCCATCGCATAATATCTTCCCACTATAGTCGAAAGTGTACCAATTCCAAATTCCTTAAACTTTATTAAAAGCTCTTTAATAAAATCTTTACCTGCAAAAGGAGAAGTATCTCTCCCATCCATAAAAGCATGCACGAAAACTTTTTCTATCCTTTTTTCCTTGGCTAATTTTAAAAGGGCATAGAGATGATTCAAAGAGCTGTGCACTCCTCCATCTGAGACCAGACCCATTAAATGTAAAGAGGAATTTTTCTCCTTAACCTTATTCATTGCCTCTAACAAAACTTTATTTTCAAAAAAATAACCTTCCTTTATTGCCTTGTCAATCCGGGTAATCTCCTGATAAACAATTCTCCCTGCACCGAAATTCAGATGCCCCACTTCACTATTCCCCATTTGTCCTTCAGGAAGACCAACGTCCAGGGCTGAGGCACCTAAAACTATATTTGGATAGCTGGCAAACAGCTGGTTTAAATTCGGCTTTTTTGCCAGAGCAATAGCATTCCCCTCTTTTTTGTTATTTATCCCATAACCATCCATTATTAGAAGCAAAATCATCTTTTCACCTTTTTAAGTCCTATGGATCCGATTCTCGGAATTAGCTAATATTACTTCTCTTTTCCCGGAAACGACCTCACCAATCTCAAAAGCTTTCTCTCCAGATTTTTCAAGTTCCTTTTTAATTTTTTCTACATTATTTTTTGACACAACTAAAATAAGACCAACTCCCATATTGAAAACCCTGAATATCTCTTCAGTTTCTATGTTACCTATTCTCTTAATGAAATTGAAAATTGGAAGAATTCTCCAGGACGAAACATCTATCCTTGCCTGATAACCATCCGGCAATATTCTTATTAGATTACCTGTAATTCCTCCACCGGTAATATGAGCCATCCCTTTGATCTGGTATTTCTCTAAGACCTTGAAAATTGGTCTGGCATAAGAACGATGAACTTTGAGAAGCTCTTCTCCAATTGTATTCTTTAGTTCTTTCACATAATCAGCAACTCTGTATTTTCCGATTTCAAATATAACTTTGCGGGCTAATGAATAGCCGTTAGTATGCAAACCATTTGAACCCAGACCTAAAATTAAATCTCCATGAACAATTTTTGAACCATCGATTATCTTTTTCCTCTCCACTATTCCTACAATACAGCCAGCCAGATCATACTCTTCCGGTTTATAGAAATCCGGCATCTCCGCAGTCTCTCCCCCGATAAGGGAGCAATTATTTTTCTTGCATCCTCGAACCAGCCCTTTGACTATTTCTTCTATAATTGACGGAGAAAGTTTACCAGTTGCGATATAGTCTAAAAAAAATAATGGTTTCGCATTATGAACCAAAATATCATTTACACAGTGATTAACCAGATCTTCTCCCACAGTATCGTGCTTTCCCATCTGGAAAGCGACCTTCAATTTCGTCCCCACTCCATCCACGCTTGAAACCAAGACAGGGTCTTTATATTTCACTTGAGCCAAAGCATAAAATCCACCAAAGTTCCCTATATCAGTCAGAACATTATTGCTAAAGGTTGAGCGAACTAAGCTTTTAATTTTTTTCTTAGCCAAATCAGCCTTATCAATGTCCACCCCTGATGTTTTATAATCAATTTTCTTTTTCATATTTTCTAAATCCTCATCTCAACAAATTCCCTCTCCCCTTGTGGGAGAGGGCTAGGGAGAGGGGAATAAAAATGATATCACCCTCCCCTTCCCCTCCTCTACGAGGAGCAAAGCCTCCGTCCTTCGACTACGCTCAGGACGGTGAGCTTGTCGAACCGTAGGACCGTAAAGCTTTTATCGGCCATCAAGGAAGGGGATATAGACGTTCATCCAATTTAGAGTAACCTCTGTCCGTTGATTTCTAATTCAAACCTCATTTTAAGATATTCTGCTGCTCGTCTGCAAACCACCATACGGGATAAGAAGATCTCAAAATATTCCATTACCTGGGAAACAGAGGTATCGATTTTAATCTCTAAGGAGATAGTCTTCTTCTCCTCATCTACTCGTAAAAAAGAGCTTTTAGCCGCATAATTAACCCGGTCATGAATGTCCTGCTTGATCATCTCTAAGTTTCTTACCCTGGAGCTGTGCACGTCTGATTTGTCAGCTAAAATAATTGACGCACAGATATCACTTACTGGCTGGCCATCCCTTTCATCATGATTCCCAATCGCGGCTACCACCTCTATAACATCAGAATAAGGCACTCCCATATCTAAAAGGATCTGATAAGCTAAAAGGGCACCGGTCTGGGCATGATAATCCCGGTTAATCACATTTCCGATATCGTGCAGATAGGCGGCTATAGCGGCCAGATGAGCCTCTTTTTCAGGTTTTTTCAAGCGGATCATAATATTGTAGGCGATATTGGCAGATAAACTGGCATGTCTTTGTCCATGCTCAGTATAACCGATCTCTCCTAAGAACTTATCCGCTTTGGCAACCAGAATTTTAACTTTCTCGTTCTGCTTGAGGTCTTCTATGGTTATCATAATATCTACTCCTTAAAGTTTCTAACTTAACCAGATGTAAAATTTTTGTCAAGGGTAAATCACATTATTCTTTTCCTCTCAATCAGTCGCGTAACTGTCCCGCCGTCTGGTGGGATTAAGGCTCGGAAGCAGAGGTCTAATCCGCCCGAGGCGGACTGCTACGCGTGCTTGACAATATGGTTTAGTTACATAATTACATTATCTCTAAAGGATCTATATCAATAGAAATTTTCACTCCAAAATAATTCTTATCAAATCCTTTATCCAGAATCAAATCGATTTTCTGAGTGACAGCTCTAACTTTTCTGGTTTTTATCAAAATCTGAAAACGGTAATCATCTTTAATCTTAGCAAGAGGTGCAGGTGCAGGTCCCAAAATCTCAAACTTTAGCTTATAGCCTTTAGACTTCAGACTGTCCGATAACTCACTCCCAAAAAACTCAGCTACCTTTTGGACTTTATTCTCCTCTTTCCCCTGAAACCGGATTAAAATCAACCTGCTGAAAGGAGGATAGAGAAGTTCTTCTCTCTCTTTTATCTCTCTTTTATAAAAATCCGGAAAATTTTGCTCAGCCGAAAGTTTAATGGTCCAATCCTCAGGATAATAAGTTTGAAAGATAACTTCACCCCCTAATTTTCCTCTCCCAGCTCTTCCAGCCACCTGAGTCAGAAGCTGAAAAGTTCTTTCCCTGGCTCTGAAATCTGGAAAATCTAAAGAAGTATCTGCTGATATCACTCCCACCAAAGTCACATCTGGAAAATCAAGCCCTTTGGTCACCATCTGAGTGCCTAAAAGAAGACTAAAATCCTTGGAAGCAAAACTCTTAAGGATCTCCCGGTGGGAATCTTTTCTATAAGTTGTATCCTGATCCATCCTGCGTATAGCAGCTGTTGGAAAAAGTTTATTAATCTCCTCCTCGATTCTCTGAGTCCCCACACCTTTATAGGCAAGCCTACTCCCTTTACATTCAGGACAGAGTGAACTTGCCTGGATTTTATAGTTGCAATAATGACAGCGTAAAGAGAAATCGATGCGGTGAAAGTTTAAGGTTATATCACAGTGCGGGCAGTGAAAGATATGCCCGCACTCCTCGCATTTGATGTAATTTGAGAATCCTCTCCGGTTTAGGAATAGGATAACCTGCTCTCCTTTTTCTATCTTTCTTTTCATCTGAGAGGAAAGCTCAGAAGAAAATATAGTGTAGTTCCCTTTTTTCCTCTCCTCTTTTAGATCCAGAATCTTCACCGGGGGAAGAGGTTTTTGATCTACCCTCTGACTCAACTGCAGAAGAGTATACTTACCTATTTCAGCATTATAGAAGCTTTCTAAACTTGGGGTGGCTGAGCCAAGTACCACCAGAGCTTTATTCATCCTTCCTCTAACTAAAGCCAAATCACGGGCATTATACTTGGGATCTGGCTCTTTCTGCTTGTAGGAAAAATCCTGCTCCTCATCCACCACGATTATCCCTAAATCCGAAAGTGGTGAGAAAATAGCTGATCTGGTTCCAACTACCACTTTTAATTTTCCTTCTTTCATCCCTCTCCAGGCATCAAATCTTTCCCCGGGAGATAAGCTGGAATGATAAGAGCCCACTTTCTCTCCAAAAACCGATTTGAAGCGAAAGATAATCTGAGGGGTTAAAGATATCTCTGGAACCAAAACTAAAGCAGTTTTATTTCTTTCCAGAACTTTTTTGATAATCTCAATATAGATTTGAGTTTTTCCACTACCAGTTACCCCGTAAAGCAAAAAGGGGTAATATTTTTCTTCTGTTAAAACCTTTTCTAATTTTTCTAAAATGTCTTTTTGTTCTTGGTTCAAAGAAAATCCCTCTGTAAAATTTTCATTCATCCCCCAGAGAGGCTCTCTTGGCTTTTCTCTGTAAAAAGATCTGATTAATCCTTTCTTTTCCAATCGATTTAAAATCTGAGATGCCCCTTTTATTCTTTGATTTATCTCTTTTAAAGGAAGCTCTTTATTTTCCTTTATCAAAAGCTCAAGGAGAAAAGTTTCTCTGGTAGATTTCTTCCTAACCGTCTCAATATAAGTTTCAACCAGTTTTTTTTCCTCAGGAGAATCCACTTTTAAAGAAACCATCTTCTCATATTTTATGTTAGCCTTTGGCTTGCTCAGCTCATAATATAACTCTACTTTTCCTTTTTTCTCTAAAGAATGAAGAGCAGAATATAAACCTTTTGACCCAAATTTTTTCTCTAAAAAAGTCGAGTTTTGAGGTCTTCTTTCTTCAAGAGCATTAAGGATTTTTTTTTCTACTGAAGAAAGTTTTAATTTCTTATCTTCATAATCTAAAAGAGGGGATTCTTTTTTGTAAACCCAAAGAAGACTTCTTACCTGCAGCTCTGGAGGCAATGCGGCTTTTAGACATTCTCCCCAGGAGGAATAATAATACTCAGAGATCCATCTGGTAAGCTCTAAAATCTCCGGAGTAATAATCGGCTTTTCATCTATGAGGTCTAAGAGCTCCTTTGTATTTTTAACCTTTGAAGCTGGGATTACACTGACCACAAACCCCAGCTTCTTCTCCCTGCCAAAGGGAACCAAAGCCCTTTGACCGGGCTTTATTTTCTCTTTTAAATTTCCCGGAATGCTATAAGTAAAAGTTTTCCTCAAAGGGAGAGGAAAAGCTATCGCAGCAAATTCGGGCATGGTTTATTTATCTAAAAATTAGATGAAAGTGGGTGGAGACAAGCTCCACCCCTACGCGATACCTTCAAGTAACCTTGACCCGATCTGACGGATCCTTGGTAACTTTTTTAATATAAGTTGAACTTAAGACTTTTGCAATCAAAATCAGAATTTGCTTATCAAGGTAGGCTGATTTAAGGAAAGAGTATAACTGAAAAATGTAAACCCCGGTTACCCTTAACCTGGGTTTATTGTCCTTCACCCACCTTGAAGGCAAGGTGGGCTACCAAGCTCCAAGTTCTTCCCCTAAAATCGAAGCTCCAATAAAGCCGGCGTCATTACCCAATTTTGCTTTTACTATTCTCAAATTCTTTGTAGCCGAAGGGAAAGCTCTTTTTCTTACCTCAAATTCAATCTTCCTGATAAAATCTTTCCCGGCAAAAAGAGCTACCCCACCACCAATTACCACAATTTCTGGATTAAGTAAATTTACTATACTGGAAAGAGCAGTGCCTAAATAATAAGCTGTATCCTGAATAACCCTACGGGCAACTCTATCCTTCAACTTCTCAGCTTGAAATAAGTCTTTTGCCTTTAATCTATTCAGATCACCTTGACATAGTTTATAAAGGACAGTAGTTCGATTTTTTCCCAGAAGCTCCTTTGTTCTTTTTAGCATAGCCGGTTCAGAAGCATACACTTCCAGACAGCCATAATTACCACAGTTACATTTTATCCCATTATAACAAATAGTAATATGGCCAAATTCAGGTCCTACAAAAGAAGAGCCGCGAAAAAGCTTTCCATTAATAATAATACCACTACCTATTCCGGTTCCCAAGGTAATGCAGATACAATTTTTATAACCTTTAGCTGAGCCAAATTTATATTCAGCCAGGGCCATTACATTGGCATCGTTATCTATAAAGATAGGGCAGTCAAAATATCGCTGAAGATATTTTCTTAAAGTAAAATCCTTCAAAAAGGGTAAATTTGGGGGGATACCGATTATTTTCCCTTTTAAAATATCAACTGTCCCCGGAACCCCGATCCCAATCCGGTTTATCTTGATTTTTTTTCTATCAGCAAAGAGAAGTGAGGTGTCGATTGCTATTCTTAAGTTTTTTAAGACCCCTTCTCTACCTGAAGTTGAAGCAGATGAAATAATATCTCTGAAAAGAACTCTCCCTGACGTGGAAACTAATCCATATTTTATATTAGTCCCCCCAATATCTACTCCAATGTTATATTTCTCTTTCATCCAATCTTTTGAACGTAGGGGCGGTCGATAAAAGCCTTACGACCCGTAGGGAGTTTATCTCCGCCCGAAGGTGAAGGGTGGAGATAAGCTCCACCCCTACGCGATTATTTCCAAACTTGCTTAAAGATCATCCTTTGATCTTATTATACTCCTCAACCCCTTTGGCTAAAATTCTCATCGCTTTTTTCAAATCCTCTACATTCAGAACATAGGCGATGCGGGCTTCATCCTTTCCCATTCCTGGAGTGGCGTAAAATCCTGGACCAGGTGCAACCATAGTAGTAGCTCCATTAAGAGAAAAATCTGTAAGCATCCATCTGGCGAAATCTTCAATATTTTTTACTGGAAGCTTAGCCATAATATAAAAAGCACCAGAAGGTTTCTGGCAGATCACCCCTGGAATTTTCATCAATTCGGCATAACAGGTATCCCTTCTCCTTTTATACTCCTCCGCCATAGCCAAGAAATAATCCTCTGGCAATTTCAAGGCACCTATAGCACCGTATTGTTCGATGGAAGGGGAACAAAGCCTGGACTGACCTAATTTCAAAGCTGTATC
Source organism: uncultured Ignavibacteria bacterium (assembly GCA_964570765.1). GTDB lineage: Bacteria > Zixibacteria > MSB-5A5 > MSB-5A5 > RBG-16-43-9 > CAZMZF01. The sequence continues at coordinate 17,463 of CAZMZF010000022.1, forward strand.
CATAACCTCTTTGTTTTTGCTCACCAGACAGCCAATCCGGGCACCACAGGCACTATACCTTTTGGAAATCGAATCCAAAAGTATAGCTCTGTCCTCTATCCCTTCGATATTCATTATACTGGTATGAATCCCTTCATAGATGAACTCTCTATAAACCTCATCTGAAAGCACAAAGAGGTCATATTTTTTAGCCAGCTCTGTTATGGTTTCCATCTCCTCTCTTGTAAAAACCGTGCCAGTAGGGTTATTGGGAGTAGCAAGCAGAATCCCTTTTGTTTTTGAAGTTATCTTTTTCTCGATAATCTTTTTATCAGGCAAATGGAAACCAAATTCAGCTTTAGTAGGAACCGGGACTAAATTTATATCCGCCATCCGCGCTAAACTATTATAATTGGTATAAAAAGGCTCAAATACGATAATCTCCTCTCCCACATCCGAAATACAGATTATAGAGAAAATTAAAGCCTCACTCCCTCCGGTAGTTATCTGGATATTCTCCGGTTTAACCAGGATATTTTTCCGACCGTAATATTCTACCATCCCCTGGATAAGCCTTAAATCCCCTTTGGAGTTACCATATTCCAGGACCTTGTTAGGATAATTCTTAACCGCATTCATAAACTCCACCGGTGTAGGGATGTCCGGCTGTCCGATGTTCAGATGATAAACCTTAACCCCTTTCTTCTTAGCTTCATCTGATAGAGGGATAAGTTTTCTTATGGGCGAGGCAGGCATCTCCTTCCCTCTTTTAGAGATCCTTAGTTTTGTAATGGACATATATTCTCCTTTAAATTCTATATCATCCCACAAAGTGCAGGATTTTTACCAAGCTTGTGAATAATTTAACAAACCAATTTTTCAATGTCAATCAAAAAGGAACAAAGTAGAGGCGTATTGCTTATACGCCCTTATCAAATATGTCATTGCGAGTCCCCTACGGGAGCAAAGCAATCTGTTGAGCATCGTAGTGCGATCCTTTCAGGGTCGCCAAAAAACGTAGGGACAGAACACTGTTCTATCCCTACAATTTCTACGTCATCCATTTGGATGCACTCCATATCTTCCTGTCTCACATCTCACATTTTACTTCTTACTTTTTTTCTCACCAATTTCATTTGACAAAGAAAAGTATTTATATTAATATAATCCAATAAATCTTGAAGGATTATCTCTATGAGCACAGGCGAATTACCAAAACAGTACAATCCCAAATCAGTAGAGGACAAATGGTATTCCTACTGGATAAAGGGTAAATTTTTCTCCCCGAGTCTTACTGACCATAAACCCTTCTATAGCGTAGTGATCCCTCCTCCGAATGTTACAGATATTTTGCATTTGGGACATGCTCTGAACAATACTCTTCAGGACATCCTGATTCGCTGGAAAAGGATGCAGGGTTTTGAGACAGAATGGTTACCGGGAATAGACCATGCCGGTATAGCAACTCAGGTGGTTATCGAAAAGAACTTAGCTAAGGAAGGTAAAACCCGCCAGCAGATCGGAAGGGAGGCCTTTGTAAAGTTAGCCTGGGAATGGAAGGAGAAAAATGGTGAGGCCATTTTAAATCAGCTTAAGAAGATCGGCTGTTCCTGTGATTGGGATAAAACCAGGTTTACCATGGACCAGGGACTTTCAAAAGCGGTATTAGAGGTCTTTGTTCATCTCTATAAAAAGGGTTTAATCTATAAAGGGAAATATATAATCAACTGGTGTCCGAGATGTTTAACTTCCCTATCTGACGATGAAACTGAAAGAAAAGAAGAAGATGGGCATCTCTGGTATATCAAATACAAATTAAAAGGAAAAGATGATTACATATCAGTTGCTACCACCAGGCCTGAGACTATGTTAGGGGACACCGCTGTAGCTGTAAATCCCAAGGATAAACGTTATAAAAAATTAGTGGGTAAATATGCTATCCTTCCTATTCTGGACAGGGAGCTCCCTATAATCGCAGATGATTTTGTGGACCCGGAATTCGGAACCGGAGCAGTTAAAGTAACCCCAGCACATGATTTGAATGACTTTGAATTAAGTAACCGGCATAACCTGGAACGGATCGTGATAATAAATCCAGACGGGAAAATGAATCAAAATGCAGGCAAGTTCGCGGGAATGGACCGTTACAAATGCCGCAAAGCCTTAGTGGCTGAACTCAAAAAGAAAAAGCTATTGGAGAAGATCGAGCCGTATAAGGTTCCCTTAGGCTTATGCTATAGATGTAATACCATAATTGAGCCTTATCTTTCAAAACAGTGGTTCGTCAAGATGAAACCTTTAGCTGAGCCGGCTATTCAGGTAGTAAAAAATGGAAAAGTTAAATTTTATCCTGAGCACTGGGCTAAAGTCTATCTCAACTGGATGGAGAATATTCGGGATTGGTGTATCTCCAGGCAACTCTGGTGGGGACATCGCATTCCGGTATGGTATTGTTTAGACTGTAAAGAGGTTATCGTAGAGAAAACACCTCCAGCAGAATGTTCCAAATGCAAAAGTAAGAATTTGAAGCAGGAGGAGGATGTCTTGGATACCTGGTTTTCCTCCTGGCTCTGGCCCTTTTCTACCTTTGGCTGGCCTGAGAAAACCGATGAGCTAAAAAGCTTTTATCCGACCAAGGCTCTTTTTACGGCTTCAGAGATAATCTTCCTCTGGGTAGCCCGAATGGTTATGGCAGGCCTGGAATTTATGGGAGAGGTTCCTTTCTACGATGTCTATATTCATGGCACAGTCCGGGATGCCAATGGGGTGAAGATGAGTAAATCCTTAGGGAATGGAATCGACCCTCTGGAGATAGTGAAAGAGTATGGGGCAGATGCCTTAAGGCTCAGTACGATTTTAGTCACCCCAGAGGGACAGGACCCTTGCATCTCCTTTAACACATTTGAGATCGGCAGAAACTTCGCTAATAAGTTGTGGAACGCATTCCGCTTTATCTGGATGAACTCAAAAGATCTCAAACCCAAAATAGGCGAGATATCTTTCCCTGAAAAAAGTAATCTAAGATGGGAGGACAGGTGGATTTTGAGCCGGTTAAATCGGACTACAACAGAAGTTACCAGACAGATGGAAAATTACAGGTTTAATTCAGCCACCAAGATCCTGTATGATTTCGTATGGCATGATTTCTGCGACTGGTATTTAGAGATGATAAAAGTTATATTTCGCCTGTCTGAAAAAGAAACGGAAAAAGTCAACTCAAAAAAAACTGCTCTTTTTTTACTGGATAATATCTTAAGGCTTCTTCATCCCTTTATCCCCTTTGTAACTGAGGAGATCTGGCAGAACCTTTATTCTCTCTCTCCAGATGATTTTAGAAATAGTTTGATCAAAGCTTCCTGGCCTAAACCTGACCCTTTTTTAGTAGATTCAGAACTGGAAAGATCGATGGACTTGGTTCAGGAGGTAGTAACCTCAGTCAGAAATATCCGCTCGGAGATGAATATCCCTCCTGCAAAAAAGTTAACCGCATATCTAAAGGTTGAGAAAAAGGAGACGCAGAAGCTCTTAGACGAGAACAGGGAACATATCCTTACCTTGGGAAGAATTGAGAAACTGGAGATCGCCCTGAAGATAAAAAAACCCAGCCTATCCGCATCCGTTGTAGCTAAAGATTTTGAAATCTATATACCTCTGGACGGGCTGATTGATGTTGAACAGGAAGGAGCAAAATTAGAGAATGAGATCACCAGATTAAAAGAGCTTTTAGTCGGGGTTAACCGTAAATTAGCTAATGAGGATTTTCTTAAAAAAGCACCACCTTCTATTGTGCAAAAGGAAAAATCCAAAAAAGAGGATTATCAGAAACTGATTGAAAAGTTAGAAAAGAACTTAGAGGGTTTAGTTGGATGGTGAATATAATTTACAGGAGGTAAATCCAATGAGAAAAAAAATCATTTTCGGGACAATCTTTTTCCTCCTTTTGCTTTTATCTGTATCCATACAAGGAGAGGAAAGAAAGGTCTCCCTTACTGTTTATAACCAGGATCTGGCACTGGTAAAAGATATGCGGGAGCTCTCTTTCGAATTTGGCAGAAACGAGATAAAATTCACTGAGGTGGCTGAGAAGATAGACCCGACCTCAGTTCATTTTCAGATTCTAAATCTCGCGGATAAGGTTTTTCTGCTGGAACAAAACTATCAATACGACCTGGTCAGCTCAGATAAGATTCTGGAAAAATACTTGGACAAAAAAATACAGATATTGACCAAAGGTGGAAAATTGTATGAGGGTGAACTTCTATCCTTCTCTTCAGATAATTTCAGTTTAAAAGAAAAGGAAGGCTCAATCAGGATCTTAAATCGAGCAGAAATGATAGATTTGCTTTTCCCATCCTTACCTGAAGGGCTTATCACCCGCCCGACCTTAGTCTGGCTTTTAGATAGTAAGATTAAAGGTAAGGAAAAGGCAGAGGTTAGTTACCTTACTACAGGGATTAACTGGCATGCTGAGTATGTGGCAGTTGTGGACAAAGAGGATAAAGCCTTAGAGCTATCCGGCTGGGTTTCTATCGACAACCGTTCTGGAGCAACTTACCCGGAAGCTAAATTGAAACTCATCGCTGGAGAAGTCCACCGGGTAGTAGAAAGAGGACCAATAAGAACTATGTACAAAGGAGCTGAGGCTGAGATGGCTTTAGGTATGGCTCCTCCTCCTACATTTGAGGAAAAACCATTTTTCGAATACCATCTCTACACTTTGCAATTCCCCAGCACAGTCAAAGATAACGAGATCAAGCAGATCTCCTTGTTCCCCAGCACATCTGTAAAAGTTAATAAAATCTATACTTACGATGGAGCAAGAGAAGCCAAAAAAGTAAAAGTGAATTTAGAATTTTTGAACTCAAAAGAGGGAGGATTGGGAATCCCTCTGCCTAAAGGGAAGCTCAGAGTCTATAAGGAAGATGTAGATAAATCTCTGGAATTTGTGGGCGAGGACCTGATAGAGCATACCCCTAAAGATGAGAAAATAAGGGTCTATTTAGGAGATGCCTTCGACATAGTTGGAGAGAGAAGCAGGACAGATTTCAAAAGGATAAGCGATGACGTTAGCGAAGAATCCTACCAGGTAAAGCTGAGAAACCATAAAGAAGAGAAGGTTGAGGTTATCGTGGTTGAACACCTTTATCCTTATACCAACTGGGAGATTTTAGAGTCAAATTTCAAATATGAGAAAAAAGATGCCAATACTATAGAATTCAAAATTCCCATTGAAAAAAACCAGGAACAAATCGTAAATTATAAAGTGAGATATGTAAGTTGAGCTTAGAAAAAAACTTTAAAAAGGAGCTTTTATGCGGTTTTACAAACTAATCTTAATTTTCCTCTTTCTTTTTATGGTTAATGCCTGTTCGCAGGCTCAACAAATGCCAAGGGATGCTTATAAAACGTCAGTTAAGATTGAGCTCAAGCTAAAAAATCCTGATTATGATCGAGTCCTTACCCTTTTAGAACAGGCTAAAGTCGATTACCCGGATGATGCGGAGATCTGGTTTTTATTAGGTAAGGTCTATGGGATTAAACACAGGCCCAAAGATATGCTGGAGGCTTTTGCCCAGGCAAACAAACTTTCTCCTAAAGAAAAAGACAAGGCTGATATGAAAAAGATGGTCGATAGCACCTGGGTAGCCTGCTTCAATCGGGGACTGGAGTATGCAAATAGAGTTCCTAAAATAGAAAAATATGCAGAAGAATCCTTTTCAAACTGGTCTAATTACCCAATCTATGTCGATACCCTACAGATGCTCTCCTCGGAATTTTCTTCCTCCGCTTATAACTGGAAAGACTGCTCCTCAAATGCAGCTTTAGCTATACTTATAGAAAAATTAAAACAGGAACTGTATTCAAAATCCCTTGAACTTTATGAGCTGGCTACGCTGGTTGATTCTACCCGTTATGAGGCTTTTATAAATGGAGCCTTTGTCGCAACCAAACTGAACCAGCCCGAAAAGGCTTTAGACTATTTCAGGAAAGCTTATGAATTGAATCCATATGATATTAATGTCCTCAATAATTACTTTGCAGTGTTGTTAACTAATAAGAAATACGAGGAAGCCTTACGGATCTCTGACGAGCTCTTAGAAATCATAGAAATTTTACCCATTCTGAAGAAAGAACCTAATAATTTGAATGCCCTCTTACTACGGGCAAGCATCTTGGAAAGACTTGGTAGGAAATATGAAGCGCAGGAAGTTTACAACAGGCTTGTAAAAATAGACCCTACTTCTAAAGATACCTATATTAATATTTTGTTTAACCGTGCAGTAATCCTGGATAACCTTGGGAAAGAACGAGAAACTATGGAGCTATATAATAAGATAATAGAGCAAGACCCTAACTCCAAAGATGTTCATTTCAATCGAGCCCTCCTATTCCTGAATAAAACCACTCAAATTGCCAAAGAATTAGTGGCACTTCGAGATTCTTTACAGAATAACCCCAAATCTCAGACACTGATAGATAAGTCACAAAGATTAATTGAGGAGCAAAAAGAGTTTTTTAGCAAAGCTGAAGCAGATTTCAAAAAGGTTTTAGAATTAGCTCCTGATGATTCGGAGGCGATGAGGTTTTTAGGGTATTGTTTACTAAATCAAGGGAAAACAGATGATGCCATAGGAGTGTTAGAAACTTTAGTTCAGAAAGAACCGGACAACAAAGAAGCCTGGGGGCATCTGAGCATTCTCTATACCAAGAAGGGGCTGGCAGAAAAGGCTAAAGAAGCAGAGAAAAAAGCCCAGGAGTAATAAAGGGTAAAAAAATAATAAAAATGATGCTTATAATAGGGACGTATTGCATTGCGTCCCTATTTTTTTATTCTTTTATCTCGGTATATCTACAGTTGAATATTGTTTTATATTTTTGACTTATTTCCAATCCTATATTCTTCTCCATATTAAAAGTCGTAGAATTCAACTCGGACTTAGTTTTTTCCTCAGTTGTTTTATTAGGTTCAAGTATCTGTTTTTCTCTATCCCCGTTCATTTCTTACCTCTCCTTTTAACCGAATTTGACAATAAAAACTCTTTGTTCAAAAATTTCAGACCGATTAGCTCTCTTATCTGTAATGCCAGTTCCTCTTTCTGCCAGCCCAGCTTCTGGCTCAGTTTCTGCAAGGAGAATATAAGCTCTGGCTCAGAGTAAAGACATTTTGCTAACTGTATCAATTTTGAATACTCAAAAGATAAATTTTTATTCCAGAGCAACTCTTTCATCATCTTCACTGCCAGATTGGAGGAAAAAGTTGCCACCCTTCGGTCTTTACATTCGATGAATAGGTCAAAGCGGTTAGCCGGGTCTTGATAACCACAGGTCAGCCCGGAGCAGGATTCCATTTGCCCCACTGTGGCTTGAAGGTCAATTATCATATGCTCAACTAAATGGGCTAAATCGGTTATCCCGCCTACTCTCTGGAAAGGCAAGTCTTTCCTTTCCCGATTTGAAATTGAACCTCCTAAAAGGTTCGCCCAGCATTTATGCTTCTGTAGATTTGGGAAAAAATCTGAGATATCTTTATGTATTTTATCGAAATCAAACCCTGTATTCTCAGGAACGGAGATATCTAAAACCAGTTTCAACCTTAAAAAACTATGTCTAAAGAAAATGTCTAAATCTGAAAGCTCCTGAAACCTGCCAAAGCTTAGGCTGACGATTTGCAATCCTACCCTCCTTTTTTCCTGAAATATTTTTCGCTACTTTATTTATATCGGCAGTTCCCGGCCTTTGTTCAATTACTGATTTTTAAGAAAATTGAACTCTGAGCTGAGGCTTGAAGAGGTTGTTTTTTTTCGTTGATGAGGATACTTACGAAGAATAATATACTCAGTGAACTTAGAAATTTTGAAGTTTTTTCGAGCAAAAATCTGTGACTGCCTTAAAGGCTCAGGCAATCGATATTTAGTGCGGTTCGTAGTGCGACCCTTTTCTTAATGACGGATCCGTAGGATAGGGTCGCTAATATTTATTATAATAGAAGCAAGGCTAAAACCTTGCCCTACCTTTTTTGCATTTCTTTTCGGGCTAAGATCTGTGCCTGTCTTAAAGGTTCAGGCAATCGGTATTTTGTGCAGCATTGTAGGATAATCTTTAATGAAGAGCCAATCGATATTTTATTTCCAGGGGAAATGAAAATAGGATTGGTATTGTCTCTACTTCTTAATGCCAGACCAACTTTCTCCCCTTTCTCAAAAATATATTCATATGAACCTTTTGTCTTTTCAGGTTCAGGGTAATTGTGAACTATTGGACTTTTGGAGCAGGCAATAGTTGGGAGATCCAGAAGGACACCTAAATGAGATGCCAGCCCGACCCCACATGGATGTGCTATTCCTCTGCCAGGAAAGATAAGTAGATCCGGAAGCTCAATTTTTTTCAGGATGGATAATATCGCAGGTCCGCAGGAAAAGGCAAAAAAGTTAGGGGTATAGGGAAATAAAAGAGGGGATTTCTCAGAGACCAGGTCAAGTCTTTTTAAATCTGGATAGCTGAATTTAGCTATTGATACGATTAAACAGTAACGCTCGAAATTAATTCCAACCCCACCTATTGTTTTTATCTCTTTGAAGCTGTCTTCTTTGACAATATACTTACTTAGTCCCTCTTGTATTCTTTTAGCTTCATCCAGACTTACATTCCAGGGATGTGAGTGAAATAACTTCATATTATTTAGCACAGAGGTAAAATAAAAAGCTTATGTAGGGACAATCTTTATGGTTGTCCGTTTTAAATACTCGGACAGGGACAAGCCCTGTCCCTACATATAATTTCTCCCCAAAAAGCTTCAGCAATAACACCTTCTAGTTTATCAGGAAGCAGAGCTATTCACCAGAGAGTGATACACTTCAATTTTTCATTCTAATAATCTTCTTTTAAAACCTCACACAAACCCATCCAACCTCCAGAGTCCATACTCTTTAGCTTTTTTGATTGCAGAGGTATATTCTTCGTTTGTAATTCTCCTGTCTAAAGGACGAAATTCAATAGCTTTGTAGGCAGGGCGATATTGGTCCATTACATTCACATAAGAATCTTTTGAAAGCTCAGAAGAAATAAACCTCATCATCTCATCTGTCCCAGCTAAATTATCCGGAAGGACTAAATGCCTGATTATAAGTCCACGCTGGGCAATCCCTTTATTGTCTGTTATAAGGTCACCAGTTTGCCTATGCATCTCTTTTAAGGCTGATTTTACTATCTCCGGATAATCCGGGGCATTGGAAAATTTTTTTGCTACTTCTGAATCAGAATATTTAAAATCAGGCATATAGATATTAACAACCCCCTCTAATAATTTCAAAGTCGATACCAGATCATACCCACCGGTATTATATACTAAAGGCAAATCCAACCCTTTTTCTATGGCAATAGGTAAAGCCCTGAGTATCTGAGCAATCACGTGCGTAGGGGTTACGAAATTGATATTATGACATCCCATCCTTTTTAATCTTAACATAGCCTCAGCTAACTCTTCCTCTTCAACTGGATACCCTTCACCTAAATGGCTTATATCATAATTCTGACAGAAGATACAGCCTAAATTACAAAAGGTGAAAAATATCGTTCCTGAGCCTTTTGTCCCCACCAAAGGAGATTCCTCGCCATAATGAGGACCAAAAGAAGATATAAAAGCAAGTTTTCCAGTCTGACAAATTCCTTTCTCATCTTTCAGACGATTAACCTTACATCTCCGCGGACAGAGCTCACAAGAAGAAAGAGCCTGGTTTAAAACCTCAATCCGCTTGAAAAGTTCTTTTGACTGGTAAAGTTTTAGATAACCTGGTTTGAAATCTTCCATCCTATATTTTACGCAGATTAACTATGTTCTGAGGATTTGCTGATGGCTTTTCTTAATATTCCCTCCCTTGACGGGAGGGATAAAGGGAGGGTGAAAAAATAATTTATTCTCTCCCCCTCTCCTTTTTTCCTCTCCCACAAGGGAAGAGGAGATTCAGCTTTATATGTGTAGGTCAACCATGTCCCGCCAAAGGCGGGACTGGTTGACAATTTTTAAAATTATTTCATCATCTGTTTGTCAAGCAGGCCTCCGCCATGCTTGACCTACATCTACTACATCTACTATTATTTTCTGGTAAATATCACCTCCAATACCAGCTCATACTCCCCTTCGGAATTTGGATGCTCCATTCTCAAAACCACTTTATTCTGGTTTATTTTTTTAAATGTTTGTTTAAGCAAACTATCATGCCAATTCAAAAATAAAATATTACCATTGACGAAATTACAAGTTGCGGTCAGGAAATTCCCTGAGCTTTCAAACCACCAATATCGATATACCTTTGCCTTTTCATCCCAGGCAAAGATTGCATGTGCTTCTCCTTTTTGTCCACCTACTGATGCGGAGTAATCGAAATAAACATACTTATCATCCAGCGCTCTTTCGAACGTTCCACTCCCTGAACCTGTAGCGGCTTCACTGAAAGCGCTTTTCGGAACCTTATATTCCAGATTCCAATCTCCTATTAAAAAACCAAATTTCTCCATCATGTTTGACTCCTCGGATATGGCATGATTAAAAGAACATTGGATAATTAAAATAGTGGATAAAAGAAGCCTATAAGGCAATTCAATCCACCTAAGGTGGATTTGATTTCTATTTTATTCGCATGACGTAGTTACATTTCCATACGAACGTAACCAGGAAGCTCGGAGATTCGACAATGCCCTGTCCCAGAACCCTTGGTGAACCTGATGATTCTACTCTCGTCCTTCCGAGGGCTTATGACGATATAGGGACTATTAACAAGCTCCTCCTCTGTCTTGATCACTATGTACCCATTTCTGTCAATGAGATACACTGGAAACTGCGTTGGGTAATTGTACCAATTACCCTTATCGGATCGCAAAGCATGTACGAATCCTAGCTTCCATCGAGTGATCCTATCTCTTGTAATCTTCTGCATGGTCGCTTCCACATTTGCCTGCGTCCAAACCCGCAAACCACCATCAATCCTGCATCCAGCGAATAATTTGAGTTTATCTGTACTAATAAAACAGAATAATGGTTATTTTTAACTTTCTAAACCTGCTCTTTATTAATTTTCGCATACTTATCTACTTTATTTACAACCCCTCATCTAAAAAATCAACAAAATTTATGGAGAGAATACCCCCAATATATAAATTCCTTTAAACCAGCGACCCCTCAACCCTGGCTTTTCTCAAACAGTTATCGCAGAACTTCTCATTTTTTCGGTCAGTATCCAAAAGCGAATTTGAAAAATACATCACACAGCGAGGATTAGGGCAATGCTTAAACCCTATCAGATGTCCCAGCTCATGTATTGCCTCTTTGGAAAGGCGGGAAAAATACAGACCCTCCTCATCTGTGGCGTCATAGTTCTCCTGTTTAAGCCGGTAAAGGGAGATCACCGCAACTTTACTTAAAGGGTCAGCCTCTCCAAAAACGAAATTCAAAGAAGGGACATAAAGGTCTTCATCGATCACCCCCAGGATCTTCTCACGCGGATTAGCCCTCAGTAAATCAAGTTTATTCAGGATAACTGTGGAATAATATTGCCCTCTTTGTTGATTATATGCCTCCTGGGGAATCCTGATCCCCTGAAGAATATCCACTGCCGCATTAAAAATCGAGACCAGGTTGGTGGCTAATTTATTTACTATCCCGTAATCTACATCCCCTAAAGGGACGATGACGATCTTGCTTTTGGTGCTGACTGCCTTCTTTTCAATCATCTCTTTTTCCACCTCAATCGGATCTCCCTTCTACTCTACTTTTAATCATAATCACAAACCTTAAAACTGTCAATACCTTTTTGATACTATTTTAATTTTAAAATAGTAGGGGCACAAAATTTTGTGCCCCTACATTATCTGAACCACAGGAATCTAAAATTTCGATTTATCTAACCTAAATGTCTATATAACAAGATTGAATTACAAAATTATCATAAAAAAATCCCATCTGAGATGGGATTTTAAAACAATTTTTCAGCTATTTCGTCGGGTGTAAAACCCGACGCTACTTTTTCCCCCAATTGGTTTTATTTACTCATACTCATCAGCACAATTCTCACTATCTCTAAAAGTCGATCGCAGCTGAAGGGCTTTTTGATATACATATCTCCACCAACTTTAAAACTTCTCCCTTCATCCGATTTGGCATCCTTACCGGTAAGGAATATAACCGGGATATTTTCGGTCTCTTTATTCTTCTTCAGCTCATCGCATACCTCATAACCATCCATAAAAGGCATCATTATATCTAAAAGGATCAGATCCGGCTTGAAGCTCTTGGCTCTTTCGATCCCCATAACGCTGGAATTCTCTATCATTACCTGATAACCAGCATCCTTAAGAAAGGTCTCGACTATCTCGGTGATTTCCGACTCATCGTCTATCACCAGTATCCTGGCAGACTTAACCTTTTTTTCATGTTTAGTCGAGCTCATAGATAAAGCACCTTTAGAAAAATCCATACTGCCCCCTTATCTTATTTAGTTAAAAGCCTCTGGTACATCTCAGGCCTGCGATCTTCAAATATGAAATTATTTTCAGTCATCTTCTTGTCCCGGGCTAAAAGAGGATTTATCTCTGCCAATCCGATCTCTTCCCTATCCTGACTTGCCCTTAAAAGGACCTTCCCTTCAGGATCAGTTATCTGGCTTTTACCGGTGAAGAAAAGTTTCCTCTCAGCTCTGTTTTCAGATCCAATCCGGTTACAGGTGATCGTATATACTCTATTCTCCAGGCTCCTCGTAAGCATCGCCGTCTGAGCATAGGGCAGAACCAAATTCGAAGGGTGGCAGATTATATCTGCACCCTTTAAGGCTAAGATCCTGGTCACCTCCGGAAAAAGCCAGTCAAAGCAGACCATCATTCCTAACCTGAACTTTCCGCACTCAAAAACCTCCGGCTCTTTATCCCCGGGAGTAAAAAACGATTTCTCCTGATCAAAAAGATGAAGCTTGCGATATATTCCTCTAACCCCTTCAGGCGTAAGAAAAACCGCTGAGTCGTAAATCCTGTTACCATCCTTCTCGGCTATCCCATATACCAGGCTGATTTTCCTTTTCTGGCAGAGATGAAATAAGAAGTCAGTGGTTTTTCCATCCGGCACTTTCTCAGCTAAACTTTTCAGTTCTGTTTTGTCTGCGAAAATATACCCGGTGTTAAAAAGCTCAGGTAAAACCAAAAGGTCTGCTTCTGTTTTATCGATAAGCCTTTCTGCCTTTTTGAGATTTTCCTCTTTTTTGCCAAAGAACGGAAAAATCTGGATAAAACCAACTTTCAAACCATCCTCCTTTTTATTTTCGACTTATTTTATCAATATCTTTAGCTCAAAACAGCTATGTAAGGACTGGAGATAAGCTAAAGCATTATATCTTCACCCCTGTCAGGTATTCTAACATTTTGTATGCCAATAGATTCGATGGATCCTTTCAAGGCTTGAGATTCTTTTTCCTCCCCGTGCACCAGAAAAACTCCTTTAAGATTTTTCTGGGCCTGCTCTGCATATTGCAGAAGTTCGTTTTTGTCTGCATGGGCTGAAAAGGAATTCATTACTACCACCTCAGACTCAAGGCTATATTCTTCTCCGAATATTTTCACCACTGGATAATTCTCCACTATCTTTCTTCCCAGGGTATTTTCAGCCATATACCCGACTACCAGGATAGTGTTCCTTGGATCTTCGATATTATTCTTGAGATGATGGAGTATCCTCCCTCCTTCGCACATGCCTGAGCCGGAGATGATCATACAGGATTCACCTAGCCTGTTCAACTTTTTTGATTCTTCGGGGTCGGTTATATAAGTAATTCTTTTCAATCCAAAAGGGTCTTCCTCTTTTTCCAGAATCATTTTAGTTTCTTTATCAAAGCATTCTGGATGAAGTCTAAAAACCTCAGTTACATTGACTGCTAAAGGACTATCCACATAAACCGGCAATTTTGGTATCCTGCCTTCTTTTTCTAAGAGGTGCAGGCAGTAAATAATCTCCTGGGTCCTCTCTAAGGCAAAAGCAGGAACGATTATCTTCCCTCCTCTCTGGTAAGTTCGGTTGATTGTTTGAGCCAGCCTCTCTGCTGTGGCGCTGAAATCATCGTGTAACCTGCTTCCATAGGTACTTTCCAAGATAAGATAATCTATGTCTTTAACCTGGAACGGATCTTTCAATATAGGCATCTTCTTTCTGCCTAAATCAACTGCATATAAAATCCTGGTCTTTTTCCCATTTTCAAAAACTTCAAAATAACTCAGAGCTGAGCCTAAGATATGACCGGCATCGTAAAAAGTCACTCTGACATTCGAGGTTATATAGAAAAACCTGTTGTAAGCTATTCCTTTGAACAGCTCTAAAGATTTTTCTGCTTCTTCAACTGTATAAAGCGGAGATATTATTTGAGCTCCTTTTTTCTCGTTTTTTTTATTAAGATATTCTGCATCTTTCTCCTGTAGATTTGCTGAATCCCTGAGCATAAGCAGACACAGGTCCCGGGTAGCAAAGGTGGAATAGATCGTATTCCTGTATCCTTTTTTTACCAGGGTGGGTATATTCCCGGAATGGTCAAGGTGAGCGTGCGATAAAACCATTCGTTCTATAGTTTGAGGCTCAAATGGTAAGCTTTTGTTTCTCTGGTTGGATTCCTCTCTTCTTCCCTGGAAAAGCCCGCAGTCGATTAAGATTTTTTTGCCCTCGGACTCTAAGATATGCATCGAGCCAGCAACCGATTTTGTTCCACCTAAAAATTTTATCTTCATAATAATCTTCTACTGTAGTTGAATGATTTATTGGTCTCTTTTCCAAACTTTTTTCAACATAAGTGAAAGTTCCAGCTCTGTCAAATTAAAAAAGAGATTTTTCTGTGTGCCCCACCTTGTTGGCAAGGTGGGATTGCTAAGTGGTAGAACAGACGTCCTCGTCTGTTCTGTCAACAATCTTCTTTGACAAGCAGTCTGCGAACATGCTTGACCCATGGACCTACGGAAACTACTCGGTAAACCCATGTTGCTCTCAATATGGGTAAGAACACATTATATGCAAATTAAAAATGATTTTACTTTGTTTTCAATTCAATCTTGATTATTTTTCAAAGGATTGATAGATCTAGTTTGCTCCCAACTTGGGGTCACAGTCCCGCCGCGAGGGCAAGGCGGGATACTAAGTGGTAGAACAGACATTTCCTACGGATCCGTTCCTAGGACCTGTCTGTTCGCTGTTGTCAGACAGGAATGTCTGACCTACCATATAAAAACACCTTCTAACTCGGTAAACCCACAGCTTGCCCGTATGGGTTGCCCTCAACATGGGTTTATATACAAATTTTGGAGCCATGGAAAAACTTAATTTAAAAGGTCTCTGGATAGAAGAATTAGAAGGCATACTGGATAAATTAAGGGAGAAAAAGTATAAGGCTAAACAGTTAGCCAAATGGATTTATAATAAAGGTGTATTAGATTTTGCGCAGATGACCGACATCTCTAAAGAGCTTAGAAGAAAACTATCTGGGATAGCATATATTGAGAAATTAAAACTAATGAAAAAACAGACCTCCCGGATCGACCAGACAGAAAAATTCCTGTTTGAGCTTTCAGATGGAAAAAAAATAGAAACTGTCCTGATGAGAGAAAAGGAAAGGGTAACTCTCTGTATCTCTACCCAGGTTGGCTGTGCTTTAAACTGTATCTTCTGTGCTACTGGTTCAATGGGGTTTGAAAGAAATCTCTCTGCCGGAGAAATAGTTGATCAGATCATATGTGCAAAGGAACATCTAAAAGAAGATGAAAAAATAACCAATCTTGTGATAATGGGGATGGGGGAACCATTATTGAACTATGAAAATACACTTAAATCTATTCGAATGATCCAATCAGAGTTAGGTTTATCCATCTCCGCTAAAAGGATAACCCTTTCCACGGCTGGAATCGTTTCTCAGATTTACAAATTGGCAGATGAAGGATTGAAGATAAAATTAGCCTTATCCTTGAATGCTCCAGATGACGAGCTTAGAAAAAAACTTATGCCCATAACAAAAAAATATCCTCTATCCAAAGTTATGGAGGCTTTGAAATATTATGCCGAGAAAAATGATACCCGCATAACCTTTGAATATGTTCTGATAAAAGATATAAATGACTCAAAAGAACAAGCATTAGAACTGGCAAAACTTGTAAGAGGAATCCCCTGTAAGATAAATCTCATCCCCTATAATCCGGTAAAAAACTGCCCCTATGAAAAACCGGAGGAGCAAACTCTGCAGAAATTTAGAGACTTATTATACCCCAGAGCACCAGCAGTAACTTTACGTAAAAGCAAAGGTGAAGATATTCAGGCAGCCTGTGGACAATTGAAAGCAAATCTGTAGTGGAGGTCTTCAGACCTCCATTTTTCTCGAGTGTAGGGGCGACCCTTTCAGGGTCGCTTGAATTGTAGGGGCACGTTGTCCCGCCTCAGGCGGGATGTCCCTACCTTAAATTAATGGAAGGCTAAATTCTCAAGACCTTGATGGCCTTCCTCTACATTTACTCAAATGACTCTCAAACTCCTTTAAAGAACGAAATACCTTTTTCGAAAGAAATTTCACCACCCAGTTCTCTTTTAAAGGTGAGATCATCCAGACCGGAATTTTCTTTTGATGGCACTCCCACATTTCAACAGCAGTGCCCATGCTTGCTTCTGGCAGGTAAGCAATAACTAAATCCGAGCAAAGAGCTTCTTCAATACACTTATGGAAAACTCTCTTACCAGTTTTATAAGTGTAATAAGCTGACCTCGGATGAACTGAAACCGGATCGATGATCTTGGCTTCAGGAAAATATTTATTCAGAATCTTTTTTAAATCTTTCCGGTAATCCTGATTATGCAAAACCTTCCCCTTTTTAGACCCCTGAATAATCCCGGCGATGAAAATGGTTTTAATTTTCATATGGTTTTCTTCGTCCGACAGAGATGTCGAACGTTACGATTTTCCCTCTCCCTGTAAGGAGAGGGATAGGGGGAGGTTCAATAAAAAACATCTCTAAAAACCCAAACACTACAAGAGGTCATTGCGAGGAGTTCCCCTGCTGGGGCAACGAAGCAATTCACCCAAAGTGAAGGGATTGCTTCGCGCCTTCAGCTCGCAATGATAGAAATCTTCACCTTGAGGGCAAGGTGAACTACCAGCTACTTGCTACCTGCTTTCTTTAAGCTAAATTCATCGCTATCGCCACCACATTCACAATATCTTCCACACTGCATCCTCTGGATAAATCATTGGCTGGTTTAGCTAAACCCTGAATAATCGGACCTATCGCCTCAGCTTTGGCTAATCTTTGAACCAACTTATAGGCGATATTTCCTGCATTCAGATCCGGGAAGATTAAAACATTAGCTTCGCCTTTTAAAATGCTATCCGGACATTTCTTCTGGGCAACTCTTGGAATGATCGCAGCATCTCCCTGCAATTCCCCATCAATTTTTAGATCCGGCTCTTGTTCTCTGGCGATTTTAGTTGCTTCTAAAACTTTATCGATCATCTCATGTTCGGCACTCCCCTTGGTAGAAAAAGAGAGCATCGCCACTTTGGGCTCTTCTCCCATCAACTCCCGCATAGTCTTGGCACAGGATAAAGCAATAGAGGCTAACTGTTTTGGATCAGGGTTTGGAAGAACTGCACAGTCACCAAATACAAAAATTTTATCCTTAACCCCTAAGAATTCTGGCACCACCATTATAAATGAGCTGGAAACTGTATTTATCCCCGGTGCCAATCCGATTATATGCAAACCCGCTTTTAAAACATCTCCAGTAGTATTAACCGAACCTGCTACAAACCCATCCACTTCATTTTTTCTCACCAGCATCGCACCATAAAATAAGGGGTTCAACATAACCTTTTTAGCCTCTTCCCTGGTCATCCCCTTTTTCTCCCTCAGGTGGAAATATTCCTCAGCATATTCCCCATATTCAGGAGAAGTCGCAGGATCAATTACCTTAACTTTATTTAAGTCCAGCCCGAAAGATTTACTGAGCTCCTCTATCTTTTTCTTTTCCCCTAAAAGCGTTACCTCCGCAATCTTCTCAGAAACAACCTCCTTAGCCGCCTTAATCATCCTTTCTTCAGTTCCCTCTGGCAGAACCACCCTTTTGTGTTTGGATTTAGCCTTCTCCCTTATCTGTTTTATGATCTCCATACAGCTCCTTTAAGAATTTTGATGGTTATAGGTGTTTTATGTTTTCCCGAACCTGGTCTATAGAGGGTCATTATAATATTTACGTTAATCCTTCGATAATTATCCTTCATCTCTGAAAAGGGAATCCCATTTCTTTTTAAGATCCTCTTTGGAAAGAGGTCCGTTGCTGGCAACTTTGTTTTGTTTCGTCCTTGGCTCAAAGAACTCGCAGAAATTTCCCTTCTCCTTATATCTAACCCATTCAGCCTCTGGCTCGTGACATTGATGGTGAGCATCTTTATCGTAAAGCTGACAGTTATAACAGCATTTTAAACTTACCCCGCAGTTTGGGCAGGCCTCCTTTCGACCTATCTTTTCTGGAACCTCCACCTCTTTTTTACAGCTCCAGCAAATCATAAAACTCTCCTCTAAACTTTATTTATCTGTTAGATCGATTTCAGTCTCAACCTTTTGATAATCTGTAAAATGATAGGAAAAGTAGAACTTCTTTGAATCGCTCGACCATCTGAAATCAGAAATTGGTCTGTCGGTCATAACCTTGTAGGTCTTAATTAACTCCCTTTTTTCTGGTCCTGTAAAATCATAGAAGTCGATATATTTGTCCCAATCGCTCACTCTCAATATGGCTAACCGCCGGCCATCGGAAGACCAAGTGGGTTTAGAAAATCTCAAAGTATCTGATTTATCAAATAACAATAACTTTTTGTTCTCAGTATCAACAACGCCAAAGAATCCAGAGGTTTTTTCGCCGCCTGAGAAAACGATACGATTATTCACTCGGTTTGGACTGATTTTAGAAAGCAAGAACTGAGAGCTCCACATAAAACGCCTTAGTGCTTGTTCTTGCTCTTTTGTTGATTTGGACAGATCGTTGAATCTCAAAATCTGATCTCTTTGGGTTGAGATATATATATCCCAGTTACCCCAGCCGATGAAAAATCTGGAATTTAAACTATCGGGTTGATTTTGACTCATCAGATCTTTCAGGCAAATTCTTTGTATGCCCGCTTGAAGTGGTTTATCTGAACAATAAATTTGGTAGCAATCAGTCCACTGGATCTCTGCCATCCTATTGCCTCCGAGGCTACGAAACAGAGAGCCAGATTTGAGATCGATCACCTGAATCCCTCCATTATCCGGGTGACAATCCCAGGAAACCACAAAAATAAAATCTCTTCCTTCAGATGAACACCACAGCAATGTATCCACGCTCAGTTCAAATTTATGGAGAAAAGTCCTCTCAGTTCCGTCCACTTTGCAGTAATAAACATCTCTACCTTCATTTTCAAAACCAAGCCAATTGCTTGTAGTATAAGCCAGATATTTACCATCGGGAGAAAACACAATTTTATTGAGCGCCCAGTCAACTTGTTTAACTATCTCAAATTTTTCACCGGTCTCCAATTGGGTGTAATAATAACCATTCTCCAAGATTATCTTGACCTTACCCTGTCCCGAATAGGCAATTCCACAGGCTAAAAACAAAGTTAGAAGTATGTAATTAATCCTGAACATCTATACAAATCTATTTCTTAATTTCGTTTCTGCTTTTGTCCTTTGAATCATCTTTTCCAACAGCAGAAGATTCTTTAGATTGGCTCAAATATGTCCGAATGAAATCATCTATCTCTCCATCCATTACTGCCTGTCCATTTGAAGTCTCAAACCCGGTGCGGTGATCTTTGACCAGGATATATGGATGAAAAACATAGGAGCGGATCTGGCTACCCCATTCTATCTTTTTTTTCTTCTTCTCCATTTCCTGCAGTTTCTCTTCCTCTTTTTCTTTATAGAATTGATACAGGCGTGATTTCAGCACCTTTAAGGCATTATCTTTGTTCTGGAACTGAGACCTTTCGGATTGGCACTGCACCACAATCCCGGTAGGTAAGTGAGTCATCCTCACCGCTGATGAGGTTTTGTTAATGTGCTGTCCGCCATGCCCTGATGCTCTAAAAGTATCGATCCTTAAATCATCTTCTTTTATCTCTACGGTTAGATTGTCCTCTATCTCCGGATAAATGAAAACTGAGGCAAAAGAGGTATGTCTCCTTTTGTTAGCATCAAAGGGCGAGATCCTCACCAGACGATGAACACCGCTTTCCGCTTTCAAGAATCCATAAGCATAATCACCTTTAACCTCTACAGTAACGCTCTTTATTCCAGCTTCTTCTCCGGATTGCAGATCGATCACCTCGCCTTTAAACCCTTTATTCTCAATCCATCTCAAATACATCCTTAAAAGCATCTGAGCCCAGTCCTGAGACTCAGTTCCTCCAGCCCCTGAATGGATTGCCAGAAGGGCGTTCTTGGGATCATCCTCTCCGGATAAAATAGTGGAGAATTCAAAATCCTCTATTTCTTCTTCTAATTTTTTTAAACCTTTATCCAGTTCAGGTTTAAGTGCATCATCCTCCTGAGAAAGCTCATCCAAAACCTGAACCTCTTCTAAATCCTTATTAAGCTTTTCCCACCTTTCACTCAATTTCTTTATGAAAGTCATCTCTTTTAAGATCAACTGGGCTTTTTCATTATCTTTCCAGAAGTCAGGCTCATGCGTCAACTTTTCTAAATCATCTAATTTCTTAGTCTTTTCTCTCAGGTCAAAGATACTCCCCTAATTTTTTTACCCTGTCTTTCAGTTCGTCTAAACTTCTCTCTTCAGACATAATACCTCCTTTTTCTCATACTCTTTAAAACTTAATATAAATTCATTTAAGCCAAAGTCAACTTCTTCTTTTCCTTACACTTGACTGCACTTACAGGCAAACTTGGTAAACCCACGTTGCCCTCAACGTGGGTAATTTAATCCCGTCTTGAGGACTAGGCGGGAATACTGAATAAAAGAAACTCAATCTAAGGTAGAAC
The DNA here is from genome assembly GCA_964570765.1 of uncultured Ignavibacteria bacterium. GTDB lineage: Bacteria > Zixibacteria > MSB-5A5 > MSB-5A5 > RBG-16-43-9 > CAZMZF01. The sequence continues at coordinate 38,478 of CAZMZF010000022.1, forward strand.
CAGTTTGCCATCAATCTAAATCAACCATCCTATCCTGTGAGCAAGATGGGGCTACTGTTATTAATATTCTTTAAACTTGACAGTTCAAGAAAAGTAAGTAGATTAGTCCTGTTTTTATGGTTTGTTTCTCGGATTTGAAAACTTTTATATTCTATGTTGATCACCTCTTCCATAATTTGTGCCTTAATTCCTGAGTTAAAGGAAAATTACCTTTTCTCTCAGATAAAAGGGTTTAAACTCTCCTCCGATCAAAAAGAGCTTCTAATACATATACGAAAAGAAAGAGAATCGAAAACGCTGTTATTCTCAGCTGACCCTTCATACTGCCGAATAGTTAGCTTGACTGAAGATGAATCCAGCCCTTTTCAAGGATGGGCTACAACCTCTTTGTTCTCCCAGGTTTTAGACACTACCATTCTGAATATCGAACAGGTAGATTTCGACCGGGTAATAAAGTTTTCCTGCCAGAGGGAAACCGAATTAGAAAAAGTTGAGTTTGAGATCTTCTTCGAGTTAACTGGAAGGAATTCTAATGCAATTTTAGTCCAGTCCTACGGATCCAAATTCGGAAATAAAACAGGCCTGATCCTGGATTCCTTGAAAAAAGTTAGACTTGCTCAAAGCCGAGTCCGTCAGATCCTTCCTGGTATAAAATATCTTCCTCCTCCTGCACCGAAAAAACACAATCCTTACAAGATTTCAGAGGATGAGTTCAAAAAGATAACTCTGAATCATCCTGAAGAGAATTTAATTCAAATCTTAACCTCTCATTTTATGGGAATAGATGAGCTTACCGCCAAGAAAATTGAGGAGGAATCTCTAAGTAGTTCTCCTTTAAAACCCCCTCCCGTAGATATCATCTGGAAAAGTTTGCAATCGATCTTCAATCAAATATCTACGCATAAGATTTCACCTCATCTGATTTTAGATACTGAGGAAAAGCCGATCGGAATATCCCTGTTCGATTTGAATTCTTTCCCGGAATCACAAAAGACTCCTTTCTCCAATCTGAATCAGGCTCTGAAGAATTTTTTCTCTCTGGAGATTGAAAATAGTAAAGAATTTACGAAGCTCCAGAATCTTTCAGGGCTAATTCAAAAAACAATTGAGAAGTGGAAAAAAAGGGGGAGGAAATTGAAAGATGAACTTTCCTCCTTGCAAGAGGCTGAAAGCTTTAACAAGTTTGGAGATTTAATCTTTAACCATCTACCGGAAATTAAAAAAGGATCTGATCATATCGAATTGATAGATTACTCTACGCCAGAACATCACAAAATAAAAATCTTGCTTGACCCTTCTCTATCACCTAAGGAAAATGCTCTATCTTATTTTAAAAAATATCGAAAAGCCCAAACCGGAGTTGAAAAGCTCAAAGAAATAATTATTCAAACCGAGAATGAGATAAAAGAATTGTCAAGGGTAGCAATAGACCTGCAAAAAAAAGAAAAGCTTGACTATAAAAAGATCGAAGCGAAACTTTCCTCTTTTGGTTTGCTTAAAACATTTAAACCAAAAAGGAAAGAGAAGAAAAAAGGTAGATATGCTCTACGGGAATTCGTCTCCGCCGATGGGTGGAAGATCTTAGTTGGCAGGAATAACAGGGAAAACGACTTTTTAACCTTTAAAATAGCCCGGGCTGAAGACTTGTGGTTTCACGCCCAGAACACGCCCGGCTCTCATGTAGTATTAAAAAAAGGAGAAAGAAAAAAGCATCCAACACCTAAAGCCATCCAACAAGCCGCTTCTTTAGCCGCTTATTACAGTAAGGCAAAAACATCCAAAAAAGTCTCAGTGATTTATACCTTAGCTAAATATGTGAAAAAACCTAAAAACGCCCCACCCGGTCTGGTCAAAGTAGAAAAGATGAAATCAGTTTTGGTCGAGCCAAAGTTAGTTAAAAGTTGATTAAGTAGCGTCGGGCTTTATGCCCGACGTGAACGCTGTCATATGAAATTGGTTCATGGTGCAACCCAGCATGTCCCACCATTGGCGGGATCGGGGTCGCAAAGTGTAGGGACAGAATCCGCCTTAGTGTACTACTTCATAATTTCGGTAACAGATTTAAGTTTGTCAAGAGGTGTAATATAATTTGTTATAGCAAGATTAAAATATCCTAATTTCTGCAAAGTTAAAATGTCCTGTT
>CAZMZF010000023.1:0-38694 GCA_964570765.1 uncultured Ignavibacteria bacterium
CCAACGCTACTCTAAATTATGCTTGATTTTCAAGACAGTCGCTACTATATCTCCTATAGTGTTAACAAATTCTTCCGATAAAATATAAGTAACCAATTATTAAGGAGTTATTTTATGGAATCTGAAAAAAGAGGTACGAGAAGAATTAGAACCAATTTTAACTTTGATTTCAGAGTGCCGGATTCAACTAATGCTTCGGTTTTTACTAATTCCAAGACCAAAAATATTTCCGCCTCCGGCATGCAATTTTTCTCTCCTTTTCCTTTAAATATTGGCTCAAGCATGGAGATTAAACTTTTCCTTTCTAAAGCGGCTGAACCTTTAAGTATGATTGGCAAGACAGTTTATATCTCCCAGGCGGAGAAGGAGCAATATATTATTGGAGTGGCTTATACTCACATCGAGTCAGAAGTCAAGGAGATTCTGAAAAAGCAGATTGAAAACATTGATATTTATCCTCTCTTAGAACAGATGGTAACCCTGCAAGCATCAGATTTGCATCTAACTGCAAAACATCCTCCTACTTTTAGGGTTGACCGGGAATTGAAGGGGTGGAGTAATAAATCTTTATCCTCAGATGAAATCAAGAGGCTGGTTTTTTCAGTTATGACTTCTGAGCAAATCAGCTCTTTCGAGAAGATGAAAGAGTTGAATTTTGCTTACTCCCTTCCTGGCTTAGGAAGGTGGAGGATAAATGTTCACTTTCAACAGGGGAATGTGGAATCAGCTTTTCGTTTAATCAAGCCACCGGATAAAAGCGTTGCGGATCTGGGACTTCCGGTCGTGGTTGAAGAGCTGGCCAGACAAAAAGATGGATTAGTGGTAGTATCCGGTCCGGCCGGGGTAGGAAAAAGCACCACCATCGCCGCAATGATTGAGCTTATCAATAAGGAATTCAAGAAGGTAATCATCACCTTAGAAGACCCGATAGAATTTTTGCATGAGAGTAAAAAATCTTTGATCAAACAGAGAGAAATTGGAATTGATACTCATTCGTTCAAACATGGCCTGAAGCACGTTTTAAGACAGGATCCAAATGTGATCTTCATTGGAGAGGTTAGGGATCTGGAAACTATGATTACTGCCCTGACAGCCGCAGAGACCGGACATCTGGTCTTCACTACTTTGCATACAAGTGATGCACCCCAGACGGTCAATCGGATCCTGGGTATATTCCCTCATGACCAGAGACAGGGAGCAGCTTTACAGCTTTCCTCCTGTCTGAGGGGGATTATCTGTCAGCAGCTTCTCCCCAAGAGGGATAACCAGGGGCTTGCAGTTGCCACAGAGGTGTTGATAGGCACTCCAGCAGTTAAAGGGACTATCAGGCAGATGAAAGTCGAACAATTACAATCCTTAATACAGACCGGCGGCCAGGATCAGATGCACAGTATGGATAATTCGATTTTCAGCCTTTATGAGAAAAAACAAATTACCTATGAAACCGCAGCTAACTGGATTAAGGAAAGTGCGGTTTTGACTGCTTTGATGGAAAAAAGAAGGCAGGAGCAACTGATCTCACAGAAATTATCCGCGAAGATGCGATAACAGGAAAAATAGAGAGGGAGGAAAAAGGAAGAGTCTCAAAAGCTCTTCCTTTTTCTTTTTGTAAAGCTTTTGTCTTAATATGTAAAATCTCTGTCGGGTCAGGGGACCCGACAGACTAGCTTTTGTAGGTCGGGTTGCTAAGCTACCCGACATTGTTTATATGATTATATCGGGCAGTTCCGTCAAAAGTGGAACAGCCCGACCTACTGATTACTTTTTCGAAATCATAATAACATCTCTGGGTAACTTTTTTTCCAGCCAGATAAAACCGGCGGCGGCAATAATGCCTAAAAGGGAGATAATCCCCCAGAGAAGTACTGGCTTAGTGTTAAACAGGTCTATTAAAATCCCGCCGATTAAAGGTCCAATGGACCAGCCCAGGGCGTAGGAAAGTCCATACCCACCCATATATAAGCCATGATGTTTTTCTCTGGAAAGATTGGCCGCTATAGCCATCGAGGCAGGAAGGACCGTGATCTCTGAAAAAGAGATAATGAGCATACAGAAAAAAAGCCAGACAAATGAGCCGGAGAATCCAAATAAAAAATATCCTAAAGAATATCCAATACTACCCCAGAAAAGGACCCGGGTTAAGATCTTAGACTGGGCGAGCTTTGATGCTGGTAGCTGAAATAAAATAACGATAGAACCGTTCACTGCAAAAAGAAATCCTAACTGGGCTTCAGAGATACCTACATAATCGACTGAGAAGACCGATATAGTTGAAACCAGCTGCCCGATTACTACAAAGATAATAAGTGAGACGGCACAATAGAGGAGAAAAAGATGGTCAGCTCTTAGCTTGCCCAGGTCCTTAAAGGTAAATTTCTCATTAGAGGAATCGATTTTAATCGTTTCAGGTAAAAAGAAGAAAACAAGGGCAGAGGAGACAAAGGTTAAGACCCCACCGAAAATAAAAAGGAGTGGATAGGAAGCTGAGGCTAAAAATCCACCAATTACAGGACCAATGGCCCAGCCAGTATTTCCTCCTATACGTAGAAGGCTATAAGCTTCCACCCTTTTCTCCTTAGGGACTATGTCTGCAGCCATGGCATTTGCTACTGGTTGGTAGAATCCACCGAATATCCAGCTCAGTACGATAATCAAAGACCAGAGAGAAAAACTTGCTCCTTTATAGGCAAGTGCTGCCATAAAAAGAAAGGAAAAACCCCTAAGAAACTGAGCAAACCCCATTATCTTTACCCTGCCAACTCTATCCGAAAGATGTCCACCAATTAAACCAAAAAGGGCACGGCTGATTGCGGCAACTCCGAAAAGTAACCCGACCTTGGTCATAGGGATTTTCATCTGGCTGTGAAAATAGATGCTCAAATAGGGGATGGCCATAGCAAACCCCATAGCGGATATCATCCAGCCAGAAACTAAAATCCATAGCCGGTAATCGTAGCTTTTTATAAAAGATGAGATTTTAGAGAAGTTAAGCTGAGGCATATTAGTTATGTGGGTCAAGCATGGCGGAGCCTGCTTGACAAAAAAAAGACTCACACATAGGTTGTCAACCAATCCCCGTAGGAGACATGGTTGACCTACGCATCTGCCAAGATAGAAAAGACTGGAAGATTTTGCAATAATTAAATGATGAAGGACTAATGATGGATGACAAATAAAAAGCAATCGGTAAGCCCACGTTGCCCTCAACGTGGGCTTACCTTCCCACCTTGGGGGCAAGCTGGGATTATCGGTTTGTTTTTTATGGCATCGTTCGCGGGACGATGCACTATAAAGTTAAAGCTGTCATACTGAGCCCCGATAAATCGGGGCGAAGCATCTAAAATCAAAAATGAGATTCTTCCCCCGCCTTTGGCGGGGTCAGAATGACAAATGGGATTATTTTTGACATTTCCCTTTAGATTAGATATATTTTTCTTGTCCTGCGGATCTGAAATTCGGAAAGGAGTTTTTATGCCGGCTAATTTGACCCCTCAATATTTAGAGGCAGAAAGGAAGTACAAGGAAGCTAAAACTCCAGAAGAGAAGCTTTTCGCCTTGGAGGAAATGCTTGCCACTATCCCGAAACATAAGGGGACAGAAAAGCTACAGGCAGACATAAAAAAGAGGATCTCTAATCTTAAAGAACAGGATAAGAAAGGTAAAGGTGCGAAAAGAGAAGACCATTATTATATTAAAAAGGAGGGGGCTGGGCAGGTGGTGTTAATCGGTCCTCCGAATACAGGTAAATCCCAGCTCTTAGTCTCTTTAACTCATGCTAAGCCGGAGGTAGCTCCTTTTCCTTTCACCACACAAAAACCATTAGCCGGGATGATGCCTTACGAGAATATTCAGATCCAGTTAATCGATACTCCTCCAATCTCCTCAGATTTCTTTGAGAGCGGGATCTTGGGGGTTATCCGCAATGCAGATCTTATCTGGTTAGTGATCGACTTAAGTTCAGACGATCCATCAGTAGAATTAGAGATGGTCAGGAAAAGATTAGAGGAGAAAAAGGTTAAATTATACAAAGATGAAAAAGGGGTTCCTCTGGGGATCGGTGAGGTCTGCAAAAAGACTATGCTTCTGGGTAACAAAGATGATTTAGAGAATACCCAGGAGAACTGGGAGATAATAAAGGAGTTGTATAGTTCTTCTTTCTTCTTATATTCTATCTCCACTGAAAAAAAAATAGGTTTAGAAGAGTTGAAAGTAGAGACTTACAAGAATTTAAAGATCCTGCGAGTTTATACTAAAATCCCTGGAAAATCGCCTGATTATACTAATCCGGTGATCTTAAAAAAGGGGCAGAAGGTGATGGATGCTGCCTTAGCGATTCATAAAGATTTTGCTCATAATTTAAAATATGCCCGGATCTGGGGTAAGGGTAAATATGAAGGGCAGATGGTTCATCGGGATCAGATTTTAGTGGATGGAGATGTGATAGAATTTCATATTTGATTTGGAGCGCATCCATTGGATGCTGCATTGACACGGTCAAGGCACTCCATACAAAGGTATCTATATGGGAAAAGTAATAGTTATAAATAACGAAAAAATGGGGCAGGGAGAAAATGATTTAACTACCCTTTTGATGGGGAATTTCTTACGAGCCCTGGTTAGCTCTGAAAATAAACCAGAATTTATAATCTTTTATGGCTCCGGGGTAAAATTAATCTCAGAGGGGTCAGCTTATCTTGAAATCCTTGCCACTTTAGAGAACTTAGGGACAGAGATACTTTCCTGCTCTACCTGCCTTAATTATTATGGTCTTGCAGATAAGGTTAAGGTAGGAAGAAAGAGTAACATGAAAGAGATCGTAGAAATCTTCTTAAAATCTAAAGAAACCATTACTATTTAATTATGTCGAAGAAAAAATACTTTGACAGGTATGCGCATAAATGGGATCAGTTTTATGATTTAGAGACTAAAGATAAACTGGGAAAACTGATCAGCAGTTTCAGGCTCAGGAAAGGTTCGCAGGTTTTGGATTTAGGATGCGGGACCGGTATATTATTCCCGTTCATCTTGAAAGCTACTGGCAAAAAAGGGAGACTCTTTGGAGTAGATTTTTCACCAAAGATGCTCCTGGAGGCTAAAAGAAAATTCCAGAATGAAAATATCATCTTAATCTGTGCACCTGCAGAGAACCTTCCCTTTCTTCCTGAGACTTTCGATTATGTTATCGCCTTCGCCTCTTTTCCCCACTTCCAAAGTAAGGCCAGAGCCATAGAAGAGATAAGCCGGGTTTTGAAAAAGGGGAGCAAACTTTTTATTGCCCATCTTCTTGGAAGGAAAGAACTCAGGGAGCATCATCTTTTATCCGGGGATAATGAAGTCATGCAGGATATTTTACCTGCTGAAAAGGTTTTAAGGAGTATGTTAAAGAAGAAAGGATTTAAAAAAATTACGATTGTGGATAAACCTTCTTTGTATATCGCCTGCGGGTTAAAATGAAATTTACTGGTAAACAGATCAGCCTGAGTGCCCTATTTGTCTCCTTAGGTATTGTCATCCCCTTTTTCTTTCATCAGTTCGGCTTAGCAGGGAGGATTTTTTCACCGATGCATTTTCCGGTTTTTTTCGCTGGAATTTTAATGGGACCTTTAAGCGGTGCCATAGTTGGATTCACCTCTCCAGTTTTAAGTTTTCTTCTTATCGGTATGCCACCTCCTTATGCAGTTCCTTTGATGGCTTTAGAGCTACCTGTGTATGGGGTGTCCATAGGGTTATTTTACAGACGACTGAAAATCCCCATTTTAATAAGTCTTATACTTTCTATGATAGCAGGCAGGATGGCTTTTGCTCTGGGGATATTTGTGATTGGAGCTTTTGTTAAACTTCCTGTAAGTTTTTCCTCATTTTTAGAAGCCTCCTTTATTACCGGGCTTCCTGGTATTCTTCTGCAGTTAATTCTGATCCCGGTTTTAAATTTCAGATTAAGAAAAATATTTTTCTCCTAACTTCTACAGTGATTAAGCTTTAGTCAATTTTTCCGAAAATAATACAATAGGGGGATTTCCAGATGAAAAATATTCAAAGCGAGATGAAAAAGATCGAGAGAAAGGACTGGTATCTCTGGATTCTAACTTCTCTAGTCTTTTTAATCTTCGTAGCTTTTATTCTACTTTTAATCTTCTATTCAGATCTCAGAGACTTTTATGAAGAGGAGCTTTCCAGCAGTACCTTTAATGTCCTTTTCGTTGGGTTTACTGGCTTATCTCTTCTTTTCTTAGCCTATATCCTGTTCAAAGAGCAGTCGATAAAAAAGCTCCGTCAGGAATTGTTCAAAGAAAAAATTTTAACCCAGTCCTTAGAAGAGCGCTTTCAAGAGCTAAAAGCTTTATTTGAGGTTAGCACGTTAGTAAATTCGGAAACAGAGCTTTCATTAGTTTTAGATCTGATCTCCAAAACCGTATTGAGTTCTCTGCAGGCAGATAGGTCCTCACTTTTACTTTTTGATAAAGAGAAGAATAAACTGGTCTGTGTCTCAGCCCATGGAAAATCAAGTGATAAGATAAAATATATAGAGCTGAATCCAGATGAAGGTGTGGCTGGATGGGTAATGACTCATGGGGAGCCACTTCTCTTAGGAGAAGAGTTGCACAAGGATAAGTTTAAAAACTTTATTCCCAAAGATGTGAAGATATTTTCCTCTTTAAGCGTCCCTTTAAAAGTGAAAAAAGAAATTATCGGGGTTTTAAATGTTAACTCGATGACAGAGGAAAGGAAATTCAATGAGGTTGATTTGAAGTTAGTCTCGATATTTGCTCAAAATGCTGCAGTTGCAATTGAAAAGGGAGAGTTATACTTAGAGTTAAAAGGACAGGCTGAGGCTTTGAAAAAGACCGTAGAGGATTTGAAAAACACTCAGAAACAGTTAGTTCAATCTGAGAAAATGAGAGCATTAGGGGATCTAGCTGGAGGAGTAGCGCATGATTTTAATAACATATTAGGGAGTATAACAGGCCGGGCTGAACTCCTTTTGAGACAGGCTAAAGAGGATGAGCTTAAAAAAGGTTTGATGCTGATTATACAGGTAGCGAATAATGGGGCAGAGATAATTAGAAGATTGCAAGAATACACTAAAGTCGGTAAAGAAGCAATTTTCGTTAAAGTAGACTTAAACAAGATAATCCAGCAGGTAGTGGAGATAACCCGGTTCAAGTGGAAAGATGAGTCTTTAGCTAAAGAGGTTAAGATCAATGTTGATATGGATTTGAAAAAGATAAGTTCAGTTGCAGGTAACCCTTCAGAATTAAGGGAGATCTTTATCAATATGATCTTCAATGCGATTGAAGCTCTGCCCAAGGGAGGGAATATCGCCTTGAAAACCTGGATGGAAAATAGTGATGTCTTCGTCTCAGTTAAAGATGATGGCATAGGTATGAATGAGGAGGTAAAAGCAAAAGTCTTTGAACCTTTTTTCACCATGAAAGGTGAAAAAGGAATCGGCTTAGGTTTATCTATAGTTTACGGGATAGTTTCCAAACATCAGGGTAGTATAACGGTTGACTCAGAACCGGGTAAAGGGACTAACTTTGTTCTTAAATTTCCGCTTGCCAGAATAACCCAGAAAGAGGAAGAAGAGATCTTGATTATAGATTTTCAACCAGCTAATATTTTAGTCATAGAAGATGAGAAGAATATGAGGGACGTAATCTTTGAGATGTTGACCGGACAGGGACATTCTGTCACCTTAGCTGTGGATGGAAATCAGGGGATCGAGTTTTTTAAAAAGGGAGAATATGACCTGGTCTTAACCAGTTTATCTTTACCTGAGAAATCTGGCTGGGAGGTTACAAAAGAAGTCAAATCCATAAACCCATCTGCCAAAGTGGCATTGATGACTGGCTGGGGAGCTCAGATAGAAGAGGAAGAAGCAAAGCTCAAAGGGGTTGACTTTCTAATCTCAAAACCTTTTAAGGTGAATCAGTTACTCTTTGTAGTTTCTGAAGCTATGAAAGCAAAGAAGAATTATTTACCCGAAAAACCTGTTTCAGTATGAGACAATAGATATTCTATATTTTGAGCTTTATATTTCATTGAAACACAATATATTGTGATTTTTTTCAATAAAATAAAAATTTTTCCTTGACATCTTTTCCGATTTAGTTAAAATAGATTATAGAAAGTTAGCAGAAGTTTTTGGTGGCATCCCACCAATTTTTTATCCAATTTTTGCTCTTTAGAATAAAATTCTTTGCAGGAAAATTATCGTCTAAAAAGGTATAAATATGAAAGTAGAATTGATGGCTATAACTCCTCAGGCTGAAGATGTGATTGAAAAAGCCTGTCGTACCTGTTATCTTTCCTTTCACCGTTATAATCCTCCTTCCTCCACTGAAGAGTTGATAAAAAAAGTTATCAGGAAAGGGCATCACTCAGTTTTAGAACATGCTTATGCCACCTTCAGGATCAAAGGTGGCTCAAGGGTGTTTACCCATGAGATGGTCAGGCACCGGCTTATGTCCCCTTCGCAGGAGAGCCAGAGATATGTGGAATATGGTAAGACCAAAGAGTTTGAATTTGTAATTCCATCAACCATAGAGAAAACCTCTTTTAAAGATAGATTTAAAAAAGTAGCTTTAGAGCTTAAAGATTTTTATGAGGAGATGGTGAGAACCGAAATCCCAAAGGAAGATGCCAGATATATCCTTCCGAATGCTACTGTCTCCGAAATAGTGGTATCTGCCAATTTCCGGGAGTTGAGACATATCTTTGAAGTAAGATGCGTGGAAAGAGCACACTGGGAGATAAGAGAAATTTGTCTGGAAATGCTTAAGATAATGAAAAAGGAAGCTCCCATAGTTTTCTGGGACTTTAAAATAGATGAGAATAATAAAATAGCCCACAGGTCCTGCGGATCCGTAGGAGAGGAGGAAATAAATGCAGGGGACAGTTGACCTTACCCCCAATTCTCTTAAAGTTTTAGAGAGGAGGTATCTGAAAAAAGATGATTCCGGGAAGGTAATGGAAACTCCAGAAGAACTATTCTGGAGGGTAGCTTTAACTATTGCTCAAACAGAAAAAATTTACGGGGCAAGTGATAAGAAAATTGAGCAGTTAGCCCAGGAATTCTATTCTTTTATGAGCCACTTAGAGTTTTTACCTAACTCACCCACTTTGATGAATGCCGGGAGAGCCTTGGGTCAACTTTCAGCCTGTTTTGTTCTGCCGATTGAGGACAGTATGGAGTCGATCTTCGATGCGGTAAAAAATACAGCTTTGATTCACAAAAGTGGTGGAGGAACCGGTTTTTCCTTCTCCCGTCTCCGACCCAAGAACTCGGTTGTGGCATCTACCTCTGGAGTTGCCTCAGGACCTATCTCTTTTATGAAGGTGATAAATGCGGCTACTGAGGCGGTCAAACAGGGAGGGACCAGAAGGGGTGCTAATATGGGAATCCTGAAGGTGGACCATCCGGACATCTTGGAGTTTATCTCCTGTAAAGATGATTTAAAAGAGTTGAATAATTTTAATATCTCTGTGGCAGTAACTGAGGATTTTATGGTAAAGGTAGAACAGGATGAAGAATATGAGCTTTTCGATCCACGCACCAGAAAACCTTATGAGAAAGATGGTCAGGTGGTAAAATACAGAGCTAAAGGAGTATTTGACTTGATAGTGGAACATGCCTGGGGTAGTGGGGAGCCCGGGGTTATTTTCTTAGACCGGGTAAATGAATCCAATCCTACGCCCAAACTGGGTAAGATCGAATCGACCAACCCCTGTGGCGAGCAACCTCTTTTACCCTATGAGAGCTGTAATTTAGGCTCAATTAACCTCTCAAAGATGGTAAAGCTCGAACAGGGGGAGATGGTGATGGATTGGGAAAAGTTAGAAAAGACTATCAGGCTTTCAGTTCATTTCTTAGATAATGTTATCGATGCCAATAAATATCCCCTTCCTCAAATTGAGAAGATGACTTTGGCTAACCGGAAGATAGGCTTGGGAGTTATGGGCTGGGCTGATATGCTCCTGCAACTGGGGATCCCTTATGATTCTGAAGAGGCTTTAGAGTTAGGGGAGAAGGTAATGGATTATATCCTTAAAGAGTCTCACCAGTGTTCCTCTGAGTTAGCTGAAAAAAGGGGAAATTTCCCTAATTGGGAGAAAAGTATTTTTTACGAAAAGAAAATCCCGATGAGGAACGCAACTGTTACCACCATTGCTCCTGCCGGAACCATAAGTATCATCGCTGGCTGTTCCTCTGGAATTGAACCTCTGTATGCAGTTTCCTATATTCGAACGGTTATGGATCAGACCAGGATGGTTGAGGTTAACCCTTTCTTTGAAAAAAGGGCAAAAGAGGAAGGTTTTTATAGTGAAGAACTTATGGAAAAAATAGCTCAAAAAGGGTCAATTCAGAGCTTCCTGGAAATACCGGAGGAGATAAAGAGGGTCTTTGTGACCGCTTATGATGTCTCTCCTGAATGGCATGTGAGGATGCAATCTGCCTTTCAAAAATATACAGATAATGCTGTTTCAAAGACCATAAACCTCCCTAATAAAGCTACCTTAGAAGAGGTAGGAGAAGCTTATATTTTAGCCTATAAATCCGGCTGTAAAGGGATTACAATTTATCGGGATGGAAGTAGAAAAGAGCAGGTCTTAGCTACCAAAAGGGAAAGCGAAGGTGAGGTAATAGTTCAAGACCGTCCAGAGACTCTTACTGGAATAACTGAAAAGATAAAAACTGGCTACGGTAACCTTTATGTGACGATTAACAGTGTGAATGATAAACCGTTTGAGGTTTTCGCTCAAATAGGGAAGTCTGGTTATTCCACTATGGCAGATACTGAGGCTATTTGCAGACTGGTCTCCTTAGCATTACGCAGTGGAGTGGCAGTGGATAAGATCATAGAGCAATTGATAGGGATAGGTGGTTCTTCTCCAGTTTTCGGGAATGGTGAGCTTATAATGTCAATCCCGGATGCAATTGCTAAAGTTTTAAAAAAGCATTTTGGAAACGGGAAGCCCAATTCCGACAGAGACATAAACCTGGAATTCTGCCCGGATTGCGGGGCTAAATTAGAATATAAAGAAGGATGTATCCTCTGTCAGGAATGTGGATTTTCAAAGTGTTAACTCTTCTTCATAAAAATTAAACCTTTTATCGTAATAGATGGGATTTATCGCTCCAGCAGGTAGAACCTCCTCAGTTAATTTTGAAGGGAAGATCTTTCAAGTTCAGACTGAATTTGTAACCCGACCTAACCCCAAGGTAGTCTCCTCGATCATCTTAGATGGAAAGCTGATCCATAAAGTGGAGAAGATGTGGAAAGGGAAGCTAAATGAAGAGAATCAGGAGAAATTAGAGCAATTTCTAAAAAAAGAACACGAATCAGTTACTCGGGCTTTAAAAAAGAATCCATTTGATTTTCTATCCGGAGAGGAGGGGGAGTTTAAAGATCAGATAAAGAAACTCTCTTTGTTGAAAGAGATAGAAAACCCTTTCATCTTAAGGTATAATGGTTCTATTCTCTATCCGGAGAAGAAAGAGGATGAATTTCTAAAAGGACTTTCCAAAATCTTAGCTCAGGCCTTAAGAATCGGGCAAGCCCTGACTGATTCCTCCAAAATAGGGGAGATAAAGTCAGGTGTTTTAGACTTCCCATCTCATAAGATCATCTGGGTTTATTATAACGAAAAGCTCTGGGCAGCCTTTCTGAAAAAAGGTTCACCTATAGACGATACCATTAAAACGATGGGGAGTTTAATCCAGGAAAGCTATGAATAAAACCCTTCAGGAGATCAAATCGGTTCAGGGTGTAACCGGAGTCTTAGTTTTAAATAAGAAAGAAGGGATAACCTACCAGCTTACCCCGGCCTCTTTTCCCACAGAGGGGTTAAAGGAGTTAGGGGTTAGACTTTCAAGGCTGGTGAAGCTTACCTCAACTGAGATTAAATTGGAGCTGAAGTTTGAAAACGGAATCGCTTTCTTCTATAATTTAGAGCGAGGAGCAATATTGATATTCGGTCGTCCAGGGATTAATCTGCCGATCTTGAATCTGGTCTTAAAATCTGCCTTTTTAGCCATTGAAAGAAAACTGACCAAAAGAGAAGAAGAGCCTCATACAGTCGAAGAGAAGAAAGGGTCTTTTCTATTAGATAAAATCTATTTAGAGCATCTCCTTTTAGCTTTAAACCAGATCGCTAAAATCTATAAACAGAAGCTGGGGACCTATCTGGTTACCCAGAATTTGAGAAGGTCAAAAGAGGAGTTTTTACCTAAATTCAGCCTACTGCAGAATTTCTTTGTGGATAATAATGGCATAGTTTCCATAATCCGGGGAAAAGAGGAGGAGGATCTCCCTTTTGATAGCATCAAAGCGTTTGCCATCTGGATCAGTTTTTTCATACACTTATGTTCCAGCCATAGCCCGGAGCTTTTAACTGATATAAAAGAGCTTACTAAAGGGTTGGAGGAAAACTTAGAGCAGATGGGTTTTTATGAGAGCTATGAAAGGCTTAAAAAGAGTTAGATCTTATAGAAAACCCCTCCACCCGAAGGGTGAAGGGGTTTTTCGGAAAGGGATAAGGATTTGAAAAAACACTCTTGAAAGAATACAATAAAGGGTTTTTACAGCCGCCTGGGATCTTTTGCTTTCGCTCTCCCGAAGGGTCGTCGCGTACGCGCAACCCCAGGGGACAACCTTAATCGCATCGCTGTTAAAGGTTTTTCAAATGATCCCTTTCCAGTTTTATAATATAGATAAAAATAAAAAAAGCAAGAGATTTTTTAGAATTTTTTAAAAGTCTATGAGGAATTCAAAATTTTAGAAAGAACAAATGGAGTGTAAAGCTTTAGCTCCTCTGAAAATATATAGAAAAAAAGTATGCATATTCAGGCAAACCTGAAGGTTTGCACTACATTTTCCATATAGAGAAACTATGATAGAAGCCTTAGGGATAGATTTAATCGAAGTAAAAAGGATAAAAAAAGCTTTAGAAAGATGGGGGAAAAGATTCTTAGAGAGGGTTTATACTCCTAATGAGTTAGCATATTGTTTAAAGAAAAGGTATCCGGAAGGCTCTCTGGCTGGCAGGTTTGCGGCAAAGGAGGCGGTGATGAAGGCATTAGGCACTGGCCTTTCCTCAGGGGTAAGCTGGAAGGATATCGAGATTGTGAATAATAATAAAGGTAAGCCAGAGGTTTTTTTATACGGCAAGACCAAGAAGATTTTAGGTAAAGGAAAGATTCTTATTAGTATTTCTCATACTAAAGAGGATGCTATTGCCCAGGCGATGATTTTTAGGTAGGGACAGAACAATGTTCTGTTCCTACAACCGCAACCTTCAGGTTGCGATAAAAAGAACAGAGTGTGGGGGCGACCCGTCGGGTCGCCCCTGCAAAAAAGATTAAGAAAAGGTCAATAGATGGAACAACAAAAGATTCTTGATATCTTTAAAAAGTCAAAAGCACTTCTGAATGGTCATTTTCTCTTGTCCTCAGGTCTGCACAGCGATATCTATTTTGAAAAGTTTCAGGTTCTGCAGTATCCTGAATATGTGGAGCTTTTATGTGAAGAGTTAGCCAGGCTTTTCAAGAAGGAGAAGATTCAGGTAGTAGTGGGACCAACTACTGGTGGGATTATCATAGCATATGAAGTGGCTAAAAATCTAAAAGTCCGTTCAATTTTCGCTGAGATGGAAGAGGGGAAAAGAGTTTTCAAAAGAGGGTTTGATTTAAAAGAGGGGGAAAAGGTCTTGATTGTGGATGATATCTTGACAACCGGTAAATCGGTACAGGAGGTTATTGATTTGGTAAATAAATATAAAGCTAATATAATGGGTATCGGAATTCTTTTAGATAGAAGCGGAGGCAAAGTTCAATTTGTCTATCCTTTAAAACCCTTAGCCTCTGTAACTGCCAAAACCTTCAAACCTGAAGAGTGTCCCCTGTGTAAAGAAGGAAAACCTTTGGTTAAGCCGGGGAGCAGAAAGATGGTGTAGTGTCCTCACTCACGTGAGGACGTTCATACATTGACACAGTAAAGGTCTTTTTGTTGCTTCCCGTTGCCACACGGGAGTGGCAACGCTACGGGTGAGAAAAAAACTAAATAATGCAGACTGAAGTCTGCGGCTACCTGCTTAAATATCAGGTAAGCCCAATTCCTCAAAAACCTGCTGGGTTAAAGAATCTGCCTGTTTATGGTCTTGAACTCTATTAAAGAAGGTTTCAAAGAATTTACCTTTTAACTCTTTCAAATATTTTTCGTAATTGTGGACAACTTTAGATAAAGCAATTTTATTCTTAGGGATTTTTATAATATAACTATTGGGTTTTTGAGAATAGATAATAAACTTTGCTTCTTCTAAACTTTTGGCTTCATATTTAAAACCATCTTCAGAAACGACCTCCTGCAAGCCCATAAAGAAATGCCCAAGCTTTAAAGGTTTACCCGTAATAGAGATTTCTTTTGAATCTTTTAAATAAACTGAATCGATGAATTCTTCTGGAAAGTTCTTAGCTCCATCAGGAAGAATTTCCTCAATCACGCTTTCTTTCAGTTTCTCAACATCTTTTTTATAGATAGAATTTTTGGCATTCTTCCTCATTTTCGCCAAACCGATTCTTTCTTCAACTAACTCGCATAACCCGTCATAAATTGGCTTAAGATATGTCTTAGGGTCTAACCCCAAAGCCTCCAAAACCAGTTTATCTAGTTTCTGCCGGTCTTTCATTTTTACTTCTTCAAAAATTGGCTTGATGGGGCGAGAGGACAACGCATTAAAGGCTTGTACTATTTTGTTCCGTAATGTCGAGCTGACAAATTTATAATTTGGCACCGGTAAGTCGACAATGTCTGGCCCATAAAAAGTAAGTAAACCATCCCCCATGCTGAACCTTCCATGTAGTTCTACAAAAAAGAATACAATAGAAGAATTAAGAACTGCTGAGTAAAAAGGAAATTCAGTCTTCTTTTTAATCTTTCCCTCGAAAACAACATCACCCAGTAATACACGAGGTTTATTAACTGGAAAGAAAAATCTTTCTCTTATGAATCTGTTTATAAGGAAATCACCAGATTCTCTATTACCTATATCATACCAATATTTCCTACCTTTTAATGAGGGAGCTTCAGGGAAAGGGAGCCCTCCTTTCTTATGTCTTCCTTTTTCTTTGGTTGTTTGTTTCTCTCCCCATTTAATATATTCAAGAACACCTTTTTTTCTTTCCCTTAAAAGCTCTTTCTTACTTTTATGACAAAGTAAAACTTTGAATTCGAGTTTCTTTGGATTTATTATAATCTCTTCTATCTCTTTCGGAGAGGATACAATTGGTGCGTAGAACTCTTTCTCAATTCCCCAATGCTCAATTTTCTCTTTAGTGAGATAAAAAAACTCATTTATGCCAGTTTTTATACCAAATCTTGGATCAGCAATTTCCTGCAATAGGATTAATTTATCTTTGCATTTTTCTAAAATTTCAAAGTAAATATTTGGTGCCCTTAGATACTGTCCCCATTTTAACGTTTTACCGAGCGACTCTACTTTCTCTAATAACTTTTGTTGTTCAATAATTCTAATTCTAAAATCGTTATCTTCATAAGTTTTTAGCTCGTTAGTATTTCTTATTGCACCCCCACCCCCAGGTGCGAAACGGTTATGTCCAACAGCTTCTATTTTATAAATTAGTCTATCTATTCCTGCCCACCTGTTCCAACTATCTAATTTCATATCCCAAGGAATAAGTTCCTTAAATTTCTTTTTTACTAAAACGAATTTTACTAGATTTTTGTTCCTTTCTTGTTCCTTTTTGCATCGTTCAAGTATGGAAACGGTTGTGATTACTGGAACATCTTTAAACCAATTTTCCACCGTAGACATTAAGATGGCAACAATTTTAAAGTTTTTAAGGAAGAACTTCTGAAGCTCAAAACCATAATCCACTTCTAACCACGCACTTGAGGTTACAAATCCCAATCTTCCTTCATCTTTTACAAATCTTGCGGTATGGAAGAAAAGGTATGTGTAAATATCAGCCTGCCCGGATATTCTAACATTACCATTGTCAAAAAGATCCCGGTAATCGTCCTTCCAGTCATTAGAAATCACGTTATCAATTTTTTTCTTATAACCTTTAATCCTTTTCTCAATTAACTCCTGTCGAATATAAGGGAAATTTCCAACTGCGCCGTCAAATTCGGGCATTTTTTCATAGAGCATCTGACCTATTTCGCCCGTGGGTTTAGGGAGGGGAAACGGAAAGGTTTGTCCTGGTTTTACCTCAAAGAAATCTGTGGTAATAACCTTGGGAAAATTGGCATAGTCTTCTATGTTTTGTCTATAAAGATTGATAGTAGCCAGCTCCGCAGGAAAAGGAGCAACATCAATTCCCCAGAGTTGAGATAAAAGTTTCTTGTGATCCCTTTGTCCAGAGATTTTCATCTTGTCATAAGCTCGGATAAGGAAAGTTCCCGTGCCACAAGTAGGATCAAGAATTTTATCTTCTTTACTATTAATACAAAAAGCATTAATTAAATCAACTAATTCCTCCCTAGTAAAATACTGTCCTAAAGAATGTCTTTCTTCTATTGGAATGAGCCTTTCAAATACTTGACCAATAACATCAGAAGGCATATAAGAATAGTTAAAGCGATTTAAATCATTGACCAATTTAACCAGAGCATCTATCGCTACAGAGGGAAAGGGTACATCATCTGTCACGTCTTTCACGAAGACTGCTTGGTAGTCGATCTTCCTAGCCAATTCAAAAAACTCCTGTAGTTTTTCATTGACTTTTTCTACGTTTAACCCAACAAGATCTAATTTTGGCAAATCTGTTCTAAACTTTCGTAGGGTCAGGTAAAAAAGTATTTTTCCAATAACTCTATAAACAACTTGTCGTGAGACTATATCATAGAAGGCTGGATCGTCAAAGTTCATTATTCCTTGTTTTACGGCCCAATCGAATAAACCCTCTTTGAAGGTTTTGATTTTGCCAATTTTCTCAATAAGTGAATTATGGATGTGTGGGGATAGGGTCTTAACTGCCTCGTGAAGAAGATGCACAAAAAATGTGGAATCGACGTCAACCTGGTGGAGATGTCTTTCTCGATGTAACGTAACTAAATCATCTAAAATTTCCTTTGCTCTCTCTTTTAATAATATCTGCTTAGATTTGTCCCATAGATCATCTCGCACATTTATTTGAGAAATTGGTAGATAAGTTTTATGTCTGTAATGATGAGTAATTTTCTCCCCAAAATTCGGCGTACGCCAGATCACGGCATCTCTCATATTCCAAGTGACAAAAGAATCTGCGTTCATAGCTCTGGCTTTTTCTGTCGCATTTTCCAGTAATTCTGCATCGTCTACTGGTGTATCAATCGTTTTTAATTCCCACCCACAAAACCCTTGGCCTGCTTCGCGATTAAACCAAATCTGAATATCAGGGAAACGAGTCTTTCCATCTTCAGCTTTTATTGAGGGGTCGGCGGTAACTATTTCAAAAGGATAACTCCCTTTATCTAAAAATTCATTTAGCCAACTTCCTACTAAACCCCTAAATTCGCCTTCTGTTGTTTTTATATCAGTCATACAAGTTGATTATATTATTTTTGGATTCACGGGTCAAGTCTAAATCTTTATCTCATAAATCCTGTATTTCTTATAAAGCTTAGCCCCGAATGTTTCCAGGGCGTGATTGATTAGAAAGTTGTCCTCTAAATTCCAGGACATCTCTGCCCATTTATACCCTTTCTTCACCCCATTCGTATAGGTGTCTATATAAAATACAGTATCGATCCCCCTCTTCTGATATTTATGAATTACTCCCATAGTTAAAAGTCTAAGCCCATCGATTACCTTATGAAATTTGGTGAACCAGAGAAGCTTGAAAATTCCAAAAGGGAAAAGCCTGCCATTTAGCTTGATCAACAATTGATTTATATCAGGCAAAGCCATTGAAAAACCAGCCGGCTCTCCATCCACCTCCGCAATAAAGACTAAGTCCGGGTCAACTATCTTTTTGAAATCCTTGGCTAAATGCTCAAACTCCTCATCCGTCATAGGGATTGCTCCCCAGTTTTCGCTCCAGGCTAAATTATAGATCTTTTTTATCTTTTCTATCTCACCATCAAAATCATTTAAATTCAGTTTACGAACAACTATATTCTTCTTTTTTCTCACCAGCTCAGCTATCCTTTTGAACCTTTCAGGGGGCCGAATACTTTTTTCCATGTAAAAAGCATATAGGTCCTTGGCTTTTAACATCCCGTATTTTTCCATAAAATCCAGGTAATATTCAGGATTGTAAGTCATCATAAAAACCGGTGGAAAATCAAACCCTTCTATGAGGAAGCCGAGCTCGTCATTAACCGAGAAATTCATCGGTCCGCGCATAAGCACCATACCTCTGGATTTAAGCCAATCTTTAACTTTATCCAGCAATTTTTTTGCCACTGCGAAATCCTCGATTGACTCAAAGAAGCCGAAAAATCCAGCTTTTTCCTGATGGGTCTCTATATGTTTGAAGTTCACCAGACCGGCGATTCGGCCGACTATCTTTTTATCTTTTTCTGCTAAGAATAGAATTACATCAGCATGTTTATAAAATGGATTTTTTTCCGGATTGAAAAAGGCTTTTCTTTCGGAAATCAAAGGAGGGACCCAGTTTTTATCATATTTATAGATTTTCCAGGGAAATTGGATGAAATCGAGTAAATCCTTTTTGTTTTCCACTACTCTTATTTTAAGCTCTTCTTTTTCCATCGAATAAGCTACCTCTCTTTTATCTGAAGACTCGCTTTTGGTAAGTTTATTTCCTGAACTATGTCAAAAAATAAATTAACACTTGAGTTTGGGTAAGGCAATAGTTTTTTTAGTAGTAAGATTTTTAGTGGGATATCAATGTATGCTGTACAGGATTGTTGCTTAAGTCTTTTTTGGAGATATCTTATTTAGAGATGGGGTTTACCTCTGTCCTAACCCTTATAAGGACAGCTATACGGGTTGTCTCTGAATTAACTCATCATCAACTAAAGAAATTTATAATAAAATAAGGGAGCCTGCTTAGAAGACTATCTGGCGGGGGCACAAGTCTACGTCTAATTCCGCTTTTGGCGGGATTACCTGTGCGTAGTCCTCAAAAGAGCAGCGCTCCCGTAAAAATAATTATCCTTACTAATTATAAGCAACTTATATGCCAGTTATTTCTAAAAAGGAGATTGGATTAACTTTATGATTTACATATACTTAACTTCAACATCTTTTCATTGCTATAATATATTAATTTGAAAATGTTCAATTTTTGGACAATGAAAAACTGGTTAAAATCTATCCTCAATTCTGTCTTGAAGTTACAGTAGAACCACCCTGTCAATTATATTGACAGAAACTCCAAAAAACTAATTATGGGGTGATTTTGGAATGCTACACATAGGTTTATCAAAATTGATTTTTTATTAATATTTTAAAGGTTAAGCTAAAGCTAAAGCTTTATACTTCGGTGGTTCTTTCCAGCAAAAAATCTACTTTTATGATGGAAAAGATGAAAAATAACCAGATTTAGAAGATGAAAATCAAAAGATTTTTGAAACGGTTAATTAAAAGAGAAAACTTTCCCCCTGAAGAAGAAAAAAATCACCTTTTTCCAATACAGGGATACTTTCTCAGCTCACACAAACCTCTACCATCCAAACCACTTTCTAAGAATTCATTTACCTCTGAGGATAATGATATTATTTTTCCATCCCGGGAACTATACGATCGTACATTTAAAATCAAGCTGTATAGATTATTAAGGGATAATATTCCAGCCATAAATTCAGCTATCTGGACCTGGACCAGGCTCTCCTCTGCACCTTCTTCTTACAAACTAAAAGGAACTGATGATCCAGATACCTTAAGTTTTGCAACAAAAATAATCTCAGACTTAGACCGAAGGATCTATCAGCACTCCTTCCACAAATTTGGTGGAATCGAAGCTTTGCTTACTCAATTCTTCTACTCCCTTTTCACGGATGGGGCGGTATGTGGAGAATTAGTTTTAGATCCTTCTCAAAATCGTTTAGATAAATTCTATTTTATCGATCCGTCTACTACAAAGTTCAAGTTGACTGGATCAAGCTTCGAACTTTATCAAGAAATAGATGGTGAAATGATTAAACTGAATCAGAATTCAACCTACTATTATGGTTTGGACTCTGATCCGGAAGACCCTTGTGGGAGAAGCATTTTATCCTCTATCCCTTTTGTCTCCAGGGTCGAACAGAGATTGCTTTCGGATATGCAGAAAAGTATGCATAATGCCGGGTATCATCGTCTGCATGTAAAGCTAAAACCACCAGAAAGGCTGCCTTCTGAATCGAATGAAGCTTACATCGATAGAGCTAATCGTTACTTTGAAGATACGGTGGGGATGATGAGAAAAATCTCAGTGGAAGATAATCCGATAACCTGGAACGATGTGCAGATAGATTATATCGGACCCCAGGGGAGTTATGCGGCTACCACTTCCTGGTATATCAATCATAAAGCGTTAATTGAAGAAATCTGCGCAGGAGTTCACTTAGACCCCTTCATCTTAGGGTATTCCTATGGAGCACCCTATAGCTGGGCACAGATAAAATATGAGATGATTCAAAGGAACATAATCTCCATCCAGGCTTCTGCTAAACGCTTTATGGAATGGATACACAATTTAGAGCTGGCACTTCAAGGGTTAGATTTGGAATACGAGCATCATTTTGATAACCGAAAGACTTTTGGTCTTTTAGAACAAAGACAGGCAGAGAAAATCGCCCTGGAGAATATTATTTTGAAGAAAAATGCTGGATTGATAACAGAAGAAGAAGCAAGAGGAGAATTAAAAATGACAGATGACAAATGACAGATAAATAAAGGTTCAAAGGTTCAAGGGGAAAAGATAAAAGCTGTAGGGGCGAACCGGTGTGTTCGCCCAAATTTCAGGGCAGGCACAGGGGCCTACCCCTACATCTTATATTCCCTGTGATGACAGAAGTTTTGAAGGGGCGGGGTAACCCCGCCCCTACCTTTCACTTGTGGTTAGAAATTCGATGTTCGGTATTCGTCAATTTTTTCTGTTTTCTGTCTTTCATCTTCTATCTTTCATTTTTTAATTAAGGTGATTTATTGGATAAACAATATCTCTGGAGAAAAGCGCTTAAAGACCCGCTCTATTTTGCCCGTGAATTCTTAGAGATTGAACCTCACCCTGGACAGGCAACTTGGCTAAGAAACTCAATCAAACCAGAAAACGCACTACACACCGGGAATCGCTGGGGGAAAAGCCTATGTCAGGCAATAAAAATTCTTCACCGCTCGATTTTCAAAATCCGCAAAACCAGATATAATACCACAGAAAAATATACTGCGGTGAATGTATCCGTAACCCTGGACCAGGCAAAGATAATCTTCGATAAAGCAGTCGGTCTTTTAAAAGGGAAAAAGATATTAGAGCCTTTGGTTCAGGATATAAGGTCAACTCCGTTTCCACATATCGTCTTCTCCAATTCTGCGGTTTTCTGGGCACGCTCCACTCAGAGAAAAGGAGAATATCTTTTAGGATATGATTATGACTATTGTAATTTCGATGAAGTTGCCTTTGAGCCTCATCCTGAATATGTGGTCAATAATGTGATTATGATGAGGCTTTGTGATCGAGCCGGGATGTTAGATTACACATCCACTCCTAAAGGGAAAAACTGGTTTTATCGCAAATGCTTAGAGTTAAAATCTCATCCAGAATATGGATATGTCCAGGGAGGTGATATCAGGGAAAATCCTCATATCTCCACTGAGTATATTCAAAGGAAATTGAAAACACTGTCAAATTCCAAGATCGAGCAGAATATAATGGGGAATTTTATAGATGATCCGGATCAGGTTATAGAGGAAAAATATATCAGTCAGGCAACCTCAAATTCTTCTGGACTTTCTGCTCCTAAAGAAGGACATCGCTATTCAACTGGCTGGGATTTAGCGCGCAAAAGAAACTATACCGTAGGGATAACTTTAGATATTACCAGCAAACCGTATCAATTGGTCTCCCTGGAGAGATTCCAGAGGGGCTGGAAAGAAACCCTCGAGGCG
This sequence comes from uncultured Ignavibacteria bacterium, assembly GCA_964570765.1. Taxonomy (GTDB): domain Bacteria; phylum Zixibacteria; class MSB-5A5; order MSB-5A5; family RBG-16-43-9; genus CAZMZF01. Next base: position 22,063 of record CAZMZF010000023.1, read on the forward strand.
ATCAGGAGAAGAAAGAAGGAATATGGGGGAGAGGTTTTAATCGATTCAACCGGCCTGGGGGATGTGATCTTGGAAGAGTTGAAAGATATAAATGTTAGAGGGTTTAATTTCGGTGAAAAAGGTGGAAAGGCAAGATCTGAGTTAATCGTCAATTTACAAAAAGAACATTCCTTAGGTAATATCGCTTATCCTTATGTTGAGCTTATAGAAGAAGACGGTTCCCTGTGGTCTTTACAGGATGAATTAAGGGATTTTACCTGGGATACTAAGGAAAACTGCGATGCGGTGATGGCTTTAGCCTTAGCCTTGTGGAATGTCAGAACCCCGGAACAGCTTCCCCTGCTCTTGGAGCCAAGAGTGGATAAAATCTAAATTATTGATGTAGGGGCGTATTGCAATACGCCCCTATTTGTCTAAAAAGGGAGAACTTCTTTTATCCTGGGCTGAAAAACCTTGAGGAAATCTTCGAGCACAAGCTGAGCTTCTTTTTCCGAGAGCTGATTTAGAGGCAGGTTTATGCGGATAAAAGCGGCATCAGTAGGTGCTCTTTTAAGGGAATTAAAAACCAGGTCCAGCTTCAATCCTAACTCGCTGGTTATTATCCCGCTTCTGGTTTGAAACCAGTAGTACATAACTTCTCTGGACAGCTTGTCGGAGATCAAAAGTTTATTCACCTTAAGATCAGAGCCGGTATCTGTTTTGATCAGAATCTTCTTTCGACTCATAATCTTCCAGCCGCTACCGGGCAGGCAGTTTTTGGGGGAGTGAATCTGGGAGCCATATTTCTGGCTCTTGAAATAGGCGAGGAAAAGCCAGAGCTCTTTTCCCTCACCACTGGTATATTTCCTGAAAGCATAAGTATCAGCTTTGAGGACCTGGTTGGTCTCATCAGAAAAAAAATATTCCTGACCGTTCCAGTCTCCGAGCTGCAGAGGGAGAGAGGAAAAGAGAGGGAGTCTCTTCGATTCGACTCGAGAATAGCGCAGGAGATTTATCAGTATCCCGGTTAGGATAAAAAGGACCAGGATTATCCAGAATTCTTTTTTCTTAAAGCCCATAACTTTAACCTCAAAGGGAATATAAAAAAAGATAGGGAAAAGTCAACCCTTAGAGTATAAATTCAGAAAGGTCTATCTTATATTTCTGGGGATCCAGGCACCTCACCGGCATCTTAGGTTCCTCCATTTCCGCAGGATATTCTGAGCTTTGGCCCAAATCCAGAGTCTCAGGTGTTTTTTTAATCCCATTCTGGTCTGCGAGAATTTTTAGTTTGGGTAGAGAGAGGTTCTCCGGATTATTTTTTATCACTATCCCTATCTCCCCGGTATTCAAAAGGACCAGGGAGCCCACCGGATAGACCCCTAACATATTTATGAAAAGTTTCAGCAAGCAGGAATCGTAAACTTTATCCCGGGCGTAAAACATCTTCCTCAAAGCTTCATCCGGCAGATAAGGGGTTTTAACATATACCCGGCCTGAGGTCATAGCATCATAGGCATCGGCAATACTTACTATACGGGAGAACAGGTTTAACTCTCTTTTGTTTTTAACCTTAGGATAACCGGAAAGGTCGAGGTTCAGATGGTGTTCAAAACTAACCAGCATAGCCCTCATTGAAAAGGGATCGAACTTTAAGCTGATTAAAAGGTTTTTTACTCCCCAGATCGGGTGTTTTTTCATCCTCATCCATTCGGATTCATTGAACTCAGAAGGTTTGTTTAAAAGCTCCAGGGGTAAATTTGTTTTTCCAATATCGTGAAACAGGGCGGCAAGGCCTAATTCGCTTAACATTTTTTTGCTTAACCCCAGTCTCAATCCCAGAACTAATGAAAGGATACAGACATTGGTAGAATGGAGATAAGTATATTCATCGTAGTTTTTTAAAGAAGAAAGTTCTAAGAAGATCTCCTCGTTCTGCAGGAGTTGATCTACTAAAGATTGAACTACCCTTTTCACTTTAACTAGATTTATCTCTTTACCTACCTGAGCCCTCTGGTTGATCTCCCGCACCATGGAGATAGCCCTGGTGAAAGTTTTTTTAGCAACCTTTTTCTGGTCTAAAGAGATCTGGTCATCTTCTAAAATGGAAGACTCTTTTTCCTTTTCCAGGCGAAGGTTCTGAAGATTTTCCTCAAAGATTTTTTTCTCCAGACTTTCAAAAGGCTCTTTATCCTCAGCATCTATCTGTGCCAGCATATAGATCAGGCTTTGCAAATCCTTCTGGGTTAGCCCGGTCTCCAGGATAAGTTTATAGATCTTCAGTTTTTTCAAGAACTCCAGGATAAATCGGCTGGCAACATAATTTTCGAAATCGAATCTCAGACGGGCTTGATTTAAAAACAGATAACCTTCCTGAGTGCTTAAGTTAAGCTCACCCTCCTTTTCAATTATCTCCTTGGCCAAACTCATTAAGGGATTAATCTGTTTCTGGAAAGCGGCATTATTCGGTTCGTATATAAGAGAGGTCTTAAGGGTAGAATAGAATAGATTTATAAACTCCTTCCCTTTTTCTAAAAGATGTAGAAACTCCTCTTTCTTCTCTTTTCTTTCCTGAGCATTAACCGGTTCGACTAACTTATTCAAATTTCATACTCCTGTTATTTACCGAAATCTTTTCGGGTCCTCTCCGAGGTAGAAACTTTTTCCCACAAAGCTTTAGCTTGTTTCTGGATTTTCTTTTTACTTTTTAAACTAAACTCTTTTAGACACTCCTGGCTTAAGGGGGTATTTATAGAGGCTAAAGATTTTAAAGATAGAGAAGAAGTCTCAGTTTGTTTTTCTCTTTTGAACCAGGCTTTTTTCAGAATCAACTTCTTGAGCAAGGGGATAGCCTCATCTTTACCTGTTTTAGCCCAGGTTTCCAAAAGGTTCTCTTTCTCCGCTTGATTTTTATCTCTGAAATCTTTTCTCAAAAGTAGAGCTGAGATATAATCTAAAGCCTCCTGGGAAGGTGGCCTCAGGCTTAAAACTTTCGCCGCTTTAAGTCTGAGCCTTTCATCTGAATCCTCTAAGGCATTCAAAAGAATGGAAGTTCCCTCTTTTCCCTGGATGAACGATAGAGCTTCTAAGGTTTCTTTCCTTACCCTTATATCCTCGTGGGCAATGGTTTTCTTCAGATAGGGGAGAGCAAGGGGGGAGCTGATTCTCCCGAAGATACTCACGATATTTCTGACCACATACCATCTTCGGTCATAAATCCCTTTACTTAAAAGATTGATATTCTTTTCCCCTACATTTTCCAAAGTCGAGCAGACCATCTTCCGGCAGGCAAAATTTTCCAGCTCACCTAACATATCTACCAGATGGGGAATGGTATTCCAGCTTAAAAGGCCAAGATATTTTCTAACTGAGAAAAAGTCTAAACCTGTTTTCTGATTTAAAATCTGGGTTAGGATTCTCATCCTTTCTTTATCTCCAGCCCGGTCAATAGCTTCTTTAATCCTTATAGTTCTATTTGACTGACCGGTATCAGCTTCAGTTTTCTCCAGGTTTTTAAGAAGGAGCAATAGTTCTGAGGCTAAATAGAAATCCCCTTGACCGATCAGGGAATCTAAAAGTTTTTCTAAAAGTTTAACTGTCTCTGAAAATTCGTGGTATTCCTTTTCGCTGAAAAGGATTTCCTCTAAAACGGTGAAGCTCTCTTTTAGGGGCTCGAAGTTCTTGTCTTTATCTAAAAGGGTTTTTAGCTCTTCTAACTCCTTCTCCGGGATAAGGTCTAAATCCCGGAGGAACCTATCAACTTCTACTTTATGGGGTAGCTCTTTTAATTTTTCTGTTTTTCCTTCTAAACTAACCTCTGAATAATAAAGCTTCTTTAAGTCTTTTTCCCCAACCGGTTGAGGAAAATCGATGAGATCCTCGCTTAAGAATTCATCCACCACTAAAAATTTTATATGAGCTAATTCTTTCTCCCAGAAAAGGGTAACCAGATCATCCTCTGGCAGGGTGGATTTTAGACCTCGGCTTATTATCTCCAGAAAAGCAAAAAGCTCTTCCTGGTCCATTCCTTTCTGAAAGGTTATTTCCCTGATCCCATCCCGGTAAAAAGCAAAGGAGATCCCTTCATCTTTTTTCTCCTCTTTTAAGACGACTTGGTCTTTATAAAGGAGCTTAGATTGATCCACCCTGAATTTTAACTCCTCGTTTTCGTTCAGGTATGCTGAAAGTTTTTTAAACAGGTTTTGCTTGAACTCTTTAGGTATGGGGTTATCTGCCGGATAGATGCAGAAGATCTTGAGAGTCTTGATCAAGAGGATAGCAATTTCCTGAACCTCTTTGGGGAGCTCAACTGAAAGGTCCAGGAGCTCTACTGATTCTGCTGGAACAGTTCTTAATTCTTCAGGCATAACTATTCACCGGGTGAATCCCTGAAAGGGATTTCTACCTTTCTTATTAATTATCGTCAGATTTAAGGAGCTATTTAGAGAAGAATATTAAAGAATATAACGGAGGATGGATGTCGGATGATGAATAAAAAGAAAAGATGTTAAGCAGAAACGGAGTTTACCTTAAATTTTCAGTATCATTGCGAGGAGTCCTACGGACGATGAAGCAATCCCCATAGGATATACGGATTGCTTCGCCCGCCTCTGGCGAGGCTCGCAATGACAGGTCTAAAACAAATTTCTTTCAGATATGATTCAGCATTTCATCCGCTATCTGGTTAGCCTTTTCCCAGTCTTCTTCTGGAACCCAAAGGTTAACTTCTACAAGTGAAGTAGTTGAATAGCTCCCTAACATTATCCCGATATCATCCCCTTTGATTATAGAGGAAATTCCTGCATTCTGTAAAGATTCTTTTAGCATCTCCGCATAAAGCCGGCTGGGCAGATTTCTCAGGAGCTTATATTTTATTTCTCCTGGCGTTTCTTCAGGAGACTCCTCTGGTAGTTCTTCAACTAAAGGCAGGTTGCAGTCACTGCATTTTTCTATGCCGGGTTTATATTCTGTTTTGCATTTAGGACAGTAGGGCATAAAACTCCTTTTTTATTTTATGGAGTGTCCCGCCTTTGGCGGGGTTAATGCATAATATTTAATCGTAGCGGAGGTCTTCAGACCTCCAATTTTCTCATAGTGTGACCCTTTTATGGTCGCAAGAAGCGAGGCTGAAGCTTCGCATTAGAACTCATACCCACCTTGCGGGCAAGGTGGGTTTACCGATTGGGGCAGGAGTTCAACTCCTGCCCCAGCTAAGAGGGTCTACCGATTCGGAAGGCTGAAATCTTCCGCTACAGTTTTTCTGACAAATCCACCTGCTTTTTTTAATCTTTTTTCTGCCTCTAATTTATCAACCTTTGAAAGAATCATTACCAGGGCAGTCTTGACTTTACCTCCTGAAAGACGGAGATATTTTTCAGCCTGCTTATAATTGACTCCGGTAATCTCCATTATAATACGTTTTGACCTCTCGGATAGTTTCTGGCTTTTTGCCTGCAGGTCAACCATCAGATTCTGATAAACCTTGCCTATTTTTATCATAGAGCAAGTAGTAAGCATATTCAGGATTAATTTCTGGGCAGTTCCGGCTTTCATCCGGGTGGAACCGGTTATAACCTCAGGACCTAAGAGCGGGGAGATTGTTACGTCTGGCTTAACTTTGAGCCCTTTTCCAGGATTGCAGAAGACAAAGATAGTCTTTGCTCCAGCTTTTTTAGCATATTTTAAAGCCCCTAAGACATAAGGGGTTCTTTTAGATGCGGCTACGCCGACGACCACATCTTCTTTTTTCAAACCCGCTTTTTTTAAATCCATTGCCCCGGCTTTGAGATTATCCTCCACTCCTTCTTTTGAGCGAATCAAACATTTATATCCACCAGCGATAATTCCCTTTATCATCTTCGGGTCAGTTCCAAAAGTAGGTGGGCATTCTGCCGCATCCAATACTCCTATTCTCCCGCTGGTCCCGGCCCCGATATAAAAAAGCCTGCCACCTTTTTTAAAAGCTCTAACTATTAACTCAACACCTTTTGCTATTTGAGGGAGTTCCCTTTCAATGGCTTTTGGGACTTTTTTATCCTCAGCATTAATCAGTCTCAAAATCTGCAGGGTGGATTTTGAATCAATATCAAAAGTAGCAGGATTTCTTGCTTCGGTAATTAAATTTTTAATTTCGTTAAAGACTTTTATAGACAGAAATAAATCTCCAGTTACTTAAAGAGTAGTTACATATATTATGGCTTTTCTAGCAATTACTCCAGCGCCAATCGTTCCTTTTGCTCCTGTAATATTATTGCTTGGTAAACCTGCAGGTAAAGCAAATGTGTCAGAATAACTCACAAAACTTCTATTATAAGCTACAACATAGACATAATAATAACCTGTTACCAAATTGCTGGCAGAGTTTTGAAAAGTCTTGGGAAGAATAGTATACTGCGTTTCACCAACCGTTGCACTATCTAAATTAGCTCCCAAGATAGCATCTCCCTTAGCTACACTGATGAAATATCCGGAGTCACTTGCTGATGGTGTCCATTCGACAACAACAGAGTGACCTCCTGCATTTAAGGTGTCTCCAGGCAGTGGAAGCGGCTTAATTTTAAAAGTATCCGGCATGGTGAACCCGAAAGTTATAGTAACCGTATCAAGTGAGCTAATAATGGAGTCAGTATAAGCGGTTTTCACATGGAAAGTAGTATCCGCAAAAATAGAATCATATAAACCAGCGCCACTATTGAGTATAGTTTTATTTCCCACTTTAACTGTTGCTTCATTGTAAAGGGTGTCATTTCTCCGAACGGTGAAATAGACAATGTCTTTCGAAACATTCATATCTTTTACCACTGCTCCATAGATGGTGAAAGTTGGTTTTTCAGTGCTTGGTCCAGTGGGTTTATTACCGCAGGAGTAACCAAATAATAAAACTGCAGTCATCAAAAATAAAATTAACTTCTTCATCTTAACCCCTCCAATCCGCCTACGGCGGATTTAAAGTTTTTCATCCTCTCTAAAGCTTCTTTTATCTTTTCCTCAGGTGCGGTCAAAGAGAACCTTAAATACCCTTCTCCTTCAGAGCCCAAGCCTGAGCCGGGTGTAGTTAAAACTCCAGTTTTTCTTAAAAGCTCCAGACTAATTCTTTTTGAGCTTTTTTTAGTGGGTATCTTAGCCCAGACAAAAATTCCTCCTCTGGGTAATTCAACTTCCCAGCTTAAGGATTTCAAAGCCGGGACTAAAATATCCCTCCTATTTTTATATGTTCGACATAATTCTTTCGTAACTTGAGGAGGAAGTGAAAGGGCGGTTATGGCCGCTTTTTGAATCACGTGAAAAATTCCTGAATCCAGATTTGCTTTCAAATCCCTTAAAACCCGGATAAGCTTTTTATCTCCCACCACAAACCCTAATCTCCAGCCGGTCATTGAGTAGGTCTTGGAAAAAGAATGGAACTCTAAAGTATATTCTTTTGCGCCGGGTATCTCTAAAAGGCTAAAAGACTTTTCTCCATCAAAGATAATTTCAGAATAAGCCATATCGTTGCATAAAATAATTTTATTTTTTCTGGCAAATTTCGTAGCTTTTTCTAAGAATTTTTTTGGTGCTAAAACTCCAGTGGGATTATTAGGGTAATTTAGAAAAAGAAGTTTGGTTTTAGATAAAACTTTCTTATTAATTTTATCTAAATCCGGTAGCCAGTTGTTTTCCTTTAATAGAGGCGTTTCATAAACCTTCCCTCCGGAGATAATGACTCCTCTTTTATAGGCAGGATAAGCTGGGTTAGGAACAATAGCATAATCCTGGGGATTCAAAAAAGCCAAAGGGAGATGAGCCAACCCCTCTTTTGAGCCTATTAAAATTAAAATTTCTTCTTCCGGATCAAGTTTGACTTTGAATCTACGGTAAAACCAATCAGCAATTGCCTCCTTTAGCTCGATTATTCCTTCATAGACTGGATGGTGGTGATTTTCCGGATTATCTGCTTCTCTTCTTAAAGCCTCGATTATCTCTTTTGGTGGAGGCAGATCTGGATTGCCAGCAGACAGATCGATAACCTCAATTCCTGACATTAAAGTTTTTTTCTTCTCCTCAGCTATCTCAGAGAAAACATATTTGCCCAGGTCTGATAGGTTTTTTAACCTATTTGAGATTTTGTCTTGGAAATTAAATTTCTTTTTCATATCAGTCAAAAGTCAGGAGTAGGGGTTCAAAATTTTGAACCCCTACCTATCTTCAACACTTCCGTCAGGTCCTTAGACCTCACGGAAAAATCAGGTATTAGGAATTGTTCCTGACACAACTCAAAAAATAACTACTCTTTAATTTCATAATCTAATATGAACTGTATCCAAATCAAGTCTTTTTTACAACTTTATAAATAGGTTTTAAAAAATTTGTTCCACCTTGTGGGTAAGAAGAGACTACTTGTAGCGGGAGAAATAATGTAGGGGCACGGCGCGCCGTGCCCCTGCCATCTTTCCCAATGTTGTCTGGGCCGCGGCTAAGCGGGCGATCGGGACTCTGAAGGGTAAACAGCTTACGTAGTCTAATCCCAATCTATGGCATAAGAGGATTGCCTCCGGATCTGTAATGGAAACAATCCCTTTATTCGCCTTCCCCCTCCGCTTCTCAGTTAAACTCTATTCTCGATGGGATATTTATATTAAATCTCTTTCCTCTTCGCAACCAATTTATATGTGTCTTCTCTAAAAAATCGAAGACTGCAGCAACAGCCCCATTAGGCTTGCCAAGATATTTTTCCCACCCAATTAGTTAAAAGTAAAGCTATCCACCTCAGGCAGATACACTCCAGTGCTAACAGGGTAGGGGCATGGCGTGCCGTAACCCTACCATCTCAAAAAGCGATATTATATTACTTTGGGTAAATCAAATAAGTTTTATTAAAAAAGCAAATCTGGAAGAAAATACGTAAATTAATAAGTTGAGATAACATAAATTACTTATTATCTTATCCTCCGGAAAGAATAAAATTATATTCTGGATGATGAATTCAAGTAATTATTGAAAAGTTTTTCTTTAGTTTTCCGATAAAGGTGGATAAAAGGAGATTTGAAATTGAACCTATCCCGTTTTTTAAAATCAGAGCTTATCAAATTAGAGCTGGATACGAAAATCGAGTTCGATCCGGAAAAGGAGACTCATCCTCAGAAAAGGCTCTGGAGAATAAAAGAAGCTGTTTTGGAGGAATTAGTTGAGCTTTTGGATAAATCAGGTAAAGTCTGCAATAAACATAAGCTCTTCTTGGACCTTCTTAACCGGGAGAAAAAAGCCTCCACTGCCATAGGTAAAGGTATTGCCATACCTCACGTGAGGACTATGCAGGTGCGAGAATTTATTATTGGTTTTGCACGCTCCAAAGAAGGGTATGAATTTGATTCTTTAGATAAAAAGCCGGTTCACCTTTTTTTCGTATCAGCAGCTCCTCCCTATGATGATGCTCTTTACTTAAAGGTATTCAAAGCCTTAGCTGAGCTTCTGCATTCAGATTCACTTAAGGAAGAACTCCTCTCTGCAAACTCCGAATATGAAATAATCAGAACAATCCAGAAAGCAGAGTAAAATATTTTTTGGAGTGCATTAACCATGTTAATGCCTTTTTACCTTTGGAGTGCATCCTACGGATTCAAAGTATCTGCTGGGATAGGGGTTGTACCCCTATCCCCTTTTTTACAATAGGAGTATCCAACTCCTTCCGGAGCATATAGAGGAATTGACCTCACCCACTCCCTCACCCCTCAGGGAAGAAGAAGTTACTCTCTATTCACTATTACATCAGGTTAAGTGCTTTATATTCAAATGCTTAGCATTTTTAAGGGTTAGCTATTTTTATCAAATCTTCATTGTTTTATAAAGATTTTTTTAGAATTTACTTGATTTTTACAGGGTTTTCTATAAATTAGATAATCTTTGTTTAAGCTTACTGGATAAATAATTTATTTGGAGGTAAAAGATGCCAAAGAAAGTGAAAAAAGTAACAAAGAAAGTAAAGCCCTCTAAGAAAGCTGGTAAAAGCCTTAAAATGGCTAAGCCGGGGATTACTCCCCATAAAGCTGATAAGTATATCTACTTTTTTGGTGGGGGAAAAGCGGATGGAGGTAGAGAGTTAAAAGACCTCTTGGGGGGTAAAGGCTCAGGTCTGGCTGAGATGACTAACATTGGTATCCCGGTTCCACCTGGTTTTACCATCACCACCAAGGTATGTAACATATTCTACAAAAACGATATGAGACTTCCCAGAGAGCTTCTTAAGGAGCTTAAAGTGAATATATTGAGATTGGAGAAAATATATGGATCAAGATTCGGGGACACTACCCACCCACTCCTCCTTTCTGTTCGTTCCGGGGCAAAATTTTCTATGCCCGGTATGATGGATACTATCCTGAACCTGGGCTTGAATGATAAAACCGTCCAGGGATTAATCAAGAAAACCAAAAACGAAAGGTTTGCCTATGATTCCTATCGCCGGTTTATCCAGATGTTCGGGAATGTGGTGATGAGCCTGGATAAATCTGAGTTCGAGGAGATAATTCAAAAGAAAAAAGAGGATAAAAATATCAAATTGGATACCTCCTTAACCGTGGATGACTTAAAAGAGATTATTCAAAAATATAAAAACAAAATAAGACATAAAACCGGGGAAGAGTTTCCACAGGACTCTTACAAACAGTTAGAGATGGCGATTGAGGCAGTTTTTAAATCCTGGAATAATCCCAGGGCTATAACCTATCGCCGGTTAAATAATATCCCGGGAGATTTAGGGACTGCAGTTAATATTCAGACTATGGTTTTCGGGAATATGGGTGAGAACTCCTGTACTGGCGTAGGATTTACCCGTAACCCCTCGACTGGGGAGAAAAGATTTTATGGTGAATATCTAATAAATGCTCAGGGTGAGGATGTGGTAGCCGGGATTAGAACACCCAAGCCGATTGAGGAATTGGAAAAGGAGATGCCCAGGGTTTTTAAAGAATTGAAAGAGATAACTACAAAATTGGAAAAACATTTCCGGGATATTCAGGATTTCGAGTTCACAGTGCAGGAAAGTAAACTCTATATGCTTCAAACCCGTACCGGTAAAAGAACTGCTCCAGCCGCAGTTAAGATAGCTGTGGATATGGTGAAGGAAAAATTAATCACCAAAGAAGAAGCATTGATGAGAATAGAGCCAGCTCAATTAGACCAGCTTCTGCATAAAAGGATCGATCCCAAAGCCCAGACAAATGTCATTGCCAAAGGTTTAGCCGCCTCCCCTGGTGCGGCCACTGGTAAGGTAGTCTTTTCAGCAGAGGATGCAGTTAAATTAGCCCAGAGTGGCGAAAAAGTTATCCTTGTCCGCCAGGAAACCAATCCGGATGATATTCACGGAATGGCAGTAGCTCAAGGGATTTTAACTGCCAGAGGTGGAATGACCTCTCATGCGGCAGTGGTAGCCAGAGGTATGGGAAAGTGCTGTGTAGCTGGATGTGAGGAGATCAAGGTCAATGAGCAGAGAAAGGTTTTCAGCGTTGGCGGGCTGGTGATAAGGGAAAGGGATATTATCTCTTTAAACGGTTCGACGGGTGAGGTGATCTTGGGTGAGGTTCCTACTATCGAGCCAGAGTTAACCGGTGAGTTCGGTGAATTTATGAAATGGGCCGATGAGGTGAGGAGACTCAAGGTCAGGACCAATGCAGATATTCCCAGGGATGCGGCCCAGGCTATGAAATTCGGGGCAGAAGGGATAGGACTCTGCCGGACCGAGCATATGTTCTTTGCCAAGGATAGACTCCCCATTGTGCAGGAGATGATCTTAGCCAAGACTAAAGAGGAAAGGGAGGTAGCCTTAGAAAAGCTTCTGCCTTTTCAGAAAAGCGATTTCAAAGGTCTATTTGAGACGATGAAAGGCCATCCAGTAACCATTCGCACCTTAGACCCTCCTTTGCATGAGTTCCTTCCTAACCGTGAGGAGCTGATGGTGGAGATAGCAGTGATGAAAGCTAAAGGTGAAGATGAGGAAAAAATTAAAGAGAAGGAAAAGCTCTTAGCCCGGATAGAGGAGCTGCATGAATTTAACCCGATGTTGGGACACCGTGGTTGCAGGCTGGGTATTGTTTATCCGGAGATAACTGAGATGCAGGCCAGGGCAATCTTTGAAGCCGCCTGCGAGTTAGCCAGGGCAGGAAAGATGGTTGTGCCAGAGGTAATGATTCCTTTAGTGGGTCATATAAATGAATTTAGAAATCAGAGGGAGGTTGTGGTAAGAGTGGCTGAAGAGACTATGAAGAAATATAAGGTTAAACTAAAATATTTAGTCGGCACAATGATCGAAATACCCAGAGCTTGCCTGACCGCAGATGAGATTGCCTCAGAGGCAGAATTTTTCTCCTTCGGTACAAATGATTTAACCCAGACCGTATATGGATTTTCCAGGGATGATTCAGGTAAATTCATTAAATATTATGTGGAGCATAAGATTATTCCCAAAGACCCGTTTGTATCTATTGATGCCAATGGTGTAGGGCAGTTGATGGAGCTCGGGGTGAAAAAGGGAAGAGGAACAAGGCCAGAGTTGAAGGTCGGTATCTGTGGAGAACACGGTGGAGACCCGGATTCGATTATGATCTGCCATAGATTAGGATTAGACTACGTAAGCTGTTCACCCTTCAGAGTCCCCATTGCTCGCTTAGCCGCGGCCCAGGCAACTTTGGGAAGGATAAGTAAGGAGGTAACTGAATAGAATTGATTTGTCTTGCGTAGGGACAGAACATCGTCCTGTCCCTTGTATTTTGCATTTCGTAACGCCCGACCTTCGTGTCGGGCGTTTACTTTTTTGCGTCCGATCCTACGAATCCGCTTTAAGACAGAATGTCGGACGTTACGAGTTGTAGAAGTTGATGCACAGCGCGAGTGTAGTTTTAAATATTTTGGTAACGGTTTATATAAAAAAATGTTCTAAGAAAGAAATTGAGAATAAGGTAGGAATCTATTGAATCGGGAGTTATGTTTAAGGATGTGTTGCTATTCAAGGAGATATGGCGTAAGGGCGGAGCCTGCAAGTGATGGGTGGAGACCCTGAAATCTGGGTTTCGCTAAGCTCAACCAGCTCCACCCCTACGCGGGTTTAAACCTGTTACCAAAATTGTGAAGTAGTACACTAATGCGGATTCTGTCCCTACATTAAAAATCCTTGAAACCGTTATCTCTTAAACTTTTTGAATCCAGCTTATAATCTCGAATGTTCTTTGTACATACATTTATCCATAATCACAGTCATACCCGCCTCAGAAGCCTTTTTTGCTGATTCCTCATTTACTATCCCCTCCTGCATCCAGATCACCTTTGCCTTGATCTTAATTGCCTGTTCCACTACTGGAGGTACATCTTCTGATCTTCTGAAAATATCCACAATATCTATTTTATCCGGGATGGAGACTAAATCCGGATATGATTTCTCACCTAAAATCTCTTTTTCATTCGGGTTCACCGGGATAATCTTATATCCTTTGGATTGCAGGTATCTTGCTACCATATAGCTTGACCTGGCAGGATTAGAGGAAAGTCCTACCACTGCTATAGTTTTACTTTCTTCAAAGATTTTCTCCATTATATTCATTTTATCCTCCAGCTTTATTTTTTCTTCTTTCTTTTTTTCCTCTGCATATTAATTTTTTTCATCTCTTTTTCTATAACCTGAAGAATCCTTTTCTGCTCCTCAAAACCAATCAATGCTTTTTCAAACACCTCCTCCATCCTTTCCACCCAGATTATTTCAAGGTCGTTTATCAATTCTTCTGGTAAATCCGGAAGATTTCTACGATTGGCTTTAGGCAGGACGATCTTTTTTATACCCACCCTTCTTGCGGCTGAGAGCTTTTCCTTGATTCCACCCACCGGGAGGATATTCCCCCTCAAGGAGACCTCTCCGGTCATAGCTAAATCGTTTTTTATCGGTTTTTCGCTCATTACCGAGGCAATTACCAGGGTAATGGTTAATCCGGCTGAGGGACCATCCTTGGGAATAGCCTCTGAGGGGAAATGGAGATGAATATCGTAATTGGTAAAATCCTTATAGTTTATGCCTAAGAGTTGTGCCTGTGAGCGGACATAGCTATGAGCGGTCTGGATGGTTTCACGAATGATCCCTCCTAACTGCCCGGTGGAGAATATCTGACCGCTCCCTCTCATCCTCAAACCCTCAATCAACATTATATCACCACCTGAGGCAGTCCAGGCTAAGCCGCAGGCAACCCCTACTTCAGGTTTTTTCTCTACTATTTCCGGGATATAGACCGGGGTACCCAGATAGTCTGTTAGGTTGTCTTCGGTTATTCTCCAGAAATCCCCGCTCCCTGAAGCTCTCATCCGGGCTATTTTACGGCAGATGATCTCGATCTCCTTTTGCAGATTTCTTAAGCCCTCTTCGATGGCATATTCTCGGATAATCTTTTTAATAGCCTCATCGGTGATCTGTAGCTCTTTCTCTGAAAGTCCGTGCCTTTCCGTCTGAGAGGGTATAAGGTATCTTCTGGCAATCTGCAATTTTTCTTCCTCAATAAATCCAGTAAATTCGATTATCTCATAGAAATCCAGAAACGCATCCGGAATCTCATCCATATTCTTGGCTGTGGCAATAAATAAAACCAGAGACAGGTCAAAGGTAAGACCTAAATAGTTATCTATGAAACTGAAATTATGCTCCGCGTCTAAAACCTCAAGCAGAGCAGAAATAACCTCCCCCTTTGGAGCTCCATTCCCTAAATTATCCACCTCTTCAATCAGAAATAAGGGATTATTACAGCCAGCTTCTTTCAGATGTTTTATGATAGCGCCAGGATGTCCACCTGAGAAACCGAACCTTTCTCCTTTTATCTCCTGGCTGGTGGAAAATCCAGCCACGCTTAAGCGGATAAATTTTCGATTCAAAGCTAAGGCTATGGACTGGGCTAAGGAGGTCTTTCCGGTTCCGGGTGGACCAACAAAACACAAAATCGATCCTTTAATATCTTTTTTTAACTGGCGAATGGAAAAATATTCGCAAATCTGTTCCTTCATCTTCTTCTGCCCGAAATACTCCCTATCTAAAACCTTCTTCAATTTCTCCACATCTATCTCTTCAGCACAGCTTTGGGTCCAGGGAAGAGAGATCAGGTAATCGATATAATCCCGGATTAGCTCGTATTCGCTGGAGACTGGAGAGATATATTTTAGTCTCTCTGCTTCTAAAAAAGCTTTCCTTTCAGCCGGCAAAGGCATACCTGCTTCCAGGACTCTCTTTTTCAACTGCTCTATCTCTTTTTTTTGAATATCTACCTGGTCTGAACCTCTTTTTGTTTCCTCTCCGCCGTTATTTTTTAACTCTGCCATTTTTCCCTCTTTCTTTAAGGTAAAATCAAAAGCGATTTTTTTAGTTTAGGCAAACCCTCTCCGGTGAATATATTTTAACCTTAAATCTCTGTCAAGAAGATAAGATACAAAAAATATAGGGGCGGGGTAACCCCGCTCCTACAGGCTCGTTGAATTGAGCAACTACAGTTTTATGACCTCACCCTGGCCCTCTCATTAAACCTCTCCTCTAAGAGAAGAGGGAATAAGATACTACTCGGGCAGTCCGCCTTTGGCGTGACTGCCCGTAAGGATACTGGGATAGGGGTATAACCCCTATCCCAGTATAATCTCTTAAAACTTGTTTAAAATCACCTACTACTTTCCCTTTTCCTTCTTCTCAATCTTCTCATACACCTTCTTCATCACTACTTTTTCCAGGGGATATGACCCTGAATCGGTCTTGACCTGGGCGATTTTATCAACTGCCTCCATACCTTTAATCACTTTGCCAAAAACCACATAGTTACCATCCAGACGGGGAAGGTCTTTTAAACAGATGTAAAACTGACTTCCGGCAGAGTTCGGGTCTTGCGAACGAGCCATACCTAAAGACCCTCGGAGATGTTTGGTCTTTGCCTGTTCAAAAGGTATAGTATAACCTGGACCACCTCTACCAGTCCCCTCCGGGTCTCCACCCTGGATGACGAAATCGGGAACTATACGGTGAAAGGTCAGTCCATTGTAGAAGCCCTTATTTACTAATTTCAGAAGATTTCCTGCGGTGATTGGAGTCTCTTTCCAGAACAGTTCAAGCTCTATGTTCCCGAAATCAGTCTCTATAACCACGATCGGGTTTTTATCCCGGACTAACTTCTCAACGGTATCAGCCTGAGCCTTAGCTTTTCCTGTATCTGCCATAACTTCATTCTCTCCTACCCCGGTTTGCGAACTTTCCTCTTTCATCTCTTTCTTACAACCGATAAAAAAAATCACTAAAAGGAATACCATCGTAAGACAAAGTATCTTTTTCATCTTCACTCCTTTAAAAATTTTGGGTTGTCTTTTTTACGCTTCCTTGTTTTTAGTCCACCTCCTTTAAAGCTTAATATTTTTAACATCTTCGTATTTTTGTAAAATATAAAAACAGTTTGGCTTAATGTCAAGAAGTTTAGAGTTGAGGGTGTGTCAAGTAAATTTGTGTGAGAGCTCTGAAAAAGTATGATTTGCAGGGCTGGGAGCCCTGCCTACGAGTCATAACCCATTGATATTTCGTAGGGTGGGCACCCTTGTCCGCTTTATTTTAACACTTTTTCAGAGACCTAACACAGAGAGCTCTGAAAAAGTATGATTTTTGTTGCCTTTCAGTAATGAGAGATT
>CAZMZF010000024.1:0-11548 GCA_964570765.1 uncultured Ignavibacteria bacterium
GGAGCCAATTAGATATCGCCACTATGGCTGGCTCAACCTCTACCATAATGACCATCCTGTTAGGAGTTATCGCTTCGATCTCCTTGATAGTTGGCGGGATCGGGATTATGAACATTATGTTAGTCTCGGTAACTGAAAGGACCAGAGAAATAGGAATCAGGATGGCAGTGGGAGCTAAAGCGAAAGATATATTAACCCAGTTTCTAATAGAGTCCATGGTTTTAAGCTTGATCGGAGGTTTGATTGGAATAATCTTAGGAGTTTTGAGTTCACAATTAATCTCTGTAATCTTACACTGGTCAATTTACACCTCAGCTCCTGCAGTAGTTTTATCCTTCCTTTTTGCCGGTTTTGTCGGAGTATTCTTCGGCTTCTATCCAGCCAGAAAAGCCTCCCTCTTAGACCCGATAGAGGCTTTAAGATATGAATAAAAGATAGAATTAAGGGTGGAGTCAAGCTCCTCCCTAAGCGACCTTGTTCATAGCCACTTTGCTGGCGTAGGCAGTTTACAGCGTCTGGGTTTATCCCTGACATTTTCAATGAACAACAATCCTACAGATCCGTAGGAAAGGATATACCCAATCCTAAACAAATTCAAACAGAGGTCTTGACATTCAAAAAATTGACAGTTGCTATTTACTTTTGATGTTATATAATATATAGATACCTCTTGAACAGGAGAATTTTAAATGGTTAATAAAAACCTTGATACAAAAACCTTAGAGAGCTGGCTGTGGGAGGCAGCTTGCAAGATCAGAGGTGAAATCGATGCACCCAAGTACAAAGATTACATTTTACCTCTTATTTTCCTGAAAAGACTCTCTGATGTTTTCGAAGATGAAATAATAAAGTTATCTGATAGCTATGGTGATAAAAGTGTGGTTGAGCAATTACTGAATCAAGATCATGGCTTGGTCCGTTTCTATTTACCCCCGCAGACAAAATGGGAGAGTATAGCCAGACAAACGACCAATGTCGGAGAGTACCTGACCGACGCTGTCCGCTTCATAGCCAGAGAAAATCCTAAACTACAGGGGGTAATTGACATAGTGGATTTCAATGCCACAGCAGCCGGGCAAAGGATTATAAGCGATGATAAGCTAAAAACACTCATAGATATTATGGGAAGATATAGACTCGGCTTGAAAGATGTTGAACCAGATATACTCGGCAGGGCTTACGAGTATCTTCTGAGGAAATTCGCTGAGGGTTCAGGTCAAAGTGCAGGTGAATTCTATACTCCCAGAGAGGTTGCCATCTTGATGTCACATATACTTGACCCTGAGCCGGGAAATGAGATATATGATCCCTGCTGTGGCTCTGGCGGTCTTTTGATCAAATGTGCCCTCAGGTTTAAAGAAAAATATCACGATGACTCATCAGTTGAGCCTTTGAACTTCTATGGTCAGGAATTCCTCCCTTCAACCTTTGCTATGGCAAAGATGAACGTCTTTATACATGATATGGAAGCTCAGATTGCTTTAGGAGATACTATGGTGACGCCAAAATTTACCAATCCTGACGGTTCTCTGAGAAAATTTGATATAGTCACAGCAAATCCGATGTGGAACCAGGATTTCCCGCAAAGTACTTATGAGAACGACCCCTATAACCGTTTTAACTTTGGCTATCCGCCCTCAAACAGCGCAGACTGGGGCTGGATTCAGCATATGTTTGCTTCTTTGAATGAAAAAGGGATAATGGCAGTGGTTCTGGATACTGGTGCTCCTTCCAGGGGAAGTGGAAATGTCGGCAGAAACAGGGAAAGGGATATAAGAAAAGAATTTGTGGAGAAAGATTTTGTAGAAGCAGTCCTTCTTCTGCCAGAAAACCTATTCTACAACACGACCGCTCCAGGGATAATCCTAGTGCTCAACAAAGAGAAAAGAAAGAAAAACGAAATACTCCTTGTCAATGCCTCAAAGCTTTTCAATAAAGGTAGACCAAAGAATTATCTACCTGATGAAAGCATAAAGCAGATTTCGGAGATTCTCCTGAACTGGAAAGAGGAAAACGGCATAAGTAAGATAATCAGCAAAGAAGAAGCTGTTAAGAATGACTACAATCTCAGCCCGTCTCGCTATGTCGCACAAGACGGCGCAGATGAAACCCTGCCATTGGAAGATGCAGTTGTCTTGCTTCAGGAAGCAGAAGAGGAAAGAAACCAGGCGGATACGAAATTAAGAGAGATTATTAAGAATTTGGGAATTGAATTATGAAGAATGGTGTAGAGGCGAACAGCTATTCGCCCACAAAAGAGACCGAAATCGGTTTACTGCCTGAGGACTGGCGGGTTGTGAGGCTGGGCGATTATTGTAAACTACTAGGAGGGTATGCATTTAAATCAGGTGATTATATAAAGGAAGGCATTCTCATTGTTAAGATTGGAAATCTACAAAATGGATCAATTGAATTGAATAAAGAAAATAGTTTCCTCCAATCATCAAAATTGGATACTACATTAAACAAGTACAAGCTTAAAGGAGGAGATATTTTAATTGCACTGACCGGTGCAACAACAGGAAAAACCGCGAAAGTGCCACAAAAATTTGAAGGTTCATTATTAAACCAGCGTGTTGGGAAATTTGATATTTTTAATAATCAACTATATGAGGGTTTTCTTAGATTTTACATTTCTACAAATGAATTTCAAACAGGGATAAAAAACAACATTCTGCAAAGTGCTCAAGGAAATGTTAGCCCTAAACAAATAGAAAATCTTCTCATTCCCCTCCCCCCTCTCCCCGAACAAAAGAAAATCTCCGCTGTGCTTAATGCTGTGCAGGAGATAAAGGGGAAAACAGAAGAATTGATAAAAGCCACAAAAGAGCTCAAAAAATCCCTAATGAAACACCTTTTTACCTATGGAACAGTGCCGATAAATGAAGCGGAAAAGGTGCCTCTGAAAGAGACAGAGATAGGTCTGATGCCGGAGGATTGGGAGGTTGTAAGCCTGGGAGAGGCTGCTGATAAGAGAAACGAGACTATAACACCCTCAAAAGAGGGGCAATATAAATATGTTGGACTAGAACATATAAACTCCGGTGAACTAAGCCTTAAAAGATACGGCTCTGATAAAGAAGTCAGAAGTGCCAAGAGTCACTTTTATGTTGGAGACATTCTTTATGGAAAATTGCGTCCATATCTTGACAAGTGTGTGACGGCTGATTTCGAAGGGATCTGTTCAACTGATATAATCGTTCTAACTCCATCTGAGACTATGGTCAATCAATATCTTGCTAATTTCATGCATTTGAAGCCCTTTGTTAAGTATGCTACTAAAACGATGACAGGGGTAAACCATCCAAGAACATCATGGCAAAAATTAAGTACATATCCGGTTCCTCGCCCTCCTCTTCCCCTTCAGCAAAAGATCGCAGAAATTCTTTCTGAAGTAGACGAAAAAATTGACGCTGAGGAAGACAAAAAGAAAGCGCTGGAGGAACTTTTTAAGACCTTGCTTAATAATCTTATGACTGGAAAGATTAGGGTGAATGATCTGGAGATTCCTGTATGACTGAGAAAATTGGTGGAGAGAGATATTCCGTTCAAAATCCTCTGATAAGTTACATCAGAGAAAAAGCGGCTGAATATATCACCTCAGATGGCAAAAAGATTATTCTCAATCTTGGTTGGGAATATGTTCCACCAGAAGAGGCACTCAAACTGAGAGGCGGCGAAACCGGGTTTGTATTCAAGGATATATTTCTTAATCAGATACAGAAGCTCAATTCCGACTTTATGACCCCGGAGCTGGCTGAGGAGTTAATCAGAAGGGTTGAAAGAATCCCTGCCAACATAGAAGGGAATCTTATTGCTTGGGAGTATCTCAAGGGCTTGAGAACAGTTTTCGTTCCAAAGGAAAAAAGAGAGAGAAATGTCAGATTTATTGATACGGAAAAAATTGATGAAAACATATTTCAGGTAACCGATGAGTTTGAGTTCACCAACGGAAGCCAGACGATTAAACCAGATATAGTTTTCCTCATAAATGGCATCCCTGTATTTCTTATTAAGACCAAATCTGCTCACAAGATAGAAGGTATAGCTGAAGCTTTAGACCAGATAAGAAGATACCACAGGGAATGTCCGGAGCTTTTAGCTATTTTACAAATTTATGCCCTGACCCATATTATCAGATATTACTATAGCGCCACCTGGAACACCTCAGCAAAATCCCTGTTCAACTGGAAAGAAGAAGTAGGAATGTCTGGTAGCACACCAAATTTCGAATTGCTGGTAAAAACCTTCTTAGATAGAAACAGGGTTGTCAAGATATTGACTGATTATATCCTCTTCACCAGACAGGATGATGAGCTAAAAAAGGTAATCTTAAGACCACATCAGACCAGGGCAGTAGAAAAACTGGTCAGCAGGGCAAAAGATGAAAAAAAGAAAAGAGGGCTGGTCTGGCATACCCAGGGTTCTGGCAAAACCTATACTATGATAGTAACTGCTCAAAAAATCATCGAGAATCCAGTCTTTGAGAGCCCCACTGTGATTATGCTTGTGGATAGGAACGAGCTTGAAACCCAGTTATTTGGCAATCTTGATGCAGTGGGTATAAAAGAAATTGAAGTGGCTGAAAGCAAAAAACATCTAGAAAAGCTTCTCTCCACTGACAAAAGAGGGCTTATCGTTTCAATGATTCATAAATTTGAAGATATGCCGGAGAATATCAACACCAGAAAAAGTATCTTTGTGCTGGTGGATGAAGCTCACAGAACAACTAGTGGAAAATTGGGTAACTACTTGATGGGTGCTTTGCCTAACGCCACCTATATCGGATTTACTGGAACACCAATTGATAAAACTGTTTTCGGTCAGGGCACATTCATAACCTTCGGCAAGGATGACCCACCACATGGCTACCTTGATAAGTACAGCATTGCAGAATCGATAGAAGATGGGACAACCGTTCCTCTTCATTACAGCCTTGCACCGAATGAACTCAGAGTTGACAAGGAGACACTTGAGAAAGAATTCTTAGACCTTAAAGAAGCAGAGGGGGTTAGTGACATAGAAGAACTTAATAAGGTCTTGGAAAGGGCAGTCACCCTGAAGAATATGCTGAAGAATAAAGAAAGGGTTGAGAGGATAGGCAAGTATGCGGCTGAACATTACAAGGAACATATCGAGCCAATGGGCTATAAAGCCTTTTTCGTGGCGGTTGATAGAGAAGCCTGTGCCTTTTACAAAAAGGAACTGGACAAACATCTACCAAAAGAATATTCTCAGGTAGTCTATAGCCCATATTATAACGACCAACCGGAACTATCACAATACCACTTAACTGAGGAACAGGAAAAAAGGATACGAAAAGCATTTAGAGAGCCAGATAAGCTTCCCAAGATATTGATTGTGACTGAAAAACTTCTTACCGGTTTTGATGCCCCAATACTTTACTGTATGTATCTGGACAAGCCTATGCGAGACCATGTGCTTTTGCAGGCAATTGCCAGGGTTAACCGACCCTATGAAGACGATGAGGGCAGGAAAAAGCCATCAGGTTTTGTCCTGGACTTTGTGGGTATATTCGACAACCTCGAGAAAGCCCTTGCCTTTGACTCTCAGGATATAGTAGGTGTGGTTCAAGATATTGAGGTTTTGAAGAAGAGGTTTGCTGAATTGATGGAAGAGGCAAAAAAGAATTATCTTGTTATATTAAAAGGGAAAACCCAGGATAAGGCAGTTGAAGCTATTCTGGAAAATTTTATGGACGAAGAAAGCAGGCATGAGTTTTATCAGTTTTTCAAAGAGGCCTCAACCATATATGATATTCTATCTCCTGACTCATTCCTGAGACCTTACCTTGAAGATGTGGAAATTCTAGCAAGAATTTACAGGATATTAAGAGAAGCCTATGAACCGGGAATTAAGGTCGATAAAGATTTTTCAAGGAAAACTGCTAAACTGGTTCAAAAACATGCAAAAGGAGGACCAATAAAAGACACATTGGAAGTCTATGAAATCAATGAGGAGACTTTAAGGAAAATTGAAGAAAGTAAAGTCTCTGATACAGAAAAAATCTTTAACCTCATTAAAAGTATTGGGAAAGTCATTTCAGACAATATCGGTACATCGCCCTATCTGATTTCCATTGGTGAAAAAGCAGAACTCCTAATCAAACTGTATAAAGAAAGGCAGACAACCACCCAAAGAACACTCGATGAATTGAAGAAGTTGATTGAGGAAATGAACGCTGCTCGAAGGGAACAGTCTGAGAAAAATATGCCTGCAGAAGTATTCTCTATTTTCTGGCTTTTGAAAAATGAAGGCATAGATAATCCCGAAGATAAAGCAAATCTCATGAGAGGAGTTTTAGAGAAATATCCACACTGGAAAACGAGTGAAAAACACAATAGAGAGGTTAAACAGGAGCTTTACAAAGTTTTACTCCAGGCTGGAATAAAAGATACACAGAAAATCACAAAAATCGCTCAGAATATAATGAAAGTCATAAAAGGTGGTCCAGAATGATTACGCCCGAAGAATTCAAGCAAAATGTTCGGGGCATTGCTATAGAAATTGGGGTAACGTATAAAGAGATTCATATTCGAAAGATGGAAAGGAAATGGGCGAGCTGCTCCAGTAAAGGGAGATTAACATTCGATTTTTCACTCTTAAACGAACCTAAAAAAGTCAGATTGAGAATAATTCTTCACGAGCTTTTGCATTTTAAATATCCAAATCATGGAAGAATGTTTAAGATCTTACTTAATATTTACTTGAAAAAGATTAAAAAGGAAAGTAGATAATCTCCCTCACACCCAGATCGTCTCTTCTCTTTTACACCCGGTTGAGATTAAATCGATAAAAGACTTACGACCCGTAGGGAAGATTTCTGTTTCGGTCTGGTCTTCTATGAATTATCTTTTTTCTAAAAAGGCTACAAACTTCTTGACTTTTGAACACAAATTGTATACAATTGAACACAAATAGTGTTCAAAGGGAACTGTGATGCTTGAATATCTGATCCACTCAAAAACTAAACGAAAACTATTACGACAATTTCTGCTCAATCCAGAATCCCGCTTCTATGTGCGGGAGCTTGAAAAACAGTTAAAAGAACCTATAAACGCTGTCAGAAGAGAGCTAAGCCATCTGGAGAAAGCGGGACTTCTCAAGGTAAGAAGAGAAGGAAATCTAAAATATTATCAGGTGGATCAATCCTGTCCTATCTTTCCGGAGTTGAAAAGCATCCTTCATCTTACCTTGGGTGTGGGTGATAGTTTAAAAAAGGCACTATCTGACTACAATTCAGTTAAACTGGCATTTATCTATGGTTCAGTTGCTCGGAACGAGGAGGATTCTAAAAGCGATGTTGATCTGATGGTAGTAGGAGAGGTTGATGAAATTTCTATGCACAAGATTATTTCTGGTTTAGAGGAGGAACTAAGGCGGGAGATTAATTATACCGTGATGTCAATGACTGAGTTCAAAAGAAAGCTTAAAGCTGGTGACCCATTCATTAAAAGGATTATAAAGGAACCCAAACTTATTCTCAAAGGGAAATTAAATGAGCTTTGAAAAGCTTTTAGCAGAGGGAAAGATTCATACTTTCAGAGCAACACCAGAGGAGATCGAAAATACTTTCAAGCTTGCAGAGCGTGATTTGAAAACTGCAGAAAAGAATCTTTCAGGAGATAGTGACTGGGCTTTTTCGATTACCTATAACGCTATTCTGCAAGCCTCGCGGGCCTATATGTTCTATTCAGGATACCGACCTGCCAGTTTTGAAGCTCATAAGACGATACTGCAATTTATGAAGCTCGCGTTAGGTCAACCCTTTGAAGAAACAATATCCTATTTTGACCGGAAAAGAAAGAAAAGACATACAGCAGTCTATGGACAAGTTGGGATAGTAAGTGAAAAGGAAGCCCACGAATTCCTGAAAATAGCAAAAAATTATGTGACAGAAATAAAGACGAGGCTAAAATTATAATTCAGGAAACACCGAGAATGAAAATCTTTTTACTAGAACCTAAAAATTCAAAAAAAACCTCACACCCAGATCGTCTCTTCCCTTTTACATCCGGTAGAGATTAAGAATATTTTTGTTTGGGTCTGGTCTTCTATGAATTTTATATAGTCTTTGGTCTTCTGGGGGAGTTTTTTATAATCTCTAATCCCGGTGGTATCTTTTTCCCAGCCCGGAATGTTTTTATATATTGGTTTGCAGTTTTCCAAAATCCTAAGCTCTGTAGAGAATTCTTTCAGAATACTCCCTTTATATTTATACCCGACACAAACCCTTATCGGGTCGAGCTGGTCTAAGACATCTAATTTGGTCAATGCGATTTTTTTAATCCCGTTTATCATCACCGCATATCTCAAAATCAAAAGGTCTAACCAGCCGCATCTTCTGGGCCTACCCGTTGTGGCGCCGAATTCATTCCCTTTTTCCTGTATATATTTTCCGGTTTTATCTTTCAATTCAGTTGGAAAAGGCCCATTCCCCACCCTGGTGGTATAGGCTTTGGAAACCCCAATAACTTCATCTATATAAACCGGACTAATCCCTAAACCAGTGCAGGCACCTCCGGCGGTGGTATTGGAGGAGGTCACATAAGGATAGGTGCCGAAATCTATATCTAATAGAGTCCCCTGAGCACCTTCAAAAAGGATATCCTTCTTTTCTTTAATCGCTTCATTCAAAAAACAAGTCGCATCAATCATAAAAGGAGCAATTTTTTTCTTGAGTTTAAGAAAACTCAAAGAATGTTCTTTCAGAGCAGAAAGCTCTTTTGCAGAAAGTAACTTGAACCAACCTTTCTTTCCCTCAAAATTTTCTTCTATCTTGGAGCGGAAAAGCTTTTCATCAAAAAGGTCATTTAAACGTATCCCCCTTCGACCAATCTTATCTAAATAAGCAGGACCAATCCCTTTAAGAGTAGTCCCGATTTTAGAATTACCTCTTCTTTCCTCCTCTAATCTTTCAATCGCCTTATGATAAGGCATAACCAGATGTGCATTTTTGCTCACCAGAATCCGATTATCTGTCCGCCTTAGGCGGACCCCTTTACATTTTAATTCTTCAATCTCCTGAAAGAAAAGCTCCAGATCAAATGCCACACCATTCCCGATTACACAGACCTTATTATTATGTCCGCGTGATCCTCGAATTTGAGTCCTGTGGACAAATTCGGACAATATCCCTGTAGGAATAAGATGCAGAATAAACTTTTTTGAATCGATTACCACCGTATGACCGGCATTTGCCCCACCCTGGTATCGGGCAATAACATCCGCCTGTTCAGACAAAAGATCAACTATTTTACCTTTCCCCTCATCCCCCCACTGCATCCCCACAACTATCCGCTTAGGCATTTTTCACCCCTGTTGTAAATTTTATAAAGAAAATATCGACCTAAAGTTATAGAATTTATGATATTCTATCGCTCATATCACGTTCCCTCTCCCCTTGTGGGAGAGGGTGAGGGGTCACCCTCCCCTCTACGAGCGGCCGATCCGCCGCCTGGAAGACACGGATTAACGGCTTACCCCTCCCCTCAAGGGAGGGGGGCTCCCAGGAACTACTGGAGTGTATCCACCTAAGGCGGATAGCTTTACTTTTTTCGATTGAAATACAAGTTAATCATTTTTGGTCCCGCCAAGGGCGGGATACTCCAGACTCCCTCCAAAAACTACATTTTTCTACTTGGTCCTTTTCTGGAAGACTTCATCGATCAACCCATAAGCCTTGGACTCCTCTGGAGACATAAAGAAGTTGCGGTCTGTATCCTTAACTATCTTTTCAACCGGCTGTCCGGTATGCTTGGATAATATCTCGTTTAAGATTTCCCTGACAGTCCTCATTTCTTTAGTCTGGATCTCGATATCGGTTACCTGACCCTGAACCCCTCCCCAGGGTTGATGGATCAACATCCTCGAATGGGGAAGCGCAGATCTTTTCCCTTTTGTCCCGCCAGCCAAAAGTAGCGCAGCGATGCTGGCGGCTAAACCCACACAGGTGGTAGCTACGGCTGGTTTGACGAACTGCATAGTATCATAGATCGCCAGACCTGAGGTAACTATCCCGCCCGGTGAATTGATATAGACGTTGATATCCTTTTCCGGGTCTTCTGCATCTAAGAAAAGTAGCTGGGCTATCACTAAATTAGCGACATTATCATCGATGGGTGAGCCGATGAAGATAATCCGGTCCTTTAAAAGTCGGGAGAAGATATCATAAGCTCTCTCCCCTCTTCCGGTCTGCTCGATAACGAATGGAACCAGAGTCATATTCTCTCCTTTTAATAATTGACTTATAATCTTTTATGGTTTTATGATTTTTTTCTCTTCTTTTTCCTCTTTGGGTGCTGATATAATCTCCTCTTTAACCTTAGAGCAATTTATGATTAGCTCTATCACCTTATCCTCTAAGATGGAATCCTTTATATCCTCAATTTTTTTATTCTGAGCTATAAACTCTTTAGCCTGTTTTAACTCAAGGGAATTGGCTTTCGCAAAATTCTCCACCCATTTATCTATTTCCTCTTTGGTAACCCCAACCTTCTCTTTTTTAGCTATCTCCTGCCGGATAAACTCCCACCTGATCCGGGCTAAGCCTAACTCCCGATATTGTTCTCTGATTTTCTCTTCATCCACTTTCTTATATGTTTTCTTAAAATCCTCCCTCACAGAGTCCAGATAAAGATCCAGAAGTGATTCAGGAACCTCAAAGCTATTTTTCTCCACTACCTGTTTTATAACCTGATTGGCTAAATCCTTTTCTGCATCCTGCCTTGCCTTTATTTTTAAATCTTCTTTTATCTTATTCTTTAGCTCTTCTAAGCTTTTATATTCGCCCAGGCTTTTGGCAAAATCATCATTTATCTCTGGAAGGATTTTCTCCTTTACCTCTTTTATCTTTGCTTTGTATTTAATGATTTTACCAGCCAGGTTTTTCTCAAAATAATCCTGGGGATAGATCGCCTCGATCTCTTTTTCCTCACCTGCTTTTGCATCTGAAAATCCACGGTAAAATTCAGTCAAAAGATTTTCTTTTTTTAACCAGATGGTTTGATTTTCAGTTTTACTTTTATTTTTAGCTTCTCCTTCTACTATCTCCTCTAAATCCACCACTAAAAAATCCCCATCCTTCGCCTCCCTTTCCACTGAATGTAATTCAGCGTTTTTATCCTGAAGATAATTTAAGGTATTCTGAACATGTTCCTCACTTATCTCAATAACCTTTTTTTTGAGTTGCAATCCCTTATAATCCTTTGGCTCTATTTCCGGTCGAATCTCAATTTGAGCTTTAAACTTCAATCCGCCTGAGGCGGACTGAAACTCTATATCCTTCAAAAGAGGCAGGGTTAAAGGGATTAAATTGGTTTGTTTAACTGCCTCCTGATAAGCTTCAGGTAAAAGGTTTTCTAAGACATCCTTGGTAGCTGCATCTTTGTAACGCTTTTTGATCAGCTCTAAAGGTGCTTTTCCTGGACGAAAACCAGGGACTTTGGCTTTTCTCTGATACTCCAGATATACCGTGTCGAATTCCCCTTTAACCTTCTCCACCGGTATCTCTATTTCCAAAACTCTT
>CAZMZF010000024.1:11648-29916 GCA_964570765.1 uncultured Ignavibacteria bacterium
CGTGTCGAATTCCCCTTTAACCTTCTCCACCGGTATCTCTATTTCCAAAACTCTTCTCCAGGCTTTTTCTTTGGTAACATTAACCTTCAAATTTTCCTCCTCTCATACTTCTCTACGTGCCGAATCCGCCCTACAGTTCGTAAGGCTTTTATCGACCTGAGGTGGCTTATCAGCTAACGGAATTGGTGCGAAAGGGGGGAGTTGAACCCCCAAGCCTTGAGGGCACTGGATCCTAAATCCAGCGCGTATGCCAGTTCCGCCACTTTCGCTTTAAGACCCTTTCAATAAACGAAACTAATTAATCAAATTTTTGAGGGAAAGCAAGGAAAAACCTTTTTTTGCTTAAAAATTCTTTTGGAGTCCGTAGGGGCACGGCATGCCGTGCCTCTACACCTTGAGCGACTTTGAAAGTGCTGCACTACAAATCTTCCCATCTCTTTTTTCCGTGAAACGGAAACTAAGTCTAGCATAACCATCGTAGGTAAGGAAAGGGAAAAGGGCGAGGTCCAAAAATCTACCGGGGTTTCAGAGAAACCTGGGTTTATGGATTAACTGAATTTTTTAAAAATTCACACATTTTTAATTGACAACCACTTTTCAAAAACCTAACTTATCAGTCAAGCAACAGGGAATGTTTTTAATTGTAAACTAACTACTGTTAACCATTAACCAAAAAACCGGAGGTTTTTCATGAAGACCCTGGCTAACCTTTTAATGGCACTGGCTGCTATTGCTTTCATCTTAGCCATAATTTTCAGGCTGGCAGATTTAATGCCCTTGGGAGCATCCTCCCAGAGTGCTTTCAGGTTTGCAGTCGGCTGTCTGCTTTTCGCCTTGAATTTTATATTGATAGAGATAAGGGATAAGAAGGCTTAAATAATCTAAGGTCTTGAGCTGGCTTTTATTTCTGTAATAATTGTTCTTTTTTCTTCTCCAGAATAGAGAAGCAGCTATTGCAGAAATCTTTGGATTTGAAGTCGATCTCCTCTGCATAGGTGGAAGTGTACATCACACACCTGGGATTTGGACAATGTATCAACGAAAAAGTATGGCCTAATTCGTGAATAGCTTCTTTTTCCAATCGCTCTTTTAACTTTTCGGGATTTTTTGGTAATCCATATAATTCATCTCTCAACCTGAAACTGGAAACCACCGCAGCCTTCCCTTCTAACTGAGCTTCACCAAAAACATAAGTCAAAACTGGAACAAAAAGATCAAGGTTGGTCACCCCTATAATTTTACAGGATTCTTCAGTAACTTCTTTTAAAAGCTGGGATAAAATCCAGGTGGAGTTGTATTGATTCTGAATGGGATCTTTTCCTTTTTCCAGAGAAAGGGAATGGTTTAATATAACTACCGAAATCTTAAAAGTATCCTCCAGGGTATTACAAAGAGTATTAAAGAGATTTTTATCCGGAAAGCCCAGCGGTAAAACGTATATACGCACTTTTACTTCCGTAATCCATATTTTTCAATTTTACTCTCAAGTATGGCTCTGTCGATCTTTAAAACTTCAGCTGATTTATCTAAGTCCCATCCCATCTGCTCAAGCACTTGTAAAAGGTGATTTTTTTCTGCAGCTTCCAGGCTCAAATCCTCAGAAGAGATTATGGGAGTATCAGGAATGGGAAGGTCAGCTAAGGAGATGAACGGACCCTTACTTACCACCACCGCTCTTTCAATGGCATTTTTGAGTTCTCGCACATTCCCGGGCCAATCATATTTTTCTAAAAAGGTCAGAGCTTCAGGTGAGAAACCCTCTATCGGTTTATTCATAGCTTTCACCAGGTTATTAAGAAAATAATTAGCTAAAAGTATTAGGTCTTTCCCTCTTTCTCTTAAGGAAGGGATGGAAATAGTAAAGACATTTAGTTGATAATATAAATCTTCCCTGAAGATACCTTCTTTGACCAAAAGATCTAAATTTTGACTGGTGGCGGAGATCAGTCGGAAATCAACTTTAATAACCTCCTGACCACCAACC
Source organism: uncultured Ignavibacteria bacterium (assembly GCA_964570765.1). Classification (GTDB taxonomy): domain Bacteria; phylum Zixibacteria; class MSB-5A5; order MSB-5A5; family RBG-16-43-9; genus CAZMZF01. The sequence continues at coordinate 13,633 of CAZMZF010000024.1, forward strand.
CGATTAAACTGCTTAGTTTCTATAGCTGTATTGAGGACCGTTTGGGCTTTAGGTGAAAGGTTGGTAACCTCATTCAGAAAAAGTGTACCGCCATCTGCCATCTCAAGCTTTCCTTTACGTTGGTACAAAGCTCCAGCAATAGCTCCTTTCTCATGTCCAAAAAGCTCACTCTCTAAAAGATCTTCACTCAGCCCTCCACAACTAAGATTGACGAAAGGGAAAAAGCGCCTGGAGCTTTTGGCATGAATTGTCCGGGCTAAAAGCTCTTTTCCAGTTCCACCCTCCCCTCGAATAAAAACAGAGGTGTCAGCAGGAGCTACTGCCTTCATCAATTCAAAAACCTTTAGCATCCCCGGACTTTCACCTATAACCTGATCTGTTATGTAAAGTTCTTGAATCGTTTCTTTGAGCTGAATATTCTCTGATAAAACCAGTCTTTGCTGGACAACTTTTTCAATCAGGTGAGAAAGATAATCTGGATCAACTGGTTTGGTCACATAATCATAGGCGCCCTCTTTAAGAGATTTAACTGCGGTATCTATAGAGGCATAACCGGTTAATATAATAATGACTATATTAGGATCTATCCCTTTGATCCTCTGCTGTAGCTCCATACCGTCAATCCCCGGCATCTTAATATCCAGAAAAGCAATGTCCCAGTGTTTCTCCTGAAGCTTCTTCAAAGCCTCATTTGCATCCGCAGCTGACTCTGCCAGATATCCATCCGATTTAAACCACTTGGTCAAAGAATCTCTCACGCTGAACTCATCATCCACTACCAAAATACTTACCGATTTATCTTTTTCTTTTAGATTCATATTTAAACCTCGAGTTAAATATTTTGTGGAGATCTAAAGACCTCCTCTATATAGCCAACATGCATAGTAGAAGGCTTTAGCCTTACCTTTAATAGAACATCCTCGCCCAGGATAATATGAGTCTGAATTTTTAATAATCATCTCTGAAGAAAATATTTACAAGACAAAGGCTACCCTCCTCACTTGGTTTAAGCGAGAAGGATTTCACTTTAATCTTTGAATATAATATAGGGCTTTTTTAAATAAAAAAAAGCTTTTTACTTTTCCACAGTCTCTGAAAAACTTAAATCTGCTTTAGACTAAGAACAGCCGGGGTGTAAAGCTTCAGCTTTACCTTTCCATAGGCAGATTGAAAATCCGATAAACAGGTCTATAGAACAAGAGAAGTCATCTTAGCAAACCTAAAGGTTTACAATCTAGGATTTACACTCCAAAATCCCTACAAAAATTTACTTTTTCAGAACTCACTGTATGTTTTTTGTATAACCCTTCTATTCGCTCAGGATTTACTTGGGCATTGTATCAACATTTAAAACCTCCTCAGCCAGTTCAGGCGATTCTGATTCAGACTCTTCTTCTGGATGCTCGAAAATTGGCAAATAGCGAGTCGCCAGAGAGAAGACGAAAAATCCAGTAGCGACGATAGTTAAGGTTATGGAGATTTCCATCCAGGAGGGGAAATAATGCACGCCAGAAGAAGCCTCCATCCCGGTGACTGCAACATTAAGCCGATTCAATAAAAATCCTGTAATAGTACAGATGGCAACATAATATAAACCTCGCTCGGAGAGCCTGATCTTTTTAATGGACAGCATTATAACCGGAACAATCACCCCCACCAATGCCTCAAGCCAGAAAAGATAAGTTTCAGGACGATTCAGGAAAATTACGCTCCAGACACCCCTTCCTGAGAAATCCTGGATTTTCAGAATTGCATATACCACTAAAGTGACTAACATAACTCTACCTATATCTGCCAGAAGATCCATTTTCAAGCGATGTCCAAAGGCTCTATAGCTTAAATGTGACTCAAAGATCACCATAGCACACCCAACTGCAAATGCTGATAGAAAGAACAAAAACGGTATTATAGAAGAATACCAGAAAGGATATAATTTCTCCGGCATTATCAAATAAAGAGAGCCCAAGGAAGACTGGTGCAGGGTAGAAAGGATGACCCCAGCAATTACTAGAGGTATGATCAAACTATGAATCCATTTTTTAGGCTTATCCCAGCCCAACCACTCGAAGACTATAGGGCTAAACTCTAAGGCTAAAACTGTGGTATAGAGCATTACGCACCAGCCAACTTCGAATAAGACCGAATGAGGGTTCCAGTAGATTATCATATGCCAGATCCTCCAGGGTTGTCCTAAGTCGAACAAAAGGGCAAAGATCACCATGATATACCCCAAAAAAGCGGTCAGGATGGTAGGTCTCAATATCGGATAAAATCTTTTTAAATGAAATATATAAACAATAGTTGCCAGGGTGAATCCTCCAGCAGCTAAACCTACTCCACACAGGAGATCAAAGCCGATCCATAACCCCCAGGGAAACCTATCGCTTAAATTGGTAGATGCCCCCAGCCCTTTGGAAAAACGAATAATCGTAGCTATAATACCCAGGATCCAGATTATAACTAAAACCCCTTTCCAGAAAGTAAGTTTAAATGGTGAGTTTATTTTTGTCTCCATTTTTTTCTTTCCTTTAATTTAATTTTAAGATTATTCTTTATCCTTGGATTTATTTTCCAACTCTATTACCTCCATCCTACGATTAATAATCCAGTAGATCCCGTATAGAAAAACTCCGCTCACCACCACATAATTCGGGATTTTCGACATAATCTTCCAGGTCAGATCTGATAGAGGCTCTTCGATCAGGTTGGTGGGGAATCCTAACTTTTCAAACGGAACAGAGGACAGAAACAAAACCGAAGTCCCTCCTGCCTCTTTTTCCCCATAGATGTGGTCAACATATTGACCCGGATTTTCCTGTATCCTTTTCCGGGCTTCCATTAGAAGCTCGTTTCTATCACCAAATATGGTAGCGCCGGTTGGGCAGGCTTCAGAGCAGGCAGTTATCTTTCCCTCTTTTTGTCTTTCTGCACACATAGTGCATTTCTTGACTAAGGGCTTTGTGCTTTCCCATTCATAGGTTGGGACACCAAAGGGGCAGGCTTGAATGCAATATCGACAACCCATACATCTCTTGTCATGGTAGATCACCGGACCGCTTTCGGTCTTTTCAAAAGCTTTTACCGGACAGACCGAAGCACAGGTCGGCACATTACAGTGCATACATAACCTGCGATAATATACCCCATCCTTTTCTTTCACCACAGTGTAAGCCGTATTGGTGAGTTCCTCCTCTTCTTTCTCTTTTTGAGGAAGTTTATTGGATTCCTTGCAGGCATAAAAACAAGCCTTGCACCCAATACATTTAGTGGCATCGAAGAGAAGCGCTTTGGGACTTGACATTTATGACTCCTTCTTTTAAATCATTAATTCTTTCAAAACTTTTAAAACATAATAAAAATAAGTTATAAAGGCAACCTATAAAATAGGATGCCTTTTATAACCTGATGTTTTCATTTTAACTTATCTATGCAAAAATTGAGCTTCAAATTCCTCAGTTGTTTTTGTATTGAAATGCTCAACCAAACCATCTATAGATGTTCCGCCATCTGCCAGAGTCTGTCCAGCTAAAGCTTCCTGGGGCACATGCCCTCTGACAAACTCTCTCAGCCGGTTTAATTCCTGCGACCACCAGGCTTTGGTTTTCTCAGCTATCTTGAAATTCTTCAAATCCTCTGATAAATTCTTGGGTTTTATTTGATAAAACCATCCATTTTTATACGAGTCTACTCCAAATCTCTGTGGAGTTTTTTCCATCTCTAAATTTTTCTGAACTATAACTCCATCTATTGGAGAATACAGGGTAATTCTCTTCTCGCCTTGATATAAAACTGCTAAAGGCTCTCCTTTACGGACTTCCTCTCCGGTATTCTTGAACTGAACTTTGGTTACTTTTCCGACCAAGCGCCCGATCATCTCATCCAGACCTACTTGCAAGTTTCCGGATGCCCGGAGATTAAGCCAGGTATGTCCCTCAGAGAGAAAATATCCAGCCGGATAAGCTGGTGCAAGTTTAAATGTCGGTCTGGCAAAAGATGTTAATTCTACTGTCTCTCTTACCTCTCTACCCCGTCTAACTAAGCCATCAATCACTATGGCGGCTATGAAGGTTAGTGCTACTAATAAGGCTACCATTTTAACTCCTCCTCTTTTTGTTGTTTTCTTTGTTCATTTTTACTTACTTTCTTTAGTTTAGTTGTTAAACTATGATTTTAAAGATTTCTTACCGAAAATAGATTTAAAAATCCCTACGATAATGCTAACCAGGCCAATCGGTAAAAGAAAAATAAAGAAAAGTCTGGAAAGAACTGCGCTCCATAAAAACTTTGGAACAGATAAAATTGCATCCCATAACCTCTTTGTTCCGGAAATAACTAAAGTCTCAGGAAGAATCTCTTCTTCAATTATCGCTTTTTTCTCTTCTATCTCTGGCTCAATTTCAGCTCCGGCAATAATCCTTTTTGCTTCTGCCTCAATTGCTGACTCATCTTCTGGCTCCTCCTTCTTTACTGTCTTTGTATGTTCTATTGCCTTGATTAAAACATCTTTCAGCTCGTCCGGGGTAAAAGGCTTTGAAACATAATCTGAAACCCCTAACTTCATTGCCTTTACCGCTGATTCCACAGAAGGATAACCTGTTATCATTACTACGATTACATCTGGATGATTCTTCTTGATGATCCTTAAAACCTCCATCCCGTCTATCTCCGGAAGCTTCCAGTCCACCAAAACTGCATCATATTGATCTTCTTCTATCTTCTTTAAACCTTCCCTGCCATTCATAGCTCCATTTACTTCAAATCCTTCCTGGCGCAATATCTTTCGACAGCTATCTAAGACGATCGGTTCATCATCTATCACCAGTATGTTCTTTTTGTCCTTCATCTTACTCACCTCCTCCAACTTTAGAGTTTGTTACTTTTTTCACAATCTTAATTAAAGCAACATATATGCCAAATAATAAATTAAAAGGAGCTATCTTTAATTAAGCTTTTATGTTACAATAAGTTAAAAGTAATAAAAGTGGTGGTTTTGCCTAGAAAAGAAAATAAAAAGAAAGCTCTTGTATATTTTTAATATGCGGTTATGTAGGCTAAGTCTATGAAATACTCCGAATTAAGATTTTATTTTGATGTATAAAATAACTCTAAAAGTATAAATCTTTTATTCATTTTCTTCCCTTATCCTTATATTATATTTTCTCATCAGGGCTTGAAAGTTAGTCCTCTGCATCCCGACCTCTTTAGCAGAGCGGGTAACGTTCCAGTCATTTCGGTTCAAGGCTTCAAGTATGAACATCTTCTCAATATTTTCCACTGCGCTTTCTCTGAGATATTTTTTCATCGTTTTCAGCTCTTCGGAGTTTTTCGGGATCTGGGTATCAATTTCTGCACCCTGCCCTAAGATATTGGCTGGCAGGTACTCTGAGATAATGGTCTTACCTTCAGCCATAACTACCGCCCTTTCTATCACATTTTCCAGTTGTCTGACATTTCCAGGCCATTCATAATTAATAAGCTTGTTCATCGCTTCCACTGAAATACTTTTGATTTCCCTATTCATCTCCTGATTGAATTTCTTAAGAAAATGATAAGCCAAAATCGGGATATCATCTTTTCTTTCCCTTAAAGGAGGAATGGTGATCGAGACCACATTCAACCTGTAATACAGGTCTTCCCGGAACCTCTTTTCATTAACTAATTCCTCCAGATTCTTGTTAGTAGCCACGATGAACCGCAAATCTACCTTTTTAGTCTGAACCCCTCCCACTGGTAGGAACTCCTGTTCCTGGATAACTCTTAAGAGCTTTCCCTGGATAATCGGGTTAATATCCCCGATCTCATCTAAAAAGACCGAGCCCCCATCTGCCACTTCAAAAAGACCTGGCTTGGTAACTATCGCCCCGGTGAATGAGCCCTTGACATGCCCGAAAAGCTCACTCTCCAAAAGGTCCTGGGATAATACCCCGCAGTCTACCGGGAAAAAAGGCTTGTTTTTTCTGAAACTATTGAAATGAATAGCCCTGGCAACTAACTCCTTACCGGTTCCACTCTCACCATAGATCAATACAGTACTATCTGTGGGTGCAACCTTGCGAATGAATTTGAAAACCTCCTGTATTTTGGGGCTATTGCCTACGATATTTTCAAAAGAATATTTAGCCTCTAATTCTTTATGCAGGTAGATATTTTCAAAAATCAGTTTTTTTTTCTCCAGAGCTTTTTCCACCACCACGATAAGCTCTTCCGGGGTGAAAGGCTTCGGGATATAATCTAAAGCGCCCATTCTCATAGCCTGGACCGCAGTCTGCACTGTGGAATAGCCGGTTATCATTATCACAACTATCTCCGGGTCCTTTTCCTTTATCTTGGCTAATAGCTCCATCCCATCCATACCAGGCATCTTCAGGTCAGTGATTACTATGTCGAATGATTCCTGAGAGAGCTTTTCCAAAGCCTCTTCTCCTGAAAGAGCAATCCCAACCTCATAACCTTCAGGTGATAGGATTCTCTGGACGCTTTTACAGATGACAACTTCATCATCCACTACCAGGATATTACCTTTTGCCATTTTCTGTTTTAATCTCCTTAACTAAGACTTTATTATTCTAAAGGCAATTTAACAGTAAAGGTCGAGCCTTTTCCTAATTGACTTTTCACCTCTAAGAAACCGTTATGCCGTTGAATAATTCCGTAGCTAACTGATAGACCTAAGCCAGTTCCCCTTCCTGACCGCTTTGTAGTAAAGAACGGGTCAAAGATCTTGGGTAAGTTTTCCTCAGAGATTCCAGAACCAGTGTCGATAAAGCTTACCTTTACAAACTTCTTCTCAGGATCGAAATCTGATCCTATGGTCAGAGTTCCACCCTGAGACATAGCCTCAGCCGCATTTAAGATTATATTCACAAAAACCTGTTTTATCTGGTCAACATCCATCATCACTGTAGGCAGATTTTTATTTAGCTTTTTTTCAACGCTTATATTAAGGAAAAGCGCTTGATTTTCCAGCAGGGAAAGGGTCTCCTCCACTACTTTATTTATATCTGCCCGGGTTTTACTCGGCTCGGTCTGTCGGGCAAATTCTAAAAGACCCTTCACGATTTTCCTGCAACGGGTTGTTTCGCTGACTATCACCTCTAAATCTTCTTTCATCTGAGGATTCTCTTTATGCTCTTTCAAAAGCAAAGAGCTATAAGTTAAAATTCCAGTTAGCGGATTATTTATCTCATGTGCAATCCCGGCCGCCAACTTACCTAAGGAAGCTAATTTTTCAGACTGGATTAGTTGCTCCTGGGTTTTCTTGAGCTCCTTTGTCTTTTCCTCCACTCTTTTCTCTAAAACCCGGCTCCATTCTTCTAATTCCTCTTGAGCCTCGGATAAATCCTTGGTCATCCGGTTGAAAGAGTTTGCCAGCTCACCGATCTCATCTTTAGAATCTATTTTTAAAGTATACTCTAAATCTCCGGAAGCAATCTTCTTGGTCTCATCCACTAAAGCCCTAACCGGACGGCTAACCGACCGTTTAACAAACATGGCGATAGTTCCAGAAATACCTAAGAATAGCACTACTGCAAAAGCTAACATTTTGTTCTGATTTCCCTTTATCTGGTGATCTACGTCTGCTAAGGACATCCCGATATCTAAAACCCCTAAGACCTTTTGAGTAGAAGGATGAGCATGGCAGTCTGCAGTATAACAATCCTTTTCATTATAGATAGGATTTATCATCCCCAGGACCCGGTGTCCCTCTTTAGATTTATAGATCCGATTCCTCTCCGGAGTAGGGAGTTTTTCCAGAGGTTTTTCAGCCGAATGACAGGCATAACAGGCTTCAGCCTTTTTATCCACCATCGAGCCGATATCCTTTTTATCCGTGGAGAACATTATCTCTCCCTCTTTGTTGAAAATTCTGATCTTCTCAATCCCCTCCTGTTCTCCTATGGTTTCGATAATCTTATGCACTGCCTCGCTTTCGTATTTTAACATATCATAGCGGGTGCTTCTTTTAACCGTTTCGCTTATGCGGGAAGCCCCTTTAAGAACCTCACCTATCAATTGTTTTTTCTGGGAGTTTATACTCACATAAGCGAATATCCCCAAAGCCACAATCAGAATAGCCCCCACAAATAAGATTAACTTAAACCCTAAGCGATTATACCACATATAAAAAACTCCACAAGTTGAGCCTTAATATAAAATCTTTAAAATTAAATGTCAAATCTTTAACCTGAAAGATTATACAGTATAGAAAAAGGATATATTTGTATATGGGGTGCATACATGTTGAGAGCTGAACCCGCCTTGAGGGTAAGGCGGGGTTACCGCATTGTAGGGACAGAACAGTGTTCTGTCCGTTCCTTCGCGAATCGACCGATTCTACTCGGTAAACCCAGGTTGCCCTCAACCTGGGTTTAATTTCTCTTCCCCAAAAAATAATAGCGGCGAAGGGATTCGAACCCCTGACCAAAGGATTATGATTCCCTTGCTCTGACCAGCTGAGCTACGCCGCCATTTCGAAGAATATTTACGATAAAAAGCAAAGATTGTCAAGGGAAATTACACCCCGCTCTTACAGAAGGGCAAGGCGGGGATACCGAGTTGTAGGGACAGAACAGTGTCCTGTCCTTTTTCCTCAAAAAAATCCTTGCTAAATTTATTTCAAGAGCTAAATTATAATCCGAGTAACGGATCCGTAGGAAAGGAACATTTAAACCTTTTGTTCTTTTAAGGGTGAAGGTTTGCATCACTTTTGCTCTGTAGTTCAGTCAGAGTTAGTATATGCGAATCCCGCCATAGGCGGGCTCAAATTTAATACCAAACTCAGAGTATTGACGAACTTGTTCATATATGAAGAGTTATATGACACCTGAACTCTTTAATTCACTTAGTGAAAAAATATTAGTATAAAACTATATGGTGAACAACAGGGAGTAGCAACATCCCGCCCAAGGATCAAAAGATACTGTGTTTGAGAAGCGGAAATATATGTGCATTCCCCGACTGCAATACTAGTTTGGTAGTAGGCAAGACTGATGCAGATAAGGAGTCGGTAATAGGGGATATGGCTCATATCGAAGGTGAAAAACTGGGTGCGGCAAGATATAATCCTAATATGACTGATGAAGACAGAAATTCATATAATAATCTAATCATGATCTGCAAAATTCATCATAAAATCATCGATGATCAACCACAAGAATATCCTGTACAACGATTAAAACAAATGAAATCTGAACATGAGAATTGGATTCGAGAATCGACTGCAAAGGAAATCTTAAACGTTACTTTTGCTGAGCTGAGTGTTGTCACAAAATACATTGTTTCTGGTCAATCGTTCAGGGCGGATGATTATACGCTCATTCCTCCTCGAGACAAGATTCAAAAAAATAGGCTTTCCTCGGGGACCCAACAATTGATAGTGATGGGGATGACGCAGGTGAAACAAGTCGCTGATTTTATTAACAAAGTCCCTGATATTGAGTTTAGCGATAGGCTCAACACAGGTTTTGTTGCTGAATATGAAAAATTAAAGAATATTGATGGATTTATTGGAGATAGCTTATTTGAAGCACTCCTGGATTTCGCTTCGGCCGGGTCGAGTGATTTTAAGCAGAAAGCTGCAGGATTAGCAATTTTAGTGTATCTATTCGAAAAATGTGAGGTGTTTGAAAAATGATCCTTCCAAATAAACACATACAAATATCTAATTCCTTATTAAATTTGGGAGCTATTATATTAGATAATATTTCAGGAACTCAAACAGTCAGTTTGCTGTGGGACAAAGTAAGAGGATTATCTGATGTAAGAAACTTTGAAAGGTTTACCTTGGGATTAGATTTATTATCCATTCTTGGACTTATTGAGCTAAAAGACGGGATAATACGGAGGGTTGAAAAATGATTCATTCAATAGATTGTGATAGACCCACATTTAAAAAAATTGTATTCAAAGATGGGTTTAATATTATACTAGCTGAAAGAACTAAAGAAGCGACTATAAAAGATTCAAGAAATGGTCTCGGGAAATCCACCTTAGTAGAAATAATTCATTTTTGCTTGGGTGCTAGCAAAGGAGAGACATTAAATAATTCAAAGTTAGATAATTGGACATTTATACTAAATTTAGATTTATATGGAAAAACATATTCTATATCTCGAAATACATCAGATCATAATAAAATTATTATTGAGGGCGATTGCAACGATTGGAAAATTAAACCTACTATTGATAAGAAATCCGGGAAACAAATTATTTCTAGGAATGATTGGAATAATTGCTTAGGCGGTCTAGTGTTTGATATTCAACCAGTTTATGATGAGTTTAAATATGCGCCCACTTTTAGGAGCTTAATGTCATACTTTATTAGACGAAATGGTCAAAAAGGCGGTTTTCTCAATCCTTTCCAGCAATACAAGAACCAACTGGAGTGGGATATTCAGGTTAATAATGCTTTTTTACTTGGTCTTGGTTGGGAATATGCCTCGAAATTACAGGTTATTAAAGATAGGGTGAAAGTTTTAAACCAGCTCAAACAAGAAGCACAATCTGGTTTACTCGCAAATCTTATGGGGAACATTGGAGAACTAGAAGCTCTGAAGATTAGGACAGAGGTACAAGTTCGAGATGGGGATGCCCAATTAAGAAGTTTTAAGGTTCATACTCAGTATAACCAAATTGAAAGTGAAGCCAATAACCTTACAAAAAATATCCATGAATTAGTTAATCTGAATATAAATGATAAAATGCTTCTCGAACACTATGAAGCAAGCTTGAGAGAAGAGAAGGAAGCAGGAGCAGAAAAGATCATTAGAGTTTACAAGGAGGCAGGTTTAGTGTTTCCGGATCAAATAGCAAAAACAATTGACGAGGTTCTTGTTTTTCACCGAAAAATAGTTGCCAACAGAAAAGATTTCTTAAAAAGCGAAATGGATAGGCTAAGAATCAACATTTCTCGTCGGGAAGAAGAGATGAAAAAAATGACGTCCCGACGTACAGAGTTAATGCAGATTCTACAAAGTCATGGCGCATTGGAAGAATTTAACGAATTACAAAAGAATCATCAGAACACTGTTTCACAGTTAAAGGATATATCAATAAGATTAGAAATTTTAAAGAAATTCGAACGGGGAAAGAGCGCAGTAGCCATTGAACAGGAACTTATTCATCAACAAGCAAACACAGATTTAAGTGAGAGGGAATCTCAGAGAAAAGAAGTAATTTTGACATTTAATGATAATTCAAAGGCACTATATGAAGTACCTGGAACACTATCCATAAATTTTGTAAAAGCAGGTTTTAAATTCGGAATAAATATAGAACGCTCAGGCAGCCATGGTATAAGTAATATGAAAATCTTTTGCTATGATTTAATGTTGGCAAAATTGTGGGCAAAAAAAACAAAAACACCAATATTTTTAATCCATGATAGCAATATTTTTGATGGCGTCGATGAGAGGCAAAGGGCATTGGCTTTACAATTGGCGGAGTCTGAATCTTCTAAACATGGATTTCAGTATATTTGTACCTTCAACTCAGATATGATTCCGAGAAAGGATCTTCGACACGACTTTGATTTTGACAGAAATATCGTTATGAAACTTACGGACGAGACGATCGAAGGTGGTCTTCTAGGCATAAGGTTTTAAAATAGCGTGTATAAATGAATAAAAAAATATCAGGGTTGGGGACGTTTTGGTACTTCGCCTTGCTCGATAATTCCTTCCCTTGTATTTAATTCATCGTCCCGCCATTCGTCATAATCTTTTATCTGTCCTCCCTACGGGTAGTAAGGCATTTATCGACTTCCATCTGTCATTTATTTTTTACCTAAACAAATCATAATTCAACAAAACCTCCTTACTCAGTATCTTATTAAATTTTGTTCCCTCATTTAATTCCTCTGCATCAAAACCCAATTTTTTTAAATGTTCCACAAATTCCTTAAAACCGTGAACTACATAGATTTTCTGAGGATTAGATTCTTTGGCATATTCCAAAAGCTCTTTAAAATCCGCATGGTCTGAGAGAGGAAAAACCTCATCTACACCATAAGAATATTTAGCCCCTTCATCTATCCCCCAGCCCGTTAAAAAGGCAATCTTTTTGTGAGGAAGCTCCTGCACCATTTTGAATTTCCGGGTGTGGGGTGGAGTAATCAGGACTTTATCTTTAAGGTTTTCAGATTCATATTTTTCGTAATTTTTAAACTTCACCCCGAATTCTTCATAGATTTTGGCTAAATTGTAAATAGCACCGTGTAGGCTCAACTTAAACCCTTTATCCCCTAAAAGCTTTATCGCTTCTTGAGACTTGCCTAAGGAATAAGCTAAGATAACCGGGACTTTTTTCTGATTCAAAGCCTTTTCCACAAAATTTATAATCTTCTTATAAATCTCCTCTACCGGTGGAAAGATATACCTTGGAAGTCCAAAGGTAGATTCCATAATAAGAATATCACATTTTTTAACCTCACCTCTTTTAGCAGTTAAAGATTTCCTTAATTTGAAATCACCCGTATAAACTATCTTTGTCCCGGCTAAATTCAGCAAAATCTGAGCAGAGCCAAGGATATGTCCAGAAGGAAAAAGCTCAACTTTTACCCCTTTTATCTTTTTAGGGATATGATAATCTAAAGTTATGGCTTTGATCTTGCCCAGGCGATGCTCATATAAAGCTTTTGTTTCCTCAGTTGCCAATATCTCATTATGCCTTTTGATGTGGTCTATATGAGCATGAGAGATAAAGGAGAAATCGGTTTTCTTCCGTGCATCCAGCCAGAAAAGGGTATCCTGGATATGAATCCCATTTTTATATTCAATCATAACTTATAGCCGATCTTACGCAAGAAATCCCTTCTATGTTTTTTATCCTCCTCCTTTTCAATCCCTTTAGATTTAAAACCATCTATAACCCCTAAGATACCTTTCCCTTGATCGGTCTCTGCAATAATTATTTCCACTGGATTAGCAGTAGCGCAGAAGATATTACAGACCTCAGGACAATTCTTTATAGCGTTTAAAACGTTTATGGGAAAAGCATCTTTGATATAGATGATAAAACTGTGCCCCGCTCCAATTTCAAAGGTAGACTCCTCCGCTATCCTTTTTAGCTCCTCATCATTCCCTTCAGATCTAACCAGACAGGGACCTGATGCCTCACAGAAAGCTAAGCCAAATTTGATTTGAGGCACAGAGCTTACTAATATCTCATACAAATCCTCAGCGGTTTTTATAAAATGGGTTTGTCCCAAAATCACGTTTGTCCCTTCAGGAACTTTCAACTTATAGATTTTGGTTTCCATAAATCCTCCATTTTTTATTTGTAGTTGCCCAATTCATTGGGCTTGTTTTTTTTTGCTCGATAAATCGAGCAACTACATTTTCTTAATAGATTTTTCATTTTTCTTGCTTAAGCACTTTTTAATTTCACATCAAGCCCAGAGTCGGACAGAGTATTCTTAAACTTAAAAGGATTATCAAAAATCCTAGGATATCAAAAAATATACCTGCTCTGATCATTTTGGTTATGGGGATTAAACCAGATGAATATACAATGGCATTCGGAGGAGTGGAGACTGGAAGCATAAACCCAAAAGATGCACCCAGGCAGGCACCCAAGGCAGGAGGTAAAGGGCTTACTCCTGAAGATTTAGAGATAGCAATCATAATAGGTATAACCATATTAGCTGAGGCAGTATTAGAGGTTGTCTCGCTCATTATAATCCCCAATCCTATGGCTATAGCTGTGATTCCCCATTGTGAGCTTGCGCCAAGAAAGCTCATTAAACTATCCCCTATGGCTTCAGCTAAACCGGTTGAGAACATTAAACTCCCTAAGGTCAAACCTCCACCAAACAAAAGTATTGTCCCCCAGTCGATCCTTACTGCCTCCCTCCAGGTTAAGGTGAACTTCCTGTTTTTAAAATCAGTCGGGAGGATGAAAAGAAGGGAGGAAGCCATTAAAGCCACAATTGCTTCTGGCAAATGGGTTGAAAAAAATTTAAGTTCTTTAGCCTCAGAGCCAAGGAATATGGCTAAAAATCCAGGCAGGACCCAGAGGGTTACTGCAAAAAGAAAAGCGATCAATGTATTTCTCTCTCCAGGACTTAAGGGACCCAAGCTTTTTCTCTTCTGTTCTATATATTCTCTTATCTGATGTAAAGTTTTTCTTTTAGAGGGATGAAGTAACCGGATTAAAAAAACTAAAACTAAAAAGGAAATAAAGGTAATCGGCAAGGCAAAAAGCATCCATTTAAAAAAGGTGATCTTATAACCTAATAAGTTCTGAATCATCCCTATCCCGATTAAATTAGGAGGAGTGCCTACCGGGGTGGCAATCCCTCCAATAGAGGCCGCATAAGCTACGCAGAGCATAACTCCGGTATTGTATTTTGAAAAAACTGCTTTTGAACCACTGCTTTCCAGGTCCTCTAAAGACCTTAAGATCCCTAAAGCGATAGGAAAAACCATGGCTGTGGTAGCGGTATTTGAAATCCACATTGAAATAACCGCAGAGATAAATCCAATGGCAAAAAGCAATCTTGAGGTCTTATCTTTTATCCAGGCAGAGGAAAGGATTTTGTAAGCTATCCTTCTATCTAAACGATGCACCTTCATCCCTTCAGCTAAGATAAAACTTCCTATAAATAGAAAGACTATCGGGTCAGCAAAGTGGGCTAAGACTTCCTTATCATTACCTATTCCTAAAACCACACATAAAAGAGCCCCTAAAAGGGCTGAAGCTGGGATAGGAATAGCCTCAGTTACCCAGTAAATTATGACCAGAGCTAAGACGGCTAAAAGTTTATGGGAGGATGAATTTAAGGCAGGAAAGGGTAATAACATTACTAAAACAAAAAGAATAGGTCCCAGAAATAGACCAACCCTTCCTCTCCAGAGCTCAAATTTCTCCTCAGCTGAAGTTACCTTCTGTTCAGCCTCAACCTCATCAACAGACTCTTTTAAATCTTCTGGCATAAAACTCCTGCTTAGTTTTTGAGGAATGAAGCGGTTTCTTCAGGTAGGATGGTATTTATATAGACCCCGGAGCCTAACTCGAATCCGGCTGGTGTAGTGAGCCTTGGAAGGATCTGGATATACCAGTGATAGTAATCCTCATTGGAATCCTTGATTGGAGCAGTATGCAGGACAAAATTGTAGTCCGGGTCAGATAATTTAGAATATAGCTTTCCTAAAATCTCCCTGAGGATGAAGGCCAATCCTTTGGCTTCCTCTATTGATATATTACCAAAACCGGCATTATGATTCTTAGGCAAAATCCAGGTCTCAAAAGGAACCTTAGAGGCAAAGGGGTGAAAAGCTATAAATTTTTCAGTCTCTAAGACCACCCTCTTTTTGAATTCCATCTCCTCTTTTATCATATCGCAGAAAACGCAAACACCATGGTTATCATAATATCTCATCGCCTCTTCTAATAGATGCCGGATATGGGTAGGGACTAAAGGTAAAGCAATCAGCTGGGAATGAGGATGTAAAATAGAGGTTCCAGCCGCCAGACCCTGATTTCTGAAAATGATAATTATCTTGATATTCTTCTCCAGGGAAAGCTCGATATATCTTTGCCTGTAAACCAGTAAAACCTCCTCCACCTGTTTTAAGCTCATATTTCCCAGGGAGAGATTATGTTCCGGTGATTCGATTATCACCTCGTGTCTTCCATAACCATCCATCTTTCTGAAAAACCCTTCAGTGACCCTGGAAAGCTCCACTTCGGAGATCAGAGCCGGGA
Source organism: uncultured Ignavibacteria bacterium (assembly GCA_964570765.1). Classification (GTDB taxonomy): domain Bacteria; phylum Zixibacteria; class MSB-5A5; order MSB-5A5; family RBG-16-43-9; genus CAZMZF01. Next base: position 29,338 of record CAZMZF010000024.1, read on the forward strand.
ATTTATTCGGGGTTATCCTGACCCACCAGCCGGGCTTATCTTTATCTGTTCCTGACTTTCGATAGGCAAAAATTTCCGATGGTGTTTTACCTTCATTTCCCGGACAGAAAGGGCAATTTACATCAAATGCTGGAAGGATTTTCTTCTCTATCTTAAGCTTAAAATCATCCGGTCTTTTAGCCCTTTCTGTGGCTATGATCACCCACTCCTTAGTGGCTCGGTTTTGTCTTATCTCCGGCATATTATTTTTATATGGAGTGCATCCTGCGGATGCCCCAATGCATCATCACGGATGATGTACTCCATACTCAACTGCTGGTTAACTTTTCCAATTTTTCTAATTCTTCACTTTTGCCTATGGCGATTAATATATCCCCTGGCTCAATTTTTGAATCAGAAGGTGGGGTGAAAAGCATCTGTCCATCTTTTTTATGAATGCCTAATACGATTACTCCTACCTTCTGCCTCAACTCACAATCCCTCAAGGTTGAATTTGAAAGAGAGCTGCCTTCTTTTACTTCTACCTCCTCTATCCTGATATCCACACCTTCTGATGATGTAGCAACTGACATAAAATCC
>CAZMZF010000024.1:30016-37342 GCA_964570765.1 uncultured Ignavibacteria bacterium
CTCCTCTATCCTGATATCCACACCTTCTGATGATGTAGCAACTGACATAAAATCCACAACATGAGGTCTCAATGCCGCCATAGCCATCCTGGTTCCTCCTAAAGTATGAGGAGAGATGGCTCTATTTGCTCCTGCCCTTAAAAGTTTCTTCTCGGCCTCTGCAGTTTCAGCTCTGGCTACTATAAATATTTTAGGATTAAGCACTCTGGCTGAAAGTGAGATGTAAACATTATCCGATTCTGATGCTACTGCTGAGATTAGCCCTTTAGCTCTTTTTATCCCTGCTTCCTCTAAAACAGAGTCCTCTGTGGAATCTCCCTGAACTACCAGCACTCCATCTCTTATAGCTTTCTCCACGGTCAGGGGCTCTTTCTCCACCACTGTGCAGGAAATTTGCCTGCCAGCCAGTTCTTTGTAGATCTGCTGACCTACTTTCCCATATCCACAGATTATATAATGGTCTTTGACCTCCTGGATTTTCTTACTCATTTTTTTCCTCCCCAAAACGTTTCTGATCTGCCCTTCTAACATCAATTGTGCTCCCGCCCCTACTGCATAAAGGGTAGTCCCCACCCCGAAGATTATATAAAAAATAGTAAAGACCTTGCCGGTAAATGAGAGCGGATAAACCTCTTTATACCCTACAGTGGCTATGGTTATAACCGACATATAAAGTGAATCTAAGATACCCCATCTTTCTATTAAGCTATATCCCAGAGTTCCGATTAGTATTACAATTAGAAGGGCAACTAAGGCGATTTTGAGTTTTTTATTTGCTTCCATTTCTGAATCAAATTAAATGATAACTATATTTTTAAGTAGCGTCCTCATTCCTGTCCTGGGATCCGTTTTTAGGATGAGGACGATTATTCGTTGTCTCAGGAGTGACAACGCTACCGTCTACTCTTTTCCTGCTGAATTTGCATTTTCAGATCTTTTGAAAACAAGCCTTCTTAAAATCGGAGGTGTCAGAAGAGTAGTTATCATCACCATAAATATAATCACCGTGTAAAGATCTGAGGTTATGGCTTGCATACTCAGACCGATTGAGGCAATTATCATCCCCACTTCTCCTCGAGGCACCATTCCAAACCCCACCACTAAAGCCTCTTTTTTACCCAGATTGAGCGCACCCAGTCCACACCCAATAAGTTTTCCCAGGATGGCAAAAAGGGTGATAATTAAAGCAGCCACTAAAAGAGCTGGCTGATTAAAAATAGTTAGATCAACCAAGGAACCCAGGATGACAAAGAAAAAAGGAACTAAGAAATTATATAAGGATTCAGTCTTGACTGATAGATTGAACTCAAGATTCAATTCCGCAAGTATCATCCCCGCTAAAAAAGCACCTACAATAGCCGCTAAATCTATATAACTGGAAACTGCAGATAGGAAAAGGCAGAAAATGATAGCTAAGGAGAAGACCGCTTCTTTGGTACGGAACTTCGCCACCCGGGGAACTACCCGGTGAATTATTCTTCTACCGATTACTATCAAAAAGATGATAAAACCAACTGCCTCTAAGGTAATTAAACCTATTTTTACCAGAGATAAAGTTCCTTTTCCCAAACCGGTGACAATGGCTAAGACCACCAACCCGATCACATCATCAATCACTGCCGCACCTAAGATAACCCGGGCAATTTTTGTCTCCACAATCCCTAAGTCTGCAAATACCCTGGCAGTTATTCCAACACTGGTAGCTACCATGGCCGCACCGATGAATATAGCTTCAACTGTAGTATGGTGTATTATGAGGGTGTATAAATATCCGAAGATAAAGGGGAAGATTACCCCCAGAACTGCGACAATAAGCGAAGTTGGTCCTACCTTTAGAATTTCCTCAACTTTGGTCTCAAGCCCTACTTTGAAAAGGAGGATTATCGCTCCGATTTGGGCTAAAACCGGAAAAATCTCCGAGGTGCCAATCAGGTTTAGAACCTGTGGTCCTAGGATAACCCCGGCTAAGATCTCCCCAATCACTGCGGATTGCTTAAATCTCTCAAAGAACTCCCCTAAAAGCTTAGCCGAGGCGAAGATTAAAAATAAACTGAAGAGTATCTGGGTAATGTTCTCCATCTCTACTCTTTATCCCGTAGCGTCCTCACTCCTGTCCTACGGATCCGTTTCAGGATGAGGGCGATTCCCTATATAGAACTTCCATATAGACTTCATGTTTAAGCTGTTCTCTGGCGTGACGGTTCAATATGGTTTCTAGATAAGAACTAAGGATTTCATCTGTTCTGTTCTTTTCTTTTTCAAATTCCGGCAGGATGCTTTTTAAATACCCCTCATCCTTTGGGACACGCACTTCTTTTAACCCTAACTCAAAAAATATCTTCAAAAAGCGTGCTTCTTCTTCAGAACGACATTCCAGGAAATATCCGGTCTTCCTTCCAAATCGGGTATAGAAAAGTTTCCAGCCAAAAAGGTCTTTCTCTATCCTCAAATTCTCAGGAGAATATTCCAGCTCAACCTTGCGTAAAGACCTTTTAGGTAAAGACAGGACTTTTTCTCTATAGATTTCTCCAATTAGTTTCCTCATCAATCTCCATCACTTAGCATATTATCCATAATCACTTTCTTAATTGCATATAAATTGATTCCCTCTACTATCTTATTATTTTTCCCCACACTCTTCGCTTTCTCAATCCTTGACTTCACTAAATCCACCACCGCCCGATAAACCTCCAGTTGCTCCTCATCTGTTAAGCCCAAGATTTCACCCATTATGATTTTATCCAATTCCCTGCGGTCAGGCTTGACTTTATCAAGAGAGAGCAATTCAGAAGAAGAGGTTCCAAGTTCAGAGAAAATAGAACCAATTTTTCTTTTAAGTATATTTTCCTTTAGTATTCTTATTTTGTATTTTTTTAGTAGGGCGATTCCAGGCACTAAAATATCTTGCGAGACATATACATCAATATCCAAAGGCCCTCCTCCTCCACCAGGTTGGCGAGAAAATAGTTCTAAATATAATGGTATTAAGGTGGAATTAAGTATAACCGCTAAAGTCTTGGCAATAGCTATATGTTTTGGCTTAATTCCATAGAGATTCTTATTTAAAGAAACCCGCTGTGGATTGTAGAATACAATATGCCTAAGCCTTACCCTTTCTGGAAAAGCAATTATATCATTAACATTCTCACCAAGGTTATACCACTCTCTTCCAGGTTTACGGGAGGCACACGTTGGTCTTTCATTGTAACGTTTTCTCTCACCATTTTTGATATGTGATAAAACACTTTTGGCTTTGATTCTATCGAAATCTTCACCAATAAAAAGCACTCTTTTCTTTAGTATCCTAACTTCAATTTCTGGTTTATTAGATTCTTTTGCTTTTTCAATTAGGTAATTCGGTATCCAGTTACCTTTATTATCCCTATGCATCCAGAACTGTTTTTCAATCCCTTTTCTTTTTATCTCCTCTTCAGTAAGATAAAAAAACTCATTAGCCCCTGTTGTGAATCCACGCCTAACCCTTGCCACCTCTTTAAGTGGAACAAGTTTTCCTTTCCCCTTTTCCAAAATCTTAAAGAAAATCTGAGGTGCTCGAAGATATTTCCCCCATTTGGAGCCAACATATTTACCACCCGTAGGGGCGGGGCTTGTCCCCGCCCGTTTTCGGGAGGGCATAAAGCCCTCCCCTACATCTTCTAACCCCTCCTTCCAGAGTTCTTTCTGACTCTTTGGGAATATCCTCAGTTCCTCATTTTCATAAAAATCATTATGGGCGAGGATGGTTTTTTTAAATTTGTCTATGGCGTTTAATCTTTCAACCTCCTTTTCCCACATATCCTGAGCGGGCGGGATAAAATTTCGCAAGGACTTTTTAAGATAGACAAAGCGAACAAGATTCTCTTCTCGCTCTTTCTTATCACTGCATTTTTGTAGGATAATTATGCAGGTGTTGATATCCGCCTGTTCAAACCATCGCTCCACCTTAGACTCAATTATTGTAATTATCTTATAATTCTTTAGGAAAAATTCCTGAAGTCCTTTGCCATAATCCACATCCAGCCAGGAATTAGAGACGATGAAACCAAAATGACCTCCCTCATTTAAAAACTTTGTTCCGTGAACAAAAAAGTAAGCATGAATACCTGCACGTTTCCCAATCTCAGCTATCTTTTTATCCCCAATTTTAAGGGCTCTATCTATTAATTTCTCCTTATCTACTCCAATTTCAGGGATCTCCTCCTGCCTGGTGTAAGGAGGATTTCCAACCACCACATCAAACCATCGGGGATAAATTACCTCACGTTCTTGTAGTCCAAGAGTTTTTGCTCTTACTTTTCTCCATTTCTCAGGATCAAATCCTTTCTCCCCAACCAGAAGGGCAAAGAAATCTTCCTGAAGGATATTAGGGTAATTTTTATCCACAGCCAGGTCATTAATAGCTAAGTTTATCGTAGCGAGGGTAGCTGGGAATTTGGCAATGTCATTACCCCAGAGGGTATCCAGAATTTGTTCATGCTCAAGCCTTTGATTCATCAGTTTTTTATGTTGATAGGCTCTAACCAGAAAAGTTCCAGCTCCACAAGAAGGATCAAGGATTTTGTCATCCTCATGCTGTAAACAGAACTTAAGGATTAAGTCAACCACATCCGGACTGGTGAAATATTGACCTAAACTGTGTCGTTCCTCTATCGGGATAAGTCGTTCAAAGATTCTGCCGAGGATATCGTAACCGAGTGTGGAAAAATCATATTTTTTGAAGATATTTACTATTTCTTTAATTTCCCCTACAACTTCTTTTGCCTCAGGGAAGGCAGTTGTATCTATGAAATCCGCAGTGTAGATAGTCTCATAGTCTATTTTCAAAATCTGGTTAAAATAGCCCTGCAAGGTTGTTTGAAGCATTGAACCTTTGGTAAGACTTTTAGGTATTTCGAGAGGGTCGAGTTCACCCGGTCTTTTTGTCTGAAGGAGATTATAGAATAGAATCTTGTTGACCAGAAGATAAGCGGTCTGCCTTGCGGCTTTGTCAAAATCCTGTGGTTGCCAGGCAAAACTCCAGCCTTGGTCTAAAAACCAGTTTTTCAACTTCTTAGCAAAAGCAGTGTCCTTATGGCATTGGTCATCAATAATCCTTCGGTAATAAGTAGAAAGAACCCTTATCTTTTCCTGAAGGGTGAAGATTAAAAGCTCATCTATTGCCTGTTTTGGCTCAGACTCTTTGCCCGTATATACAGCATAGAGTTTTATTAAAAACTCTTCAAGCTTCCTTTTTATTGGCTCACTATATCTTGTTTGCTCAATTTCATCCAGGTTCTCAAGTTCTGAGAGAGAGTATTTATCAACGATTTGTTCTACTTCTGGCCTCATAGCATTTGTTTTTTCTGTATTGAACCAGATAAGTTTTCTAAAATTGGTGAGAGCAAAATATTTTGCATTTCTTTTAGTTGCTTTTTGTCTTGCTGGCTCTTTTAACTCTTTTTCGTTAAAGACATCGTAATAGGGCGGTTTTGCCTCAATAACACAGAGGATATTCTGGCTTCGCCTAGATTCATAGATGACTGTATCTGGCATTTTCCTGTCATCACCAGAAGTCTCAACATCTGGCATACCCAAGTTAAGATTTTTCCTCTCGATGATTTCCCTCATCCAGTGCATCAAAATGGCAACCGCTGTCCGCTCAGTTTTGTGCGTTTTCATTTCAAAAGGACTGGGACTTTTGGTCTGCTTTCCTTTTAATTTATTCATCTTCCTTACCCCCAAGAAACTCTTTTCGCAACTCTTTATCCTCTTTTAAATCCTTGACAACTAAATCAACGCACCTCTTGGCGATTTCAAAAGCTGCCGCAATCCGTATAATCTTTACATCACCAAGCCCTTTTATCTTTAAGAATTTCTCCAGTGGCTGGTTTGACATCCCCTTGAATGAACCAAACTTTGAAAGTAACTCTTCTGCGATTTTCTCTGCGGATTTCCCTTTGATACCTGTGGAGATTAGAACTGAGAGCAATTCCGCATCTGAAAGGTTTTCGGCACCAAGTTCCCTGAGCTTGCCACCGGGATGTTGCCATTTTTGAAGTTCATAACCCGTATTTTGATGTTCAGCTTTTTTTCCCATGTAGTCTCTTTTTATAAAGATTCTTTTCATCCCTAATTTCATCTACGAATGACTAAAAGTCAATAAAAAAAGCCGTTGCAATTTATTGCCACGGCTTTCCATAAAAATTCAGCTTATTATCAGAATCTCATCTTAATGTGAAGCAATTTTTTCCAACCTCTTTTCCCCTTTACCTTTTTTAATTTTCTGGGCTTGGTTTAAGATTTCAAAAAGCTTTTTTACTTCAAAAGGCTTAGCCATCAACAGGTCCACAGAGTGGGCTTTTAATTTCTTGCTATCCACCTGAGTTCCCCAGCCAGTTACCATCACAACTACCGCCTCCGGCTTTAACGATTTCAACCGCTCCGCCACTTCCCATCCGGACATCTCTGGCATACTCAGATCTGTGAAGACGATCCCGAATTCCCCTTTTTTAAATAACTCTACCCCTTTTAAGCTGTTATCTACAGCCATAGCCTGGTGTCCCTTTGATCGGAGGAGATCACAGAGGAGTTCCCGGATAGCAGGTTCATCGTCGATTATCAAGATATTTTCTGGCTGGTTTTCCTCTGATATTTTTTCTTTAATCCTTTTTGACTCATCGAATTTTCTTTTCGGCAGTTTCACCGTAAAGGTAGCCCCTTTTCCTTCCTGGCTTTCGATTAAGATCCCGCCATTGTGCCGCACGATTATCCCATAGGCCAGGCTCATGCCCAATCCATTCCCCTTTGGACCTTTTGTGGTGAAGAAGGGATCGAAGACCTTCCTTTTAACCTCCTCGGACATCCCTATTCCCGTATCCGTTACCGAGGCAAGAATATGATTTTCATTTGACTGTGAGGAGATGGTAAGAGTTCCTCCTTTAGGCATTGCATCGAGAGAATTCAAGATCATATTGACGAAAACCTCCCGTAGTTCCGAAGGGTTGCCAGCGACCGGAGGAAGGTTCTTGTTAAAATTAGTTTCGACCTGGATTAAAATCCCTTTCTTCTGAGCCTCATCTTTCCATTTATGTTTAGTTATCTCTATGGACTCTTTTAATATCTCGTTTAGATCAAGCATCTTGAAGTTTTCATCTGTTCTTAAACGGGTGAATTCCTGAATTCGCCTGACCGTCTCTGCCCCATCTAACGCCGCTTTCTCAATCACGCTCAGACCTTTCTTTGTCTCTTTCTCCTGGGTGGAGAGGAGTAAGAGCTGAGCTCTTCCCAAGATTGCACCTAAAAGGTTATTAAAATCATGAGCCACTCCTCCGGCCATCTCCCCTAAAG
>CAZMZF010000025.1:0-34380 GCA_964570765.1 uncultured Ignavibacteria bacterium
CGTTATTGCTGGAAGCAGTAGGTAATAATCTTTTTGAGCTTTCCAATGAGCTTGAAAAGTTATCCATCTATGTCCAGGATGAAGAACTGATAGATTTAAAGGATATCGAAAATGTGGTTGGCTATACTAAAACCGAGAATGTCTTTCAGTTGAATCAGGCAATCGGTGAAAAAAAGCTTAACATAGCATTAAAAATTTTTAAAGACCTCTCCCTTTCCAGAGGAAAAGAAACCGGCATTATCTTTATGCTCGGGGATCATTTTCTCAAGCTTTATCAGATTAAAGCCTCTGCAGAGAAGAATATATACAATCTGGCTCATCTTTTAAGAATTTATTATGGCTCGGTGCCGGAATATCAGAATCAGGCAAAAAATTTCAGCTTAGAGCAATTGGAAAAAGGACTCTCCCTTATTTACCAGGCAGACTTAGATTTGAAATCAGGGAAAATGCCGCAGAAATTTTTAGTGGAGCTTTTGATCTATGAGCTGTGCCGTTTGTGAATCTGTGAGAAACCTGTTTCTAAAAAGTTTAGCCCGGTGAAAAACCGGGAATATTTTTTATCTTAAATTGTATTAAAAGTGATGGAAGTTCTGATGGCGGAGAAAAGGTTTAGAACTAAATCTGAGGAGCCGGAGGAAAAACTAATAGCTAAAGCCAAAAGAGGGGATATCTATTCTTTTGAAAGGCTGGTGGAAAAATATCAGAAGAAAATCTATTATCTGGCTCTGTGTATGACCAGATCGCATGAGGCGGCAGATGATCTGGCACAGGAATCTTTTATAAAAGCGTTTTATGCTCTGAAGTCCTTTAAGGAAGGTTACAGCTTCTCTGCCTGGGTTTATAAGATCTGTATGAACTTGACCATAAATTATCTTAAAAGACAGAAATTCACCATAACGGAAAGCCAGCTTCCAGAAAACTACTTTGATTCTTTAGACGATAAGGATAAAGATGATTTTTCAAACCAATTAGTCAAAGAGGAGCTGAGGAAAAAAATAGAACAGGAAATAGATAATCTGCCCCCGGATTTTAAAGCAGTCTTTATATTGAAAACCTATGAAGATTTAAGTTATGAACAGATAGCTCAGGCTTTGAAGATCTCTAAGGGAACCGTAATGTCCCGGCTATTCCGGGCAAGGGCAAGATTGCAGAGGAGTTTAAAAGGTTATCTATGAAAGAAGGTGGGAAAATTGAAGTGTGAGGATTTTGACAGATTACTCCATCTTTATTTCGATGGAGAGTTAAAAGAAAAAGAATCCAAAGAGATCGAAGAACATCTTTTGAGCTGTCAAAAGTGTGCTGAAAAGCTGCAGGAGATTGAAAATCTGGACGAAGAGGTCAAAAGGATAAAGATGCCAGAGCCTTCTGGTTTCTACTGGAAAACCTTCACTGAAGAGATTAGAAATAAGATTATCCTGAGAAGGAAAAAATCTTTCTGGGCAAAAATTAAGTCTGGCTGGGAGTCATTTTTCTACTACTCGCCAGCTAAGCTGAGAATAGCCGCCGGAATTGCCTCAGTCCTTTTAGTCTTTATCATCGGCAAACTCTACTGGGATTACAAAGGGAAAGAATTGGAGAGGATCAGATCTGAAGGGATGGAGAAAGTTTTGAGCTCTCAAGCCCCCAAAAAAATTGAATACACAGCTCCAGCAATTAAGGAGTCTATTCAGGTCGGAAATCAAATAAAGGAATCAACCATTGTCGAACAAAAATTGCCATTACCACAAGTAAAAGACCAGGATAAAACAAAAAAAGAAGCTGGACAGGGCAAAATCTTAGTGCCTGAGTCAACTATAACTGTTACTGCTGAAAGGCCAAAGATCGAGAAAGGGGTAACTGCAAATTTAAGGACAGTAACTCAAGCAGAATTATCTACGCCTCCTCCAAGTATACAGGAAACCACCGTTCAAATGGTTGCAAAACGACCTTCTGAACCTATAAAAGTTAAAGAATTTAAACCTGTTGTAGGATTTAACATTAAATCATATTATTCATATTATAAAGTGGACGAAACCTATATTAGAGTTTTAACTGAAAAAGATACTTTAGTAGAAGCAGATACTCTGAAAAAGGTGATAATTTCCTGGAAAGAATATTTTGAAAAAAAGCCAAAATCCGAGTGGATTTCTGAAGGATTTTCTCAAATTACGATTGCTTCCCAACTTCTTTTCCTCAAGACCAAAGACCAGGTTCTTCTGCAAGATGGAATGGAACTTCTAAAAAAATATACTGAATCTATAACCGACCAGAAAACTAAGGATGAGCTGAGTAAAAATATTGAAAAGTTGGAAACTCTGAAGAAAAAATAAATATTTCCGGGAATATTTTCCCTCCTTGATTTGTATAGAGAATAGAAAAAACTTTTTCAAGGAGGGAATTATGAAAAAAGTAAGCCTTATAATCAGCCTCTTCCTAATACTTTCGTCCAAAGTCTGGGCTGACGGATTTATCATCCCGGTTCCTCGTTATCCTGATGAACCACCCCCACCCTATCTTTCGATCAAATATCATAATGTGGAAATCAAAATCAACAACCAGGTAGCTCAGACCACTGTCGATCAGGTTTTCAAAAACGATTATCCTCACGATTTAGAAGGAACCTATATCTTTCCCCTGCCTGAAGACGCCAGCATCTCTAAATTCTCTATGTTTATCAAAGGAGAAGAGGTAAAGGGTGAAATCCTGGATAGAGAGAAAGCCAAAAGAATCTATGAGGAGATAGTCAGGAGAAGAAAAGACCCGGCTCTTTTAGAATATTACAATCAGGGGATGTTCAGAGCCCGGGTCTATCCAATACCGGCTCATGGCGAGACCAGGATAAAATTAGGTTACTCTCAGATCTTGAAATTAGAAAACGGGCTCTGCGAATACAAATATTCTCTTTCAACTGAGAAATTCTCCCAGAATCCTTTAGAAAGTGTGAAAATCGACCTGGTTATAAACTCAGATGTCCCTATTAAAAATGTCTATTCCCCAACTCAGGAAATAAGGGTTGAGAAAGAAAGTGATCATCAAGTTAGAGTCTCATACTTTGAAGAGAATACCAAACCGAACAAAGATTTTGTCCTGTATTATACTCTATCCGAAGAGGAGATAGGTTTTAACCTTTTAAGCTATCAGGATGAAAAAGAGGGGAATTTCTTTATGGCTCTTTTCTCCCCACAACTCCAGAGAGCTGAAAAACCCATCCGGAAAAAAATCATTTTCCTCTTAGATACCTCTGGCAGTATGCAGGGCGAGAAGATCAAACAGGCTAAAAATGCTTTGATCTTCTGCCTGAACAGCTTAAATCCCGGAGATAGCTTCAACTTAATCGATTTCGACGACCGCATTAAAACCTTCAAAGAAAGGCTTTTGCCTGTTACAAAAGAAAACATCAATTCAGGTGTTAAGTTTATCCAGGGTTGTGAGGCAGATGGTGGCACAGATATTAATTCAGCACTTTTAGAAGGCTTAAGTGAGTTTAATCCTGAAGATAAGACATCATACTTAATATTTTTGACTGATGGTTTGCCTACCGTCAGAGTTACAGACATTAAAAAAATCTTGGAAAATGTGAAGGCTACGAATGGTTCAAGCAGGATTTTTGTCTTCGGTGTGGGCTTTGACGTTAACACCCATTTCTTAGACCGTCTGGCTAAAGACAATCACGCCACTTCTGATTATGTAACTCCGAATGAGGATATCGAAGTAAAAGTTTCAAACTTTTACAAGAAAATCTCCAACCCTGTATTGTCCGATTTAAACTTGAAATTCTCCGGAGTTAAAACCTTTGACCTCTATCCTGGAGAACTACCTGACCTTTTCAGCGGCTCACAGATTATTCTTTTAGGAAAATATGAAGGTGAAGGTAGTTCTGTTGTTACTTTAAGCGGATATACGAATGAAGGGAGGGAAACTCATTCTTATAATCTTAAATTCTCACCTGATGAAGAGAACAGTTTCATTCCCCGACTCTGGGCAACAAGGAGGATAGGATATTTAGTTGACCAGATTCGGCTTTATGGGAGAAACGAAGAATTAGTGGATGAAATCATCCATCTTTCAAAAAGATATGGTATCATCACCGAATATACCTCTTTTCTTATAGATGCAGACTATCGATTAGCCGATCGAGACCTTAGAATACAGGCTGAAGAAGCCTTAAGGGCACCCCTTAAAAAGGAAACCGGGTCTGGAGCAGTCTATCAGTCTAAGAATCTACTTACTTTACGAAGTGCTACTGTTGCTACACAAGGATATCTTGACTCTTCAGGAAAACAGAAAAAAGTCTCTGAAATAATTCAGGTAGGTAATAAAACCTTTTTCAAAAAAGGTGAGCTCTGGGTGGATAGCGAGTATGATACTAAACTTAAAACTATAAAGATTCAAAGGTTTAGCTCGGCTTATTTTGAATTAGCCAGAAGGTTCCCTGAGTTTGAGAAATATCTCTCTTTGGGTGATAAAATCATTTTTGTGTTCAAGGGTAAAGTGATTGAGATCGCAGACCAGGGGGAGGAAAAAATTGAAATTCTCGATGAATTGCTCTAACGGGTGTAGGGGCTGACCTGTGTGTCTGCCCTAATAATTTCTTAAAGCTGGGGCAGGGCAATTGCCCTGCCCCAGCGATATGGGTACCAGATAATAGGAGGTCTGAAGACCTCCGCTACATATTAGAACCAATAGCCCCACCCTACCTCACAAGATGAGGCTTAATTTTTTCTAACCTTTTAACCCTTTAACTCTTAAACCTTTATTTTTCTAAATATATGTTGACAAAACTTAAAATTTAATTTTTATTTTCGGTTAAGGAAATGAAAACCGTTTTTCAGGTGGAAAGATGAAATGGAAAGGACTACTCCTGATTTTTACATTCCTCTTCTTAACCTGCATAAAAACTGAGGAGAAAGGCTCATCTATGGAAAATAAATCCGAGTTAGATTCTTTGATGATGTTTAAAAGGGAATTAATGGTTAAAACCCAGATCGAGAGCCGTGGTGTCAAAGACCCTCTGGTCTTAAAGACTATGAGAAAAGTTCCCCGACATCTGTTTGTGCCTAAGACTTTTCGCGATGAGGCTTATGCAGATGAGCCTTTACCCATTGGAGAAAATCAGACCATTTCCCAGCCTTATATAGTTGCACTGATGACAGAGCTTTTAGGTTTGAAGGGTGGTGAAAAGGTCTTAGAGATAGGGACCGGCTCAGGTTATCAGGCTGCCATCTTAGCTGAAATAGCCAAAGAGGTTTATAGCATCGAGATTATCTGCAACTTAGCTGAAAGGGCTGAAAGTACCCTGAAAGAATTAGGATATAAGAATATCACCGTAAAATGTGCAGATGGTTATCAGGGCTGGAAAGAGCATTCCCCTTTTGATGGAATACTCGTTACTGCTGCGCCTGACCATATCCCCCAACCATTAGTTGACCAGCTTAAAATCGGAGGAAGATTAGTTATCCCGGTTGGAGACCTTTTTCAGGAATTAATTCTTGTCACCAGAACAGAAAAGGGTATAAAGAGAGAAGAGGTTATCCCGGTTCGCTTTGTGCCGATGACCGGCGAGGCTGAAAAGAAATGAAACCAGAAAAAGATAAATTCGTATAACAAAGAAAAAAGAGGTAGATATGGATAAAAAGCTTTATCGTTCTACAAAAAACTCAATGATCGCTGGGGTCTGTGGTGGCATAGGCGAGTATTTTAATATCGATCCAACCATTGTTCGTTTATTGGCGGTTCTTTTGATCTTCGCCGAGGGGATCGGGATACTGCTCTATATCATCGCCTGGATAATCGTACCCCGGGCAGAAGTAATTGAAGGTGAGGTTCAAGTAGAAAAAGAAACTAACTCCAAAAAATACTTACCCGGTTTGATCTTAATTGGAGTAGGGATTATATTCTTGCTCAACAATTTCATACCCTGGTTCCACTTTCATTTCATCTGGCCTATAATCCTTATACTCTTAGGAGTTTTCCTTTTAGTAAAAGTTTAAATCCGAGGGACAGACTTGTTAGAGGAGATAATATGAGAATATCCAGGATAAGAAATGGGGTTATTTTACTTTCGGTGGGTCTGGTTTTACTCCTTAATAATTTAAACTATGTTGACTGGTCAGTCTGGCTCTCCATCTTATCTTTATGGCCAGTTTTACTCATCGCTATCGGAATAGAAAAAATCTTTGCTAAAACCACCTTGAGCTTTTTAGCCATCCTTTCACCGATTTTACTATTTTTAGCTATTCTGGGTCCAGCTTATTTTTATTTCAACCAGAAAGAGGAACCCAATTATCCGGGAAAAACTTATCGTTGGGAAAAAGAGATGAATTCCCCTTTTAAAAAGGGTTATGCCTCTTTAGATTTTAAGGCTGGGACATTGAAAACCGATGTTTGCCAGGACAAACTCATCCTGGCTAACTTAGATTACTGGAAAAGGGTACCTCTTTCTCTTTACAATTATTCTGAGATGGACAGCATTATTCGATTAGATATTAAAGATGTCGACCACTTCTGGAGAGGATGGTTTAGACCCGGCTTTAAAAGCAGGCATACCTGGAACATTCAACTTTCTGAAAAAATCCCCTGGGAATTAGAGCTCGAGAATGCGGCCATGAGCGGAGAACTGGATTTCTCTAAGCTTATTCTGGAGAAATTATCTATCGATTCAGATGCCAGCAAGCTTAAAGTTAAATTTGGAGATAGGGCAAAGAATTTAAAAATCAGGATAGAGTCAGATGCCTCAAAGTTAGAACTTTTGATACCAAAGGGGGTCGGCTTGCAGATTGAAAATCGGGCTTCATTAAGCTCCACCGATTTTGAGAATATCTCCATCAATCATGAAGGGGAAAGATACTGGACCTCCAATTATTCCTCTGCCCCATCTAAAATCGAGATATCTCTCCGGGGCGGAATCTCCAAACTCAAGGTAGCTGGTTATTGATCTCTTACTTTATGTCAAAAATATTCAAAGGAATCTCTGACAAAATCAATTTTGCGGGGCTGGGAGCCCCGCCTACGATTAATGACCCCTCATGCAATCGTAGAGCGGGCACCCTTGCCCGCCAGATTTCATCACTAGTCCAGAATCGTCTTAGAACATTATATAGTCTTGTCTTCCTTTTCATATTATCTTTTTTTTTATTCTCTTTAAACTGCTCCAGAGAAAAGCCGGATACTTTCTCTAAAATAATTCAGCAGAAAAAACTCCTGGTGGGAACAGACGCCACCTATCCTCCTTTTGAATCCAAAGATGCCACTGGAAGAATCGTGGGGTTCGATATAGATTTAATGGATGCCATCTGTGATAAATTAGGGGTTAAGTGTGAATATATAGTAGTCCCTTTTGACGGGATTGTCTCCGGTTTAAACAATAATAAATATGATGCCATAATCTCTTCCTTTACCATCACCTCACAACGTGAGACCGTGATCGATTTTTCCAAGCCCTATTATCAGGCAAGCCAGTCGATAGCGGTAAGGCTTGATGAAAATAAAATTAACTCCCTCGACGACCTCAAAGGAAAGAAGATTGGCGTTCAGTTAGGCACCACCGGTGAGCTTTTAGCTAAAAAGATAGAAGGTGCCGAAATAATCTCCTTCGATAACATCGGAGCCGCTTTTATCGATTTAGAGAACCGGAAATTAGATGCCATAATCAACGATAAGCCTACCTCACAGCGGATAATTGCCCTGCGGGGAAATGCCAAGTTGGTTGGACCTGACCTCTCCTCAGAGAATTATGGAATTGCAGTAAGAAAAGGGGAGAAAAGGCTCATAGATACAATCAATAGTGCTCTTACTGCTTTAGAGCTTTCCGGCAAATTAGAAGACTTGAATAAAAAGTGGTTCTCAATCCAGTCCAGGATACAATAGATTAAAACCGGAGTGCATCAGCTTGCTGATGCAGAGCCCCCTGCTGGGTTCGATAAATCGAACCCCTACATACGGCATGTAAGGGCTTGATTTATCAAGACCAAATATTTTTTTGTAGGGGTGTATGGCAATACGCTCCTACGTTTAAAATCCCCTTGACTTTTTTCTCCGATTCTTTAAATTCCTGATAAAATTTGTATTATTATTATAATATGCCCTTAAACGAAATTTTTAACTGGATTTCACTGCAACTAAACATTCTTAAAAACATCTTTATTTTCTTAGCTCCTGCTATTCCGATGACAATTAAGTTAACTCTGATAGCTTTTACTTTGGCTTTGCTCTTAGGTCTTTTCGTAGGCATAGCCCGTCTTTCACATAAAAGATTAATAAAAGTTCTATCTAAAATCTATGTAGACGTTTTAAGGGGAATCCCGCTTTTGGTGCAAATCTTTTTTATCTATTTTGGCCTGGGTAAGATCTTAAATTTAGACCGGTTCTTAGCCGGGGTCATCGCCATTGCGGTATGTTATTCTGCCTATTTAGCTGAGATAATAAGGGCTGGGATTCAGGCAATCCACAAAGGTCAATATCAGGCCGCCTTATCTTTGGGAATGACCCGTTATCAGACTATGAGGTATGTGATTTTGCCCCAATCTTTCAGGATAATAATTCCTCCGGTTGCCAATGAATTCATCGCATCATTAAAAGATAGTTCTTTGGTTTCAATAATAGGTTTAAGAGAGTTAACCCGTGCTGGCAGGGAATATTACTCTCAGTATTTTGTAGATTTCCAGACCTGGCTGGTGGTTGGTATAATCTATTTAGGAATGACCTTGAGCTTATCCAGATTAGTTGCATATCTGGAGAAGAAATTCAAAGTGCACGGTTACGGAATTTCGCATTGATTTACAATAGGTGGACAGGGGTTCAACCCCTGTCCCAGCATAAGAGAGTCGCGTAGGGGTGGAGCTT
The DNA here is from genome assembly GCA_964570765.1 of uncultured Ignavibacteria bacterium. GTDB lineage: Bacteria > Zixibacteria > MSB-5A5 > MSB-5A5 > RBG-16-43-9 > CAZMZF01. Next base: position 8,821 of record CAZMZF010000025.1, read on the forward strand.
GTTGAGCGAAGCGAAATCCCGCTTCTGCGGGGTCTCCACCCTTCCACTCAGGGCGTCCAATTGGACGCTCCTACGCGGCTACTCCAGACAGCAAATTTTATGATAATTGAAACTAAAGAAATCAGCAAAAAATTCGATGAATTTATCGCTTTAGATAAAATCACCTTTGGGGTTGAAAAAGGTGAGGTGGTGGTAATGATTGGACCATCTGGCTCTGGCAAAAGCACCTTGCTTCGTTGTCTGAACGGCTTGGAGAAAATAGATTCCGGCGAAATTATTATTGATGGGATAAAATTAGACAGGGATAAAGGGAACATCCATAAGGTAAGAGAGGAAATCGGGATGGTTTTTCAGGAATTTAACCTTTTTCCTCACCTTACGGTCTTAGGAAACCTGTGTTTGACCCAGGAGATTGTAAGAAAGAGAAATAAATTTGACTCTGAGAGAATCTCTTTAGAACTTCTAAACAAAGTTGGACTATTTAATAAAAAAGATTCTTTCCCTAACCAACTTTCAGGTGGACAACAGCAGAGAGTAGCCATAGCCCGGGCTTTAGCTATGAAACCGAAGATTATGCTCTTCGATGAGCCTACCTCAGCCTTAGACCCGGAGATGATTGGTGAGGTCTTAGAAGTTATGAAAATTCTGGCTAAAGAAGGGATGACCATGCTGGTAGTAACTCATGAGATCGGATTTGCCAGAGAGGTGGCTAACCGGATTATCTTTATGGACCAGGGAAAAATTATTGAAGAAGGAAAAACCAAAAATATCCTGAATTCCCCCCAGAACCCCCGCACTATAGCCTTTTTGAGCAAAGTCCTGAAATAGTTTTCCCCTCCTGATGGGAGGGATAGGTCGATAAAAGCATTACGGTCCTACGGAGGCTTCGCTCTTCATAGAGGGGAGAGGGAACCTAATCCCTCTTAGATATTATCATACTGAGGAAAAATAACGTGAAAAGAATATCCTCATTAATCTATGTGTCATTAGGGGGTGTATGGCAATATACCCCTACCTAACTCAAAATAAGACAGGCTGGAAGCCTGTCCTACCAACAATTTCAAAAACAAAAAAGCCTCCGTAGGAGGCTTTTTTTAAAATAGTTTAAGTACTATTAATCTTATTCTTCAGGTGAAAGCTCTTCCAGAGGAGGAAGGGGCTCCAGCTCCTCAAACAACGGAAAAATCTCCTCTTCAGTAGGCATAGGTTCAAACTCCTCGAACATAGGAGAAAGCTCTTCCTCTAATAAAACCAGCTCAGGTTCTAAGGGTGGCTCTTCTGGAGCAATAGAAAGCTCTACTTCCTCTTCTTGAGGTAAGGGAGGATTCATTTCTTCGGAAAGCGGTCCTATCCTCTGCCTCTGCAATCTCTGTAGTTTTCCATCTTTTAGTCTTATCCTTTTTTCTATAATCCTTTTCCCTGAAGCTCGATGTAATCTTCTTTCCCTGAAAGTTTGCAATTGTTCTTTGGTCAGAACCTCCCTCAAAGCCATTTTCCTTTCGAATTTTGCCTTTTGCAGTTTAGTTCTCAAAGCTCCGATCTCATCCAGTTTCCGGTTAATCTTGGCTTTATCCAGATCGTCCTGCTGCATTAACTCTCTTAATTCCAGATGTGCGATTTTCAAATCAGAGCTGAGCCGGATTTCATCTTTCCTTCCCTCCAGAGCAGTACTCCTAATCTTTTCTTTCTGTTCCGGTGAAAGATTCAAACCGGGTTCAGAAGGTTTTTCCCTTTCCGTCATTTGCGAGAAAGCTGAATTATAACAAAGGAAAAGGGGTAGCATAACCACAATTAAAAGCAGGATCAGTTTCTTTTGGGTTATCACCTTTATCACCTCCTTTCCTACGGATCCGTTATAGGATAGTTTTTATTCCCCAAAACTTCTTTTTTCTCTATACTGACGAATAATATCCATCATCCTTTTTTCAAACCTATCCTCAAAGAGCAAAAGCTTTGCCTGCTGCTCTAAGGTTAATATCTCCTTAGCTTTTTCTCTGAATCTCTGCTGGACTTCATCCAGGAAAATTCTTTCTTTTTCTAACTGGATTAAGATATCTTTTATCTTACCTCCCTTAGGTTTCTCCTCTGCTAAAGTCATCTCCAGCATTCTGAAAAGATTATCTCTTCTTTCCCTGAACACCTTTTGAGCTTTCTGTAACTCTCTCCAGGCTGGTAAAAATTTATCTGATTGTTCTTGAGACAGGTCTAAAGCCTCTAACATCTTCCACATCTTCATCGTCTCAATCTCTTCTTTTACTCTTTCCCTTTTACCTTCTTCCGGGAAAGGACGTCCGGGTGGTTCCTGGGCATAGAGGGTCTCTCCAGCTAGAAGAAAACTGAAAGCTAAGAAAAGCATAACTAATGATTTAATCTTTCTCATAAAATCTCCTTTTTAAATTTTTCCTTTTCTAAGGTTTTCTTCAAATCCTCTAACTGTTTTATATCTAACTCCTCCAGTCTTTTTTCTTTTCCACCCTTTTCCCAGTAATATTCTTCTAATTCCTCCTCTGCCAGAACTAACTTTTTCCTATCAGCTTCAGTGATAAGAGACCTGAGTGAGCTTTCATCTTCTTCAGCATAGAAAAGCTCTTCTATCTTCTCATCTTCTGCTGGCAATAGGTAGGTATAGGATTCCGTTCCAGATTTAAACATAACCTTCCGGTCATTTCTGAATAGAAATATCCCTAAGAGTAAAATTAAGAAGAAAGTGACAATCCCTCCAGCAAATTTCCACTTCGGAATAATTACAACCCCGGTTTTTTCTTTCTTTTCGATTCTCGATCTAACCGCAGGCACGAAATTAGTCCAGTAAATTTCCTCTGGTTCAATTTGACTTTCCTTTTTGAGCATTTCAAAGGTTGAAACAATCTCCTCGTACTCTTTCTGACACCTCGAGCATGTATCCAGATGGTTCTGAACTAACTTTCTTTCCTCAGGGGAAAGAGTATTCTCAAAATAATCAATTAATTTAAATCTTATATCTTCACATCTCATCTTTATTCTCCAAAATGAGCTAACGACTTTCTTAACTTTTTTATCGCCTGAAAATAATTGGCTTTAACAGCACCTTCGCTTTTACCCATAACTTCAGCTATCTCTGAATATTGTAATTCCTGATAATGTCTTAAAACGAAGACTGCCTTTTGCTTTTTGGGCAGACTTAAAACCGCCTGGTCAATAGCTTCACTTATCTGCTTTTTTTCAAAATCCCTGAGTGGAGAATCAGTGGATAAAACCGGCTGAGTCAAATCCGGAAGTGAAATAAAAGACCTGAACTTATCTCTCTGAGTGAAATTCAAGCTGAGGTTTACCGCTATCCGGTGAAGCCAGGTGGAGAAGCTGGACTCGCCCCTGAAATCTTTTAAAGAATGATAAGCCTTCACAAAGACCTCCTGGGCTAAATCCATGGCATCCTCCATATTGCGCACCATTCTGAAAACCAGATTGAAAATCCCTTTCTTGTAAAGATTGACCAACTCATTAAAAGCCTTCTCCTCACCGGATTTAAACCTCGAAATCAACTCCTGAGTTTTTTCCTCATCCATCTTTTAGCTTTCTATATATTTTGACACCAGATTAGCCTTAAAAGTTTAATTAAATAATAAAGGGCAAACCGAGTTTGCCCTGTCTATTCCAAATACTGACCACTGAAAACCGTCTTTATTAATCCCTTTTACTCCTGACCAATACTTTAGAGTAAAAGGGAAGATTGTCCAGAACCTTACCTGTTCCCCGGGCAACACAGGTTAAAGGATCATCTGCCACAATCACTGCCAGATTAGTCTCATGTCTCAGCCTTTTATCCAGCCCTTTAAGCAAAGCCCCTCCTCCGGTAACGATTATTCCACGGTCCAGAATATCTGCGGCTAATTCCGGTGGAGTCTGCTCTAAGGCTTGCCTTACCGCCTCAACTATAGACTCTACCGGCTCACTTAACGCCTCCCTTATCTGCACTGAGCTGATCTTTATGGTCTTGGGTATTCCGGCAATTAAGTCTCTTCCTTTTATCTCCATCACCTCTTCGTTCTCTAAGGGAAAAGCTGAGCCGATTTTAATCTTTATCTCCTCTGCGGTCCTCTCCCCGATCAAAAGGTTATAATTTTTCTTAAGATAAAGGACTATAGCTTCATCCATCTCATCACCACCTATACGGATGGAGATATTGTTGACTATCCCGTTTAAAGCGATAACTGCAATCTCTGATGTCCCTCCCCCTACATCGATAACCATACTTCCGGTAGGCTGATCCACTGGTAATCCTACCCCTATGGCAGCCGCCATCGGCTCCTGAATCAAAAAGACCTCTCTGGCACCTGCATTTTCAGCTGAATCCCTGACTGCCCTTTTCTCCACTTCTGTTATCCCTGAGGGAACAGAGATAACTATACGGGGTTTCATCAGATAGCGGTGTCTAACTACCCTTTTGATAAAATCTGAAAGGAGCTTCTCTGTGGTCTCAAAGTCAGCGATTACTCCATCCTTTAAAGGCCTTATAGCGACTATCTCACCAGGTGTTCGACCTATCATCTCCTTGGCTGCAGATCCTACTGCTAAGACTTTCTTGGTTGATACTTCCAATGCCACCACTGAAGGTTCATTTAATACTATCCCTTCACCCCGAACAAAGACTAAAGTATTAGCTGTGCCTAAATCTATCCCTATATCATTCGATATAAAATCAAAAAAACCCATTCTTCCTCCTAAAAACGAATTGTCAAATTTTTTGCCTCTTTTACGAGGAGCTAAGTCCGGCGCCCTCTCCTACGGGTCTGTAGGACGGACGGGCAGGCTCGTAGCCGCCGTATCCGCCTCAGATGAATTATCAGCTTTCTCCTCTCCCAGATAGATATATCGGCTAATTAAAGGAACCCAATCGCTCCATTTTTTGCCTATCCGGCTCTGACGATCCCGCGTAATGATCTCGGTGAATGCTCCAGCCTTGGCATCTATCTCGTCTGCATAGTATAGGATAATAGCTTCCAGGGTTTGAGGTACAACCGGTGAGGCAAACTCTAATTGACCCTGATGTGACAGTATCAGATGCCTGAGTTGTAAAGCCAATTCCTGAGGGAAATCTTCAACTTTTCTTATTTTCTGCCTGATAATCTCATCCCCGGATACAATATGCCCTAAAAGCCTGCCTTCATCCGTGAAATCTATAAAACCAGTAATGGAATAAGTATAAATCTTACCTATATCGTGAAGCAATGCGCCAGTAATGAGTAAATCCCTGTCAACCAACTCATACAAATCCGCTGCCTTTTCGCAGAACTCCACCACTTTTAAAGTATGCTCTAAAAGCCCGCCTAAATAGGAATGATGCCAGAGCTTTGCACCGGGTGCATACTTTAGTCTGTCGATTAACTTATTATCCTCTAAGATTAAATCCATTAACCTTTTTAGATGAGGGTTAGTTATACTTTCTGATTTTCCCTTGAACTTTTCAAAGAGTACCTCTAAGGCTACCTGTGACCTAGGTAAAAAATCTAAAGGATCGCTCTCACCCTTCTTAACCTTTCTTAACTTCTCGATTTTTATCTCCAAACCATCTTTATAGGTTATAGCCATCCCTTTGATTTTAACTATATCCCCGGTTTCAGCCTCCGAATGAGCCTCTTCAGCCTTTTCCCACAGCACTGCGTCTATCCTACCAGTAGAGTCTCCTAACTCCAACTTTAGATATTTCTGCCCATCATGTACTTTGAGCTCCTTTTTCCTCAGGACGAAGAAATCAACCACTTCGGTCCCGGGCTTCAAATCTTTGATCCAGATATTTTTCATAACCTATCCGCCGGAGGTGGATTAAAATACCAAAATCCTCAAACAAAAGTCAAGCAGAAAATAGTTGTTAAAAGAACTAATGGGGCTTATATTTAAAAAGTGAAACCAAATTGCTCCCGGGCGGATGTCCTACGGATCATTCGGATTATCATCCGCCCATTCCCGGCTGGATGAGAATCCTGTGGATCCAAATGGACATCCAGCTGGTAGGCGCAACCTTTAGGTTGCATAGAAATAGAATAAGGGTGAGAAAGCAGACCTAAAGTCTGCGGCTACCTGGATGATAACATATAGCCAGAGCCGTTGAAGAACAAAGTAGGGTGAGAGAGTTTAAATCTATGCCCGTAATCTACCGCTATATTTTAAAAGAACATATCGGACCTTTTTTCTTTGGCCTGGCTACGATTACCTTTGTTTTGATTATGGATTTCCTTTTAGAGCTTATTAACCTGATCATAGGGAAAGGAGTAAGCCTTTTAACTGTATCGCAGGTTTTCGTTTTAAATTTAGCCTGGATGGTGGCTCTATCTATACCTATGGCGGTCTTTGTCTCCACCCTTATGGCTTTTGGAAGACTTTCACAGGATAACGAGATCACCGCTCTGAAATCCTCCGGAGTAAGCCTTTATCGAATCGTCTTTTTCCCTCTTATTTTCTCTTTTATCTTAGCTTTTGGCTTGATCCTTTTTAACGATAAAGTATTGCCTGAAGCTAACCATAAGGCACGGATACTTATGTCAGACATACATCAGAAAAAGCCAACTTTAAGCTTGAAAGAGAACCTTTTTATAGATGATATCCCTGGTTATCATCTTTTGATCAAAAAAGTTAATCCGAAAACTAACGAGATCTCAGGGATTACCATTTATGAAAAAAAAGAAGGTCTTTTTCCTCGAACTATCTTGGCCCAGAAAGGGAAAATAGAATTTTCCGAAGATAAAAACACATTGATTTTCCATCTGGAAAAAGGTGAAGTGCATGAGGTGGATGAAAAAGAGCCAGGACGTTATCAGCGGATAAGTTTTGAAAAACAGACACTTTATATTCCGGATGTGGGGAATAGATTTATCCAGACCAGCTCAGATTATCGAACTGACCGGGAGATGAACCTAAAGATGATGCTGGATCAGGTTAAGATGATAGAAAAGAACATGGAAATCGGAAAAGAAAATCTAAATAAGCTGTCGGAACGAAAAATATCCGAGGTTTTTCAAAGTAGCACTCTTTCATCTTCAAATCCTACCTTTAAAACAGAAAAGGACTTATGGGCCTACATTTTTTTAACCAATCAGAAATTTTTTTACCAGCTTCAGATGGAAAATCAGAACCTCTCTTTTCAAATGAAAGATAAAAACTCATATTTAGTAGAGGTGCATAAGAAATATTCACTCCCCTTTGCCTGTGTGGTCTTCGTCTTGATTGGCGCCCCTTTAGGTATTATGGCTCGTCGGGGGAATATGGCAGTTGGACTGGGGCTATCCTTGGTTTTTTTCCTTTTGTACTGGGCTTTTCTTATCGGAGGTGAAGAGTTGGCTGATCGGATGTATATCCCGGCTTTCTGGGCAATGTGGTCTGCCAATATTCTTTTAGCTTTAGCTGGAGGTTACATCCTGATAAGATCAACCAAAGAAGCCACCTTTATCTCCTGGAAATGGACTGAGAAACTTATCCCGAAAAGATTTCGAAAAGTTGTGTTTGGGATTGATTCTTAAATGAGAAAAAGTTTTGGAGTGCAAACCTTTAGGGAGTGTTGAAAAACCCACACTGTCATTCTGAGGGAGTCCGCTTTTGGCGTGACGACCGAAGAATCTCTTTTATTAATATGTAGATTCTTCATTCTGCCTTTGGCAGAACTCAGAATGACACTCTAAAATACTTTCAATATGCAGATTTTAAATCGATACCTTTTAAAACAGTTCCTTTTAGTTCTTCTTTTTGCCCTTCTATCTTTCTGGATCATCTTCTTGATAGTTGATCTGGTGGAACATATCGATGTTTTCATAGATAGACAGGCAACTCCAAGTTCGGTCATAAGATATTACCTTTATTATTCCCCTTATATTTTAGTTCTGGTTTCCCCGATTGCTATGCTTTTATCTTCCCTTTTCTCCCTGGGTCTTTTAGCTCGACAGAATGAGCTTTTAGCTATGAAATCCTCAGGCATAAGTCTATACCGGATTCTCCTCCCTCTTTTAGGATTAGCCTTGGGTATAAGTTTTTTAGTAATGCTGGCTGGAAATTTCTTAATCCCTTACACCAACCAGAAGAGCTTAAAAATCCGTGCCCGGGAAATAGAGAAAAAAAATAAAGGTATAGATGTCTCCTTCAATGATATCTATCTGCAGACTGAAAATCAACAGATCATTTATCTTAATCATTATAACAGCCAGAAAAAAGTTGGCAGCGGAGTATTGTTTCAGACCTTCGAGGGTAACCGCATAAAAGAAGAAATCCTTGCAGAAAAAATTGTCTGGCAGGATAACGGCTGGATATTTTTAAAGGGTAGTTACCGGATTTTCTCAGATTCCACTTCATCTTCTCCTGAAAAGTATGAACAGTTCGAACGTATTTTACGTCTGGATTTAAAGCTTACGCCAGAGGAATTAACCAAAGAGCAAAAACTACCAGAGGAAATGAGTTATAAGGAACTTAAAAGCTATGTCAGGTTAAAACAAAGGACCGGACAGGATACTGCTAAGGATAAGACCGACCTTTATATGAAGATTTCCTTCCCCTTAGCTAATCTTATCATAGTTTTATTCGGATGCACCCTGGCAACCAGCCCGCGCCGGTCCGGCTTAGCCTTAAGCTTTGCCATCAGTTTAGGGATAAGCTTTGTTTATTATACCTTCTTGAGACTGGGACAATCCTTTGGCTACTCACACAAACTCTCACCTCTATTAGCCGCCTGGATATCCAATATTGTATTTGGGGTAATAGGGATAGTACTTTTAATCAAGGCGAAAAAGTAGAGACGCATTGCCATGCGTCTTTACAAGGAATGTAGGGGCGAACCCCTCCTTCGACTTTGCCCTTCGGGTCTGAGTCTTCCTTCGACACTGAGTCTCAGGACGAAGTGCAGGGTCGAAGACTCAGGACGGTGACAGTTCGATTTCTCTCACTGTCCCTGAGCAATGTCGAAGGGAGCTTGTCGAACCGCGTGTTCGCCCTATTTATTTGGGCAGGCACCCCGATAGGATCGGGATTTCACTACGTTCAACAGGGGCCTCCCCCTACATGCTAAATCCTCTCCTTTTTAAGGAGAGGACAAAGGAGAGGTTATATTAAAAAATCGGGAGGGGATAAACCCCTCCCCTACATTTTATCCGATATCCGTCATCCGTTATCCGACATTGTCTTTTTCTATTTCAGTAACACCAACTTCTTCCCCTCTGAGAAATCTCCAATTTTCAACTGGTAAAAATAAATCCCGGATGAAACCTCCTTTCCAGAATCATCCTTTCCATCCCACAACACAGACTTATAACCTGAAGATAAGTTCTCAGAAACCAAGGTTCTTATCTTTCTTCCCAGAAGGTCATAGATGGTTAGACTAACAAAACCAGACTGCGACAGAGTAAATTCTATCTTGGTGGATTGGTTAAATGGATTGGGATAGTTCTGAAATAAGGAATATCCTCTGGCTTTATTTTGTCTAATCTCCTCATCTTTCACGGCTACTGGCTCACTCCGAATTGCACAACAAACAAAGAATGTATTCCCATCTCTCAATTTCAAATAAGCCATTGTAGGTTTACCCGCAGAGTCAAAATCCATTATTTTCCCATAATTATCAGGATTATACACAGTAGTATCTATAAGTTCATAATGCCAGATGAATCCATCGTGATGATACGCTAGAAAAAGAGAGTCTCCGATCCAGGAACCAAACCTTTTTGGAGCCAAAGAAACCACAGCTCTATTGGTTAGGGGGTTCATGCATATTGTTAAAGCTGTCGCATCTAATCCACATAGTAACATTTTGTTCCAGCCTATTCCATCCTGATAAGCATAAAACATAGAATCACCACACTCATAAACGAGATGAGGTTTATCATCTTTATCTAAAACAAAATCTGTGGAGATAACATTTGACAAAGGTGCCATATGAACATGGTCAACCGTGTCTGCTGACCAATCATAGCCATCCCAGTGCGATATCACAACCAACGAATCACCTAAAACATATAAAATCCATGGATAGTTCTGATTGTCGAAAAAAATAGAATGTTCACAGGTAATAGGATTATAAGTATCCAATGGTGAGCAAGATACATCCAAAATTTTGTCAACAGTCCAAACGCTATTAATTAATTTAAGCCAATACAAGACTTTCTTAGAGTTCGTGCAAGTTGAGATAGCAAGGGCATTCAAAGTATCTGAATTATCAAACGCAATTGCCCCACAAGAACCGACTGTATCAGGAAATGTCCATGTACTCCAAGTCACACCATTAAAACACTTTAGTTTTCTGCTATACTCAATACACGGATAACCGGTTTCTGTTACTGTCATGTGTGGGCTTACCCATCCTACAGTATCTAGATTATAGTATGTCCAGTTAGTCTTATTCCATAGAGCATACCGAAGTAAGCGATTACTTGGTGGAGAATCAAGAGGATAATTATAGGTTATATGAATGAAATCTTTTGAGTCTATCTGCATTACAGGTCCTTGTAATGTCCCTGTGTCGACTACTGTAACGGTCCATGTCTGAGGCAATGCGTATGTAGACCATAGTAAAATCAGAAGAATAAAAATAATACCACTTTTCACTGATACCTCCTTTTTTAAGGTTATAGTTTTCAATTTTGTGAGTTAATCAAGTGTTGTAATTGCTATAGCTAAGTATACCCCCCTCCAACTTTTTGTCAAGTATAAAATTTAGAATTTCATAACTACATTTAGAAATAAGACTTACAGAACTAATTCAGCTCCGCTTGAAGATGTAAAAAACTAACTTCAAGACCTCTCCCTTAATCCCTCTCCCGTAGGGAGAGGGAAATAAATGCCTCACAGCAAATAGAACGGATTATGCAAATAAAAATTTACAGGACAGAACGCTGTTCTGTCCCTACAGAAAACGTAGAGACGCATAGCCATGCGTCTCTACAAAAGACAAAAACGCCCGATCCTACGGTGGCTACGCCAGACGTAGTCTCCGTTTATAGGACATTAAGGCCGGGCGTTACGTTTTTTTAACCCTTAAACTTTTAAACCTTTAAACTCTTAAACTTGAATTTTACGTCCCCATTTCCCACGAAGCCAGGTATTTCTTCTGCTCCGGGGTTAATTTATCTATCTTTATCCCCATAGAATTTAATTTTAATCGGGCGATCTCTGAATCTATCTTCTCTGGCACCACATAGACTTTTTTCTGCAGACTCTTTCCGGATTTAACCAGATATTCAGCTGAGAGCGCCTGATTGGCAAAGCTCATATCCATAACCACTGCCGGATGACCTTCAGCCGCAGAAAGATTGATCAGTCTGCCTTCAGCCAACAGATTTATCCTCTTCCCATTTTTCAAAGTATATTCATCCACAAACTCCCTCACTCTTCTTTTCTTTTTAGCCATCCTTTCAAGTGCTGGAATATCAATCTCCACGTTAAAATGCCCGGAGTTACAGACCACAGCATTATCTTTCATTATCCGGAAGTGCTCTGTTCGGATAACGTTTATATCCCCGGTTAGAGTGCAGAAAACATCCCCGATTTTAGCCGCCTCTGCCATAGGCATAACCCTGAACCCATCCATAGTGGCTTCAATTGCTTTCAGATAATCAACTTCAGTTACAATCACATCCGCCCCCATCCCCTTGGCTTTAAGGGCAAATCCTCTACCACACCAGCCATAACCCGCTACCACAACTTTAGAGCCAGCTAAAAGGAAATTGGTAGCCCTTAAGATACCATCTATAGTCGATTGTCCGGTACCATAACGGTTATCAAAAAAATATTTAGTCTTGGAGTCGTTAACCGCAATAATCGGGTATCTTAAAACCCTATCCCTTTGCATACTCCTCAGACGAAGCACACCGGTTGTAGTCTCTTCAGTTCCACCGATGAGGTTTTTTATAAGTTCGGTCCTTTTTGAATGAAGAGTAGAGACCAAGTCTGCTCCATCATCCATAGTTATATCCGGTTTAATATTTAAGGCAGAGTTAATATGCTGATAATAAACCTTGTTGTTCTCACCTTTAATAGCAAAAGTAGGAATTTTAAAATACTGAACTAAGGATGATGCCACATCGTCCTGAGTAGATAAGGGATTTGAAGCACAAAGAACCACTTCTGCTCCACCAGCTTTTAAAGTATCCATCAAATTAGCAGTCTCAGTAGTAACGTGCAAACAGGCAGAGATTTTAACCCCCCGCAGGGGTTTTTCTTTGGCAAACCTCTCTCGAATTAATCTCAATACCGGCATGTTCCTTTCGGACCACTCGATTCTCAGTTTCCCTTGTTTAGCTAATTTCAAATCCTTGATATCATACTTCATTTTTGCTCCTTTTTTTAAGTAGATAGTCCGCCAGAGGCGGAGTAGACAGCATACAGGTAGTCACCTCTCCCCTGTCTACTGTCTACTTTTTGCTGTATGCTTCTTATCAATCCATAAAGCATCTTCCCTATTTCTTCGACTGAATCAATTAATTCATTGTTATTTAATATGTAGTTTAAATCTTTCGCTAGAATAAGATAGTATCGTAGCTCTTCAAGAGAACCCTGTGCAATATTGTAGAAATTGGATTTATCTTTTGGTGTTCGCTTTTTAAAACCTTCAGCTAAATTAGCCGGTATCGAAACCGCCGCTCCTCGCATCTGAGAAACCAATCCAAATTTTTCTTCTTTTGGAAAACCTCTTGTAAGATTATACACTTTTAATACCAGCCTGTGAGCCCTTCTCCAAACCTCTAGATCCTCAAACCTCTCCGCTCTCCCCTGCTTACTCATAGTCTTTTCCCTGTCTACTACATACTGTCTACTGTCTACTTATTTTACGCGTCTCTTTTCAAATCTTCAACTTTATCCAACCTTTCCCAGGTAAACTCCGGCTCAGTTCTGCCAAAGTGTCCATAAGCTGCTGTCTTTAAATAGATCGGCCTTCTTAAATCTAACATCTCAATCATCCCCTTAGGAGTAAGTTGAAAATGTTTCTTGATCAGCCTGACCAGGTTAGATTCAGGGACTTTACCAGTTCCATAAGTATCCACCATCACCGAAACCGGGTCTATAACTCCTATAGCATAAGCTAATTGTACCGCACATTTCTGAGCCAATCCAGCTCCCACAATATTCTTGGCAATATATCTTAGCATATAGGAAGCTGACCGGTCCACCTTGGTTGGGTCTTTTCCGGAAAAAGCACCACCACCGTGTGGAGCCATCCCACCGTAAGTATCCACAATGATTTTTCGACCGGTCATACCGGTATCTGATTGGGGACCACCGATAACAAATTTACCAGTTGGATTAACCAGATATATAGTATTCTCATCCACTAAATTTCTAACAACTGGTTTAACTATATTTTCGATAATCTCCTCTCTGGCTTTATCTGATATTTTTTTGCCGGTTTCATCCAAGATCTCCTCAGTATGTTGAGAGGACAAGACCACGCAATCAACACGATAAGGTTTACCATCCCGGTATTCCACAGTAACTTGAGATTTGCCATCCGGTCCTAAGTAATCCAGAATCTTCTTCTTCCTTATCTCAGCCTGTCTCTGACAGAGTTTATGAGCTAAAGATATCGGAAGAGGCATTAGTTCAGGAGTCTCATCACAGGCATATCCCACCATCAATCCTTGATCCCCTGCACCACCTATATCCACGCCCTGAGCTATATCCGGGGATTGGGATCCGATAGCATTAAGCACCGCACAGGTCTCATAATTAAACCCGTATTTTGCATGAGTATACCCAATCTCCTTGATCAGATTTCTGGTTAATCCAGCTATATCCACATACCCGGAGGTTGTGATCTCCCCTCCTACTATGACCAGCCCAATCGTGATAAAAGTCTCGCAAGCTACCCGTCCCAAAGGGTCTTGTTTAATCACCTCATCTAAAACCATATCTGAGATCTGGTCGCAAACTTTATCCGGATGACCCTCAGTTACTGATTCCGATGTAAATAAAAAGTTTCTCTCATTCATTTTCCATCCTTTCCTTTGTTCTATTTTCCTTCCTATCTACTACCTACTGTCTACTTCTTTTACTAATCCAGCCCTACTTCAGATGAGTCTCCAACATTCAACTTCTGGAATTTTCCCAGAACCTGAGAATTATCACCGATTAAAGAAGAATCTAATAAACAGTAATTTACTTCTGATTTCTCACCTAAAATAGAATTTTTTATAAACGAATGGCGAATAACCGCATTATTGCCAATTGATACATTAGGACCGATGATTGAATTCTCTAATTTACAGCTTTTAGGTATGAAGACTGGAGGAATAATTACACTCCCTTTTATCTCCCTGGTTTTTTTAATCTTAGAGAGCAGATGGCGGTTAGTTTCTAAAAGGGTCTCCGGTTTTCCACAATCATACCACCCTTCCACATCGAAAGTTGAAAATTTAACTCCCTTCTCGATCATCAACTGCAAAGCATCAGTGAGCTGATATTCTCCTCGAGTACGGATGTTTTTCACCATCATATCCCAGAGTGCTTTTTTCAAAAGCTGTCCACTTTTGATATAATAGACCCCGACTAAAGCTTTTTTACTTGTAGGTTTTTCTGGTTTTTCGACTAATTTCCTGGCAAATCCATCCTCCAGTTCAGCTATCCCGAACCTTTTTGGATCCTCAACTTCTTTTATCCCTAAAGCATCACAGCCTTTCTTGATGACTGGTTTTAGGTCCATCTCAAACACCGTATCTCCTAAGATGATCAGAACCGGTTCCTTTGCCTTCACTCTTCTAGCACCTAAATATACCGCATACCCCAGTCCTTTCAACTTCTTCTGTTTTACAAAGGAGGATTTGAATTTATAGTTTTTTCGCACATATTCTACGATCTTCTCTCCCATAAACCCGATCACGAAGATTACCTCATTTATCTCCAAGCCCTTCAGTCCATCTAAAACATGACCCAGGATCGGTTTTCCCGCTACCTGCAACAAAACCTTAGGTGCGGTATGAGTTAAAGGCCTTAATCTTGAACCTATCCCTGCAACTGGAATTATCACCTTCATATTTTTAAAAATAATCTTTATTTAATAATATGCAACCAGTTTGTTAAAAGAAACTGTGCTCTTCCGATTAAAAGGGAGACCCGCGCCATTACTGTATATCCAAAGGAAGCTCCAAAGGAGATCATAATAAACCAGATTCCGACCTGAGCCACGAAACCTAATGCTCCTTTATGCTCTTTCGAAAAATAGAAATATATGATGGTAGAAATAACCCCAACCACCATAACTATACCAGTAAGAGTAGTTAGATTTAAAAATGTGCTTCTCACCTGAGGTAAGACCATCCCGTGAAGTTGTTGGATTATAGTTATCCCTGCGGTGTTACCCACCACAAAGGCTAAAGACAACCTGGAAAGCCAGGAAATTTTTGAGATAAACCGGGTAAACATCAATGCTCCCAGGATACCAGGAATTATCAAAAGATATTGACCTTCCTTGACCATTGGCGACCAGAGCTGTTGTTTGATAACCGAATGCCAGATCAAGCCCACATAATAACCGGCTGAAATTCCAGCAAAGATATGTTCAGCTAATTTATAAAAGGGGTTATCCTTGTATAAAAAACTGTAAAGGGATAAAGTTAGCAAAGCTGATAAAGATATTCCGAAAAACTCCCAGCTCATTTTAAACCCTCTTTCTTCCTGGTGATAAAATATCCTAAGTTACCCAAGATCACAAAAAATATGATCAAAAAATGTACTATCGATTGAGGATCCATTCCCCGAATAGCTTTTCCATAGTTCAAAGAAAGCTTTTCATATTCAGCCGCACCTTTCATCCCTCCTAAAAGCCCTACCATCTGGTTGGTCTGTAAATAAGAATAACATTTTGGTGCCATAACCGCAGTCACCCCTGCACCCATCGGGGTCCCGAATTGAGCATTGACCAGTGAAATCCAGTAATCTACAGTAGCATTATCCGAAACAACAAAGATAAAATCCACGTCCTTGTAATTTTTTACTCGTTGCATCAAAGGAAGACTCTCCAGCTTATTGTTATAAGCATCCATCGGAAAGATATCCTCAATTCTCCTGCCCATACCTAATAGCACCGCTTGATAACCATACTTATAACCTAAATTGACATAATCGACTCCATATTTCTTATCATATTCCCTGGCAACATTTTTCACCACATTCTCCATCACCGAAAGTGCTCCCAAGGGGATAGTGGTAACAGTGATGACTTTGATATTTTTTCTGAAGAGATGCCTTAAAGCCGCATAAGACATCGGCTCAGTCTCAGGCAGGGTAGAAGGGTAGTAATCGAAAGTCAAAAGTACCACTGAACCTTCCTTCAGGCTCTCGACTTTTTCATACAAGTTTTTGGAAGGTTGGGTTACCCCTAAGGGCAAACCCAAGGGGAAAATAAGAGGTAAGATCACCGCTACCCCGATCAAAAGGAAGATATATCTCCTATCTATCTCTTTAATCTGAGAGAATATTTTAAAAAAAGAGTTCATCTTAGATCATCAACCTTTAACTTTGCATCGTCACGGACGATGCACTCCATTCAGGTAGTTGCCCAATTTATTGGGCATTCTCTTGCTCGATAAATCGAGCAACTACAATCCTTCCACAAGAGCTTTCCCAGAGCGAAGTCGAAGGGGGAGAGGGAACTCATTTCCCCTTCTTAAAACTATCTAAAGCTTCGTCTAAGCTCGAGTAGGTCTCAAAAATCTGGAATAAGCGGGTCACCTCAATTATCTTTTTAACCTCCAGGCTCAGATTGGCTAACCTTATGCCCCCGCCTGCCTTTCTGAATTTCTGGTTATATCCTAAAAGAGTAGATATAAAAGCAGAATATATAAGCTCAGTCTTAGAAAAATTTATTACCACTTTAGATATCCCTGTAGAATGAGCCTCTGCTAATTTATCCTCTAACTCCTTGATCTCATCTCCGGTTAAAAATTTCTCAAGTGGCTCAATCACCACTATGTCTTCGATCTTGTAGCTTTTTACTTTCAATTATTATCTATCTCCTTTTAATTAACTATTTAATTTTTTTCAGTATCAACATATTTTAAGTAATATGCAATATGAACTTGAATTAAACTAATATTAGCCTCTTATACACCAAAATATATTGAGGCCCTCATTCTTTCTTTAGTCTTTCAATCTCCTTCTTGATTTCCCCTATAATGTCATAATTATATATAATTTTCTTTTTTCCTTCTTTTACTGAGATAATATAGAATACTTTACCACCATATTTGGTAGTAAACTTTTCATGTGTTTTTTTCTGGAATTCTAATTCATTAATGATTTGTGTAATGTAGGCATATCCTGCAGGTTTAATTTGAAGTCCAATGTATTTATCCTTTACCTTGATGAAAAAATCAACATTATATCCCCTATCCCATTCGTCTGGAGCTGGTTCCACTTTAACACCTAATGCCTCTTGTAACTGTCCATAAATGGTTTGTATCTCAGACTGATAACCATCATAAGTTCTGTTGATTACTAAATTAACAACAAAATCAATGCAATCTTGTTCTGCGATGCTTTCAATTTCAGCCTGGCATACCTCGCTAATTTTTATATAGAGTTTCTGCCCTAACTGCTCTAAATGATCTTTGGAATAGACCTTTTGATAATAATACTCTTCCCATTCCTTCGAAGATTTAGGAGAGCATTTTCTTATCAATTCCGAAACTGGACCAACTTTATTTTTCTTGGTCAACCCCCATCTCATATTTGCCTGATTCAATATCCATTCTTTTGGCATTATGCTATACCCTCACTGACAAAAATTTTGACTTATATCTGAAATCACATGTAGTATCCACATCAACCAAGCCGTTTTTAATCAAATGAGCATTTAAAAATGTCTTATTCCATAAGTAAAGATAGCACAATAAATTATTTTCTTCATCGTATTTTATGGCATCAAATTTTAAAAATACCTTCTGACCGCTGGTTTTTTCTCTTAAAAATTCAATCGCCTCTCCGTTTTTATCTGGTTTCTCTTTGACACCTAATAATCTAATTTTCAAACCATTATTTAAAATCAACCTCTCTGGAGAAATTATTTCTTTTACCGTGTAGTATGTTGCATTTTCTGAATAAGAATTATCTATCTTTGAACCAAATCTTAATTTTCTTGGATCAATTTTTTTGTCAAATTTTATAGGGTCTTTAAAAACATAAGGAAGCTTTTTAATCTCTTCCTTAAAATCTACCCGTGGTTCTTTCTGCTTGGTTATTTCGAAAGCTGCATCTTGAAAAATAGTTTTTTGTTTTAGCTTTAATTTTTCTTTTATTATTGGTAGGAAATCCTCATTTATTTCATAACCTATAGAATTTCTATTAAGATTCTTAGCTGTCAAAGAGGTAGTTCCGCTCCCAAGAAATGGATCAAGAACAGTATCACCAACAAAACTAAACATTTTAATAAGACGTTTTGGTAACTCCTCTGGAAACATCGCCAGATGTTTATCCTGTTTTTCGCCAGGGAAATTCCAGTGTCCGGTAAAATACAAGTTCCATTCCTTCTGTGTTAATTTTGATTGCTCTTTTATCTCCGTACTAACTTTTGGAGGATTACCATATTTCTTAAAGATTAAAATGAATTCGTAGTCTAATTTAAGAATCCCGCTCCTGGGATAAGGGAAGGAACCCATTACCGTTGCACCACCAGTCGTATGACAGGTAGTAACTTTCTGCCAGATGATAGCACCCATATAGTCAAAGCCAGCGCTTTCACAAAACTTGATTATCTCAGTTCTTATTGGAATAATCTTGTATCTTCCGTAATAGACAGAGCGTGCGAATTGATCTCCGATGTTAATGCACAAACGACAGCCTTTATGTAAAATCCTATGGCACTCATTCCAGACTAGATTAAGATTATTGATATACTCTTCATAACTGTCATTGAAACCTATCTGTCTTCCATTACCATAATCTTTTAATTGCCAGTAGGGTGGAGATGTGATGATAAGGTGGACCGACTCATCTGGAATCTCTTTCATCCACCTTGAATCACCTATTATAATTTTATGAATTGTCTTCAAATAATTTCCTCTAAAATTTTGGAAACTAAATCACTCATATTCTTTTTACTTTGCTCTATTACTGTAGGTCAACCATGTCCAAAGGACTGGTTGACAATTCTATTAAATTATACCTGTCAAGCAGTTCTATGAACATGCTTGACCTACAACTTTTACCCCATATAAGCCCTTTCGATCCCCAGGATAATTCTCAGAGACATTGCGGCGGCGCCCAAAGCCGCTCCGATTATAATTCCTCTCTGCGCTGCTAAATTAGGATAAGCCATTATCCAGTCCGCATAATCGGGAAGTTTATCCCAGAGATATTGTCCTAAGGGTATCCTTCCTAACATAACTATCACCGAGGTAAAAAGCAGGATAGTAGCTTCCCTGGTTCTGGCTCTGAAAGCCCGATAAGCCGCAGAGGCGATGAAAAAAGCTAAGATGGAAAACATAGTTGACATCATCGGCGACTGGATATTCTGGAAAAGCCAGTCAAAAGGGGTCTTTTCCTGAGTCCCCCAGAGTAATCCAGATATAGACATACCAAAAACAAATAACACCAAGATCAGTTTCAACCACCAGTCCTTTCCCTTCTCTGAGATAATCTTAAGATTGACCTTAAGAATACTAACTATACCTAAAAGCAAACTGATCCCACCCACAATCGTAACCCAGGTCAAAAGATTCTGGCTGAAATCAACTATTCCCGGATTAGCGCTGAAAAAAGCTAAAATCATAATAAACCCGGACAGAAAAGCAATTACAACTGGAAGTTGAGTTTTCATAAGCTTTAGCGTTCTATGAAAAGTTTATAAAAAAATCCACCACCTAAATTGAAAGTTTCAAATAATGCTCCCAGGAGGATACATATGACCAGAAAAACCTTTATCCAATCCTGCCCTTTAAGACTGCCTAACATCAAAGGCTCTTTAGAAAGATACGAGCTTGCCGCAAAAAGCTCCTCACCCATCAGGGTATAATCACAGGCTGTAATGAAAAAAGGTAACTGGTCTGGATTAGCAGTGCCAGCTATTTGTATGGCTCCACTTGCCTGTCCTTCTTCCGCTAAAAGCAAAGACTCAGCAAAAAAAGCTCCCATATACACGATGGTGGCTGGCTTATCCCGGTGCATAATCCCGTGAACCGCAGCCACAAAAGCAAACTGCTCTCCAGCTACATATCTAACCATTTCAGGAGAATAATCCTCCCCCTTACCTATATCCAAATAGGCTCCTTTGATCGACTCCTGCGCCGCAGCTAAAACTAAAGGGTACTGCACGGGAACAAAAAGTGGGGTATGGTATTGAGCAGTTATTTTAGCTACCTTACTTAAGATCGAAAGTCCGGCTATAGTTTGAATGTCATCCAGCTCCTGTATGCCTGGAATAAAAATGACTGGACGTCCCATCTCAGTTGCTCTTCCCACCCCTTCCTCCACTGCCTCTAAGCCAGAGATTTTGCGAATGAAATGCTCCTTCCCTTTTTTAGCACTGCGAATATATAAAAGGACAGCCGAGGAAAAGACTAAAAGTAAAACCAAGATATTTATCCTGTCAGTTCTGAACCAGGAAATCTCTTCTGTCGGGTTAGCAAAAGTAAATCCTGAATTGATAAAGGAGAAAATTAGAATAAATAACAAAAGGTGGACAGCTCTTTTTCTCATCTTTTTTAGTTTTTCAAGTGGCTAACTTATTTTTGAGATAATCTATAACCTCAACCGGAGTAGGATCAACTCGATTGAGAATCGCTAGATAAAAGCTGGTAAAATCCCCTAATTGAATTAAAGAGAAGATCCGAGACAGAAGATTTTCACCTTCACTTTTTATCTCAATCACTTTAACTTTCTCCTTCTCGATTATCTCCTTAACTATTTGCATCCTTTTTTGAATTCGGAGATGGTCTTCTTTATCCTGTAATATAATCACAACTAACTTATCTCTGATTTGATCTAGGACTTTCCAACCCACTAACTCATTATGGTTGAACTCCGGGAAATAATTGTTAAAAGCCAAAATCTTGGAGTTCTCACACAACTGTCCTTTCCACCTGTATCCAACTGCATCGAAATAATTAGTTGAAGAGTAAATTATAGGTGTCTTCTGATAGAGATTTAAAGCTAAGTTCTTAGCAGGATTTTCTCCAGTTTTCCTTTCCAGCGAATATTCGTTCCTTTTCTCATCCAAAAATTTGGAGGTCTTTTCAAGCTCCTCTATCTTATCGGAGACCAGTCCTAACCGGGAAAGAGTGACCAGGATTGGGGTGAAAGAATAACCTAAAGCGGCACGAGGTGGCAAACCTTTAGGGATGAGGATAAAAGGGAAGTTATACCTTTTACATTCCTCTAAGAGTTTCCCTCCTGAGGTGATAGCAATAATCTTGGCTTTTCTTCTTTTAGCCTCCTGGTAAGCTGATAGGGTCTCCTCAGTATTACCTGAATAACTGGAGACGAAAACCAGGCTTTTATTATTAACAAATTCTGGCAAATTATAATTCCTGCAGACCCAGAAAGGTATTTTAAGTTCTGCAGCTAAATAAGACCTTGCTAAATCTCCACCAATGGCAGAACCCCCCATTCCAGTAAGAATTATATTATCAGGTATTGAGTTTTCTAAGTTTAAATCTACTATAAAACCGAGGTGAGCACCTTCTGTCAACTGCAGAGGGAAATTATAGATTAAATCATACATCCCCTGTCTGTCGATTTTTTTAATATCTTCGAGCTTATCTAAATTTAATTTTGTCTCCATAATCTCAAACCTTTGTAGAATTTTCCTGGTTAAATCTCTGCAGATAATCTTCTTCTAATAGTTTTTCGATCTGATCTGCATCATTCAATTTCATCATCTCTTCGGCTAAAACTCTGGCTTCCTGGAATTCTATGGAGCGGACGATCTTTTTAATCTGGGGGATAGAAAGAGGTGATGCAGAAAGTTCATCTATCCCTAAACCTACCAACAAAACTGTAGCCTTAGGATCAGCCGCCATTTCACCACATAACCCCACCCAGATATTATTTTTATGACCATCATCTATAGTCTTCTTTATCAATTTCAAAACCGACGGATGAAAACTCTGATAAAGATGTGCAATCCTTTCATTGGTTCGATCAACCGCTAAGGTATACTGGATTAAATCATTAGTCCCGATACTGAAAAAATCACAGTTTTTGGCAAGGGAATCTGCCTCTAAAGCAGCGGAGGGGATTTCGACCATAATTCCAATTTTAATTTCTTCATCAAAACTGACCTTTTTAGCCCTTAGCTCTTCTTTGACCTCCTCCAGGACTTTCTTCGACTTTAAAAGCTCATCTAAACTGGAAATCATCGGAAGCATAATACTTAGATTCCCCAACTGACTGGCTTTAAGAATTGCGCGGAGCTGAGTTTTGAAAACATCAGGTAGGTCCAGGCAAGCCCGGATAGCTCTCCAGCCCAGAAAAGGGTTTGCCTCATAATCCCTTTCCTGATCATGCGCGAACTTATCACCTCCCATATCAAAAGTCCGAATGATCACACGTTGAGGATAAATTTTCTGTGCAATAGAAAAATAAGCCTGATACTGTTCCTCCTCATCCGGCAGATCAGAACTGGCTAAATATAGATATTCGGTTCTAAAAAGACCTATCCCTTCTGCTCCGTTTTCGAGTGCAGATTCCACATCTGACGGAAGTTCGATATTAGCCGAAAGCTCAATCTTTTTTTTATCCTTAGTCTCAGCCACAAGACTGATTAGCTCTAAAAGGGTTCTACTTTTTTCAAGAAGCTTTTCTTTTTTAAGCTCATAATTTTTCAAGGTTGCCTGGTCCGGGGAAAGGATCACTTCTCCTCTATTCCCATCCAGAATCAAATTCTCACCGGATTTGACCTTGGAAAAAAGAGCTTTTAAACCCACCACTGCTGGGAAACCTAAAGATTTGGCTAAAAGCGCTACGTGAGAGGTTTTCCCACCTAAATCAGTAGCAAAACCCAGAGCGCTTTCCTTCTTCATCTGAACCACATCCCCGGGAGAGAGCGAATGAGCAACTATAATTCTCGGGGTCTTCAGAGGTTCTATGGTATGTTGCTTCAAGCCTAAAAGTCTGTTTATCACCCGGGTTGAGACCGCAGAAATATCAGCAACTCTTTCTTTCAGGTATTCATATTTGGTTGAAGATATAGCCTGGATAGTCTTTTGAATTATTCGACTATAGATGAACTCCGCATTTTTTTTCTCTTCTTTGATGCCATTAAAAACCTGTTGGTTGACAACCTCATCCTCTAAGATTAGAAGATGGGCATCAAAAATTTTAGCTTGCTCTGTACCCAATTTCTTGGCGATATTTTCTTTTAACTTTACAATTTCTTTTTTAGCTTCATGCAGGGCTTTTTTAAAACGCAAAATCTCCTTTTGAATCTGCCCCGGAGGAAGCTTTTCCTCTCTAATCTTTATCTCTTCTCTATCTAAAAGATAGGCTTTGCCGATAGCTATGCCTGGAGATGCGGGTATACCCTGCCAGACGATAATTTTTTTAAATTTTTTCATCTTTAAAATTTATATTTAAATTAATTATTCTTCTCCAAATTTTTCCTCAAAAAGCTTAGCAATCTCCTCCACTGCCGTAGCTTCATCTTCACCCCAGGCTTTAATAGTTAAAAAGCTTCCCATCTCAGCCGCTAACATCATAACGCTCATAATGCTTTTAGCATTCACCTCATACTCATCCTTTATTAATCTGATCTCCGCTTTGAACTTACTGGCTTTTTGTACTACCAGAGCCGCTGGTCGGGCATGCAAGCCCAGACGATTTACAACCTCAATTTTTTTCTCTATCAACTTTATACCCTTAAATCCGAATGAAGTTTTTCCCTGAAATCTGCTTGACAAACCCTTTTAATTCTAAACTTAACAAAAGCGAAAGAGCTAGTGGAGTTGAAAGTTCACTTTCTTTAGCAATTCGGTCGATATGAGCTGGTTCTGAAGAGAGAAGCTTATAGATTTTCTGTTCCTCATCCGAAAGGGTGAAACTTTTTTCCCTTTTTAATTCTTTTTCCTCTTCACCTAAAACCCCTTGAAGCTCCTCTAAGATATCTTCAGCTTTAGTAACCAGAACCGCTCCCTTCTTAATCAACCAGTTGGTCCCTTCGCTCCCTTTGGAGCTGATATTTCCAGGAATAGCGAAGACCTCTCTCCCTTGATCCAACGCTAATTGAGCCGTAAGAAGCGCGCCGCTTTTAATCCCTGCCTCAATGATGATCACTCCTAAGGAGAGGCCACTTATCAGTCTATTTCTTTTAGGGAAATTAGTTCCTTCTGGCTGGGTGCCTAAAAGGAATTCTGAGATTAAGGCTCCATTTTTTTCAATTCTGGTTGCCAGTTTCTTATTCTCAGGTGGATAGATTACATCCAGACCAGAGCCGAAAACCCCGATCGTCCTTCCGTCTACCTCTAAAGCGTAATGATGGGAAAGAGAATCAATCCCTCGTGCAAAGCCACTGATTATGGTAATCCCTTTTTCAGCTAACTCTCTTGAAATCTTTTCTGCTATAAGTTTACCATACGTGGAAGGAGCCCTGGTCCCTACAATAGCTAAAGCTTTTTGATCATCATTTCTTATTTCTCCTTTTAAGAAAAGATACGGGGGCGGATCATAAATATTCTTTAAATTAGAAGGATATTCAGAAGATTTTATAGTTATAAATCTAATCCCATCCTTTCCCACTCTTAAACTCTGTTTCTCAGCTTCATCCCAGGATTTGAAATTTTTTAGATTTTGAGCAACCACCCTGCCTATATCCGGAATTTTTTCAATCTCTTTCAACCTGGCTAAAAAAACCTCTCTGGGTGAGCCAAAATGGTTTAAAAGTGAAATAAATCTCTTAGTCCCTACCTCTGGAACTAAAGATAATCCTATCCAGTCTCTGATCTCAGAAAACTCCATCTTTGATCTTTCTTTTTTTTGCTACTTGCTCCTAGCTACATGCTACCGGCTACTCAAAAAGTTCCAATCTTAATCTCTCCTTTTTCCCTTAACTTCACCTTTTCCAATTCCTGGTTTATACAATCTAAAAGCTTTTCTATCCCTTCTCCAGTTAAGGCTGAGATCTTTATGATGGGCAATTCCAGCTCCAGTTTAAATCTCTTTTTCTCTTTTTCAGTCATCAAATCAATTTTATTCAAAGCCAAGATCGCTGGTTTGTCTAAGAGTGAAAAGTCATAGAGTTCAAGCTCATTTTTAAGGTTATCATACTCAGAGATTAGGTCAGAAGCTGTCACATCTAACAAAAAAAGTAATAGTTTTGTCCTCTGGATATGTCTTAAAAAATCCAGCCCTAATCCTTTACCTTGATGAGCACCTTCTATTAAACCAGGAATATCAGCTAAGACAAAGCTTTTGTTTTCTTTTAACCTCACCACCCCTAAATTTGGCTTAAGAGTGGTAAAAGGATAAGGGGCTATCTTTGGCCTGGCATCTGAAACCCTGGCTAAAAGTGTCGACTTGCCTGAATTAGGTGGACCAACAATCCCCACATCTGCTAAAAGTTTCAACTCTAAGATTATCTTTCTAACCTCTCCTTTCTCTCCTGGTTGAGCAAACCTTGGAGCTTGA
>CAZMZF010000026.1:0-31527 GCA_964570765.1 uncultured Ignavibacteria bacterium
CTCAGGTCATCTCTCAGGCTGATTCATCCGCAGTTTATGAAAAGCTGATCTCCGAAGAGCTTAAAGAGGCTGAAGGATATTATGCTTTAGGAGTAGAGGCAAATCGAGAAGGTAAATGGGATGAAGCTCAGACTAATTTTGAGAAAGCTTTAGATTTGTTAGCAAATTTAGATTTAGAAGAGGAAACTAATTCTAAAAATATAGATAAGTACAACCGGCTATTGCGTGAAATTGCTGCAGATTATAAAATCACTCTCCTTTCTCTGGGAACTTTAGACAGCGAAGGTTCTATCTCTGCTTTTTTAGAAAAGTTCGATAATATTCAGGATTTTCAAAAACTTAGAGATTCAATTAAGGATTCAGTCAAAGTGGCGATGGAAGTCCCGGATAGTTCTACTTATGATATGCCGATCGAATGGAATGAACGGGTAGAGAATTCGATTCTTTATCTGCAAACTGTAGGCCGGGAGCGTTTCCTCACTTATCTTTACAGGTCTGGAAAATATATTTACCTGATCAAAGAGATCTTAAAAGAGAAAAATCTACCCTTGGACCTGGCTTACCTGCCTCTAATTGAAAGCGGTTTTAGTCCTAAAGCACGTTCCTGGGCAAATGCGGTTGGAATGTGGCAGTTTATCCCCTCTACTGGAAGATTATATGGTCTAAAAAGCAACTGGTGGTATGATGAGAAAAGAGATTTTGTGAAATCTACTTATGCAGCTTGCGATTATCTATCTAAACTTTATAAAGAATTTGGGGCATGGAACTTGGCTTTAGCGGCATATAATTGCGGTGAGGGAGGTTTAAATCGGGCCATAAAAAAATACAAGACTAACAATTTCTGGGAGCTGAACTTAAGAAAGCAAACTTATGATTATGTGCCACTTTATATAGCAGCGACTATCATCGCTAAAGATCCAGAAAAATACGGGTTAGAAGTGGAATATGAAAAACCCATAGAGTTTGATACGGTAATAGTAGATAAGCCGATTGATCTTAAAACCATAGCAGAGGTTCTGAGTGTTTCAGTGGAGAAGATAAGAGAGCTAAACCCTGAATTATTGAGAGATGTAACTCCCCCTCAATATCGTTCATATCCTTTGCGAATACCTGCAAACACAAAAGAGAGCTTTACCCAGAGATATTCAGAGCTTCCATCAAAAACCCTTTATACTATGCATAAAGTGAGAAAAGGGGAAACCGTATCAGGGATTGCCAAAAAATATGGAGTTTCACCCTTTAATATTATTCAGGCAAACTCCCTATCCAGAAGATATAGAATCTATCCAGGGCAAATCTTGAAGAT
Organism: uncultured Ignavibacteria bacterium; assembly: GCA_964570765.1. Classification (GTDB taxonomy): domain Bacteria; phylum Zixibacteria; class MSB-5A5; order MSB-5A5; family RBG-16-43-9; genus CAZMZF01. Next base: position 1,307 of record CAZMZF010000026.1, read on the forward strand.
CCCGGGATATAGAGAATCTAATCTCAGTCAGAAAACTTCAGCTAATAAAGGTTATCCTGAAGCGGATGATAATCCTGGTAAAATTTCAGCATCTAAAAATGGATACTCGACCTATAAGGTTAAACCGGGAGATACTTTAGAAGAGATCGCCAAGAACTTTAAGACTACTTCCTCTGATCTTGAGCAAATAAACGGCATTAATAATCAAGACTTAATAAAAACTGGAGAAAAGTTAAAGGTACCATCTAGAAATAATGCTAATAAGTCGCAAAAAATAGTAATTCATAAAGTTAAAAGGGGAGAGACCTTATGGGGCATTGCTAACTATTTTAGAGTCCCCTTGCAAAAGCTTTTAGAATGGAATAGCTTATCTGATCCCTCTTATATTCGGATAGGTGACAGGATTAAAATATTTAAAAGTAGATGAGGATTTCAAGTACTCTTTTTTCAGGAGGTTAAGTGGCTAAAAAAAGTGACCTGATCATTGGCATAATAATTGTTCTGAGCTTCCTGTTTTTTCTTTTTATTATTTTAATAGGGTTATCAGGAATTTCCACAGAGGAAGGAACTTATTTTTACAGCTTTGGAAAGAAGGTTGCCATAATCGAGATTTACGGGACTATAAATAATTCAAATGAGGTTATCAGACAGCTTAAAAAATATGCCAAGGATAGCTCTATCCCGGCTTTAGTTTTGGATATTGATAGCCCTGGGGGAGGGGTAGTACCTTCACAGGAGATCCATGAAGAGGTATTAAAGTTTAAAGAAGATGGTAAAAAAGTTGTGGCTTCACTCAGAGGGTTAGGTGCCTCAGGTGGATATTATGTTGCCTGCGCCGCAGATACAATCGTAGCCAACCCTGGTACCCTTACCGGAAGCATTGGAGTGATATTTGAATTTCCAGTGATACAGGAACTGTTTAAGAAAATTGGTTTGAGATTTGAGGTGGTTAAAAGGGGTGAGCTAAAAGAGGTTGGAACCTGGAATCGTCCGATGACCAAGGAGGAGAGAGATTTACTTCAGTCGGTAATCGATGACACCTACGATCAGTTCGTAAAGGTAGTGGTAGAAGGTAGAAGGCTGGATCAGGAGAAAGTATTAGAATTGGCAGACGGAAGGGTCTTTACCGGGAGACAGGCTAAAGATTTAGGGTTAATAGATGAGTTAGGCGATTTAGAGGATGCGATAAAGATAGCGGGAAAGATGGGAGGGATAGAAGGGGTCCCCAAGACTATTAGAGAAAAACCTAAGAAAGTAACTGTTATCGATATCCTGACTCAGAGCTTTAAAGCCATCACCAATTTAAAATCTAATGAGCAGCTTATGCCTAAACTTCAATATATTTTCAACTAAAATATTATCGTATACATAGAGAGTTCTAAAAACTAAAAATTTATGCCTATATTTGAATATATCTGCAGGAAATGTAAACAGAGGTTTGAAGTTCTGGTTTTAAATAACCAGGAGAAAACAGATTGTCCGAGCTGTGGTGGAGAAGGGGAAAGGATTTTTTCGATCTTCGGCTTTTCCTCTGGAAGTAAATTCGTTTCCTCCAAGGGATCATCCTGTACCAGCTGTAGCTCTAAAAAATGTGATAGTTGCAATTAGAAAAATTAAGATATAAAATAACTAAAGGAGGTGTAAGATGACCAAAGCTGAGTTGGTCGAAAAGATAGCGGAGAAAACGGGGTTAACTCGAACTGATGTAGCGGTGATAGTGGATGGCTTTTTAGATGCAATAAAACAAGCGATGAAAGAGGGGAACAATATAGAAATTCGTGGGTTCGGGACTTTCAAGATCAAGCCTCGTAAAGCCAGAAAAGCTCGTAATCCACGCACCGGTGAGGAAGTTCCGGTTCCAGATAGAAAAGTTCCGGTTTTCAAACCCTCAAACGAATTCAAGGAGCTTATAATTAAGCAGGAGTAGAAAGGAGAAAAGATGCCCTGCGGAAGGAAAAGAAAAAAACATAAGATCAAAACCCATAAGAGGAAAAAAAGACTGAGAAGGGATCGGCATAAGAAAAAGCTTAGATAATGATCTATGTTATCTCAGATACTCATATCCCGGAAAGAGCTTCAAAACTTCCTCAGAAGTTTGTAGAAAATATTAAGAGAGAGGATATAATTTTTCATGCTGGAGATTTTACCTCAATAAAAACCTACCGGGAGTTAGAGAACTTAGCCTTTCTTTATGCGGTCTGCGGTAATATGGATTGCCCGGAGATAAAAGAGCTTCTCCCCTCGAAGAAGATAATAGAGCTTTCAGGTTTTAAAGTTGGTCTGATTCATGGTTCTGGTTCCCCTTTTAATTTAACTGAAAAGGTATATAAAGAGTTTGACGAAAAATTAGACGTGATTATCTTTGGCCATTCCCATACTCCTTATAACCAAAAAAAAGGAGAGACTCTTCTTTTTAATCCAGGGAGTTGTGCTGGAAATTTTTTATCCTGGCAGAAAAGCTATGGAATACTCCATACAGATGAAGGTAAAATCTGGGGAGAGATTGTCTATCTTAAATAAAACCTGGAGCTTGGAGCAAATAGTTTGTAGCTTTTAATATCTTTTACTATAACCTATAGCCTTTAAACTATAGACTGATTTTCTGCCCCTGTAGCTCAGTTGGATAGAGCAGCGGCCTCCGGAGCCGCGAGCACCCGTTCAAGTCGGGTCAGGGGTATTAAAACAGTGGTCAGTTATTAGTGATCAGTGAATAGAAAAACAAAAAGCAAGACGCAAAATTATGAAATGGTCTGAAACTTATATTCCCACTTTAAGAGAGGATCCGGCTGAGTCGGAGCTGATCTCTCATAAGCTTTTAGTTCGGGCTGGATATATCCGCAAGTTAGCGGCTGGAGTATATAATTATCTTCCTTTGATGCAAAGGGTGTTGTTGAAAATCACTCAGATAGTTAGAGAAGAGATGAATCGGGCTGGTGCTCAAGAGATATTGATGCCGGTATTACATCCAGCTGAGCTCTGGCAAGCGACTAAAAGATGGGAGACCGTGGGAAAAGAGTTGATGAAGATGAAAGATCGGCATCTAAGGGATTTAGTCCTGGGTGGAACCCATGAGGAGGTAGTGACCTTTCTAATAAAAGGTGAACTAAGGTCTTATCGTCAGCTGCCCCTAAATCTTTATCAGATCCAGAATAAGTTCAGGGATGAGATAAGGCCCAGATTTGGACTGATGAGATCGCGAGAGTTCATCATGAAAGATGCTTACTCCTTTGATGCGGACGAAGAAAGTTTCAAGCTCAGCTATGAGAAGATGATAGATGCTTATTTTAAGATTTTTAAAAGATGTGGTTTAGAGACAAAGTTAGTGGAGTCTGATACCGGAGCTATGGGAGGGAAAGCCGCCCATGAGTTTATGGTGATCGTGGATACGGATGGAGGGGAAAATATAATATTTACCTGTGAACATTGTGATTATGCCGCCAATATTGAGAAAGCTATTTCAATTGAGCCGGTTATTTCTGAAACCGTGGAAACTAAGAAGCCAATCCAAAAAGTTGCTACTCCAAATATGAAAACAGTAGAAGAGGTTACTGGATTTTTAAAGGTTCCAGCTAAAAAATTGGTTAAGACTCTTCTATATAAAGCAGATGGAGAAGTAGTTGCGGCTTTAATTCGAGGTGATCGGCAGATTAACGAGACTAAACTCAAAAATAATCTTAAAGCTATCGAATTAGAGATGGCTGATCCAGTAACTGTTCAAAAGATAACTGGAGCGCAGGTGGGGTATGCTGGTCCGGTTGGTTTAAAAAATATTAAATTGATAGGGGATAAAGAACTTCTGTTGATGACCAATTTTGTAACCGGGGCAAATGCAGATGATTCCCATCTGATAAATGTAAATATTGACCGGGATTTTCAACTCGATTCTGTTGTAGATATTAGAAATGCAACTGCAGGTGAGTTATGTCCTAAATGCCAGAAAGACAGGTTGAAAATAGATAAAGGGATAGAGGTGGGTAATACCTTTATGTTAGGCACTAAGTATAGCCAGGCTTTAAATGCTACCTTTATAGATGAACAAGGTAAAGAGAAATTTTTTATAATGGGTTCCTATGGGGTGGGAATAACCAGGACCGCACAGGCAGCTGTGGAAAAATTTCACGATGATTTTGGCATAATCTGGCCTGTACCAATTGCTCCTTTTTTAGTCGAGATAATTCCGGTAAATATTCAGGATGAGAAACAAAGAGAAGCAGCTTTTGAAATCTATCATAAGATGCAAGAAAATAATTTCGAGGTGCTTCTGGATGATCGAAATGAAAGAGCCGGCGTTAAGTTCAATGATGCTGACCTGATTGGAATTCCCTTAAGGATAACCGTAGGAGAGAAAAGCCTGAAAGAAGATAAAATAGAGATAAAAGTTAGAGGGAGCCAAGCACAGGTTTTATTAAGAAAAAATGAGGTCTTAGATGGTTTCTTAAAGATCTTGTCCGAAATCGGATCCGCTGGAAAGGAGTAAGAGGGGTTATAAAAAACAGTTGCTTTTTAAAACAGGGGTAATTATATTATTTAAAAGAGTGGGTTTTCCCACTCTTTTAAATATCGAAAAGTCAAAGGATTAACAGGCTGAAGCGTATAATGTTTTTTTGAGGGCTAGTGACTTTGTCTGAATTGGAAGAGATTTTAAAAGAAAAGCTCTGGTCTTTAATTAAAGAGGAGGATTTGGAACTGGTGGAGCTGGAATTTGTGGGAAAACCACCCCATTCACTCCTCAGGATCTATGTAGATAAAGTAGGTGGAATAAATATTGAAGAATGTGCTCATTTGAGCCAGAAGCTTTCTGATTATCTGGATACTGAAGACTTGATTGAAAAAAGCTATACCCTGGAGGTATCCTCTCCAGGTTTAGATAGACCGCTTTTGAGTTTGGTTGATTTCAGGAGGAAAACAGGAAAAAATGTTAGGGTCTACCTTAAAGCTACCTTAGAGAAAAAAACTGAACTTACAGGAGAGATAGTTAGTGTCCGTGAAGGGGAGGTAATATTAAAGGTGGAGAATGAGGTTGTGGCCATTCCCTGGGAGAAAATTGAGAAGGGGAAAATTATAATTTAAGAGGAGTAGTTTAATGAGCTCTGAGATCTTAGAAGCTTTACAGCAGATTACCAAAGATAAGAATATCGAGATGGATTATGTAATTGAAACTTTAGAATCAAGTCTTTTGTTAGCGGCAAAGAAGAAATTTGGAAATGCAGACAATTTAAAAGTTAAACTAGATTTAAAAACTGGCGAGATTAAGATCTCTGCTACCAAGAAAATAGTTGATAAGGTAAACGATTCAAATTTAGAAATATCCTTAGAGGAAGCGAAAAAAGTTGAAGAAAAAGCTGAATTAGGTCAGGAGATTAATATTCCGATTGGATTCGAAGAATTCGGTAGAAATGCCATATTGACAGCTAAACAGATATTAATCCAGAAAGTCAGAGAAGCGGAGAGGGAGAAGATTTACGAGGAGTATAAGGATAGAGTAGGTGAGTTAGTTACCGGTACCATTCAACAGGTAGAAAAAGGTAATGTTTTAGTGAACCTGGGTAAGGCGGAAGCAATTCTTCCACCAAAAGAGCAAATCCAGAAAGAGAAATACAGACAGGGGGACCGGGTTAGAGCTTGTATCCTTAATGTAGAAAAAAGTGCTAAAGGTCCTTCGATTGTTCTTTCCAGGGTAAGTCCGATACTTCTGGTTAGATTATTTGAGTTAGAGGTACCGGAGATCTTTGAGAGGATAATCGAGATCAAGGCTATAGCCCGCGAGCCAGGGGAGAGATCCAAAATAGCTGTAAGCTCCATAGACGACCGGATTGATCCGGTGGGTGCCTGTGTAGGAGTCAAAGGAGTCCGGGTCCAGAGTATCGTCCGGGAACTGAATAACGAAAGGATAGATATTGTTCCCTGGAGTGCGATCCCGGAAAACTTTGTGACCAGAGCATTGGCTCCAGCCAAGACCATCAAGTTAGATGTTTATCCAGATGAGAAAAGCATGGTTGCAGTAGTTGAAGATGATAAACTATCTTTAGCTATTGGTAAAGGTGGACAGAATGCCAAGCTGGCTTCCAAACTAACCGGTTGGAAGATTAACATTTTAAGTGAAACCGATTACAAAGCACAGAAGAAGTTAGAAACCGGCCCAGAAATCATTGTTACGGAACTCCAGGGAGTCGGAGAGAAGCTCAAGGAAAAGTTGGTCTCAGCCGGATTCGATAGTGTTCAAGACTTGGCTAAGGCAAACCTTAAGGAATTGATGAAGATCGAGGGAGTAGGAGAGAAAAAGGCTCGGTCTTTGATAGAATCTGCCAAAAAATACTTGACCCCTGCTCAACCTGGCAAGACAGATGAAAGGAGCGAAAAACATTGAGCAGTAAAAGAGTTTACCAGGTAGCTAAGGATTATAATATCTCCAGCGATGCTCTTCTATCCATGTTGAAGGAATTAGGCTTTTCAGTCAAAAGCCATATGAGCGTGGTGGAAGAGAAGATGTTAAGGGCGATTGAGGATAAATTCATAAAAGAGAAGGAGGAGCTTAAAAAAGAAGATGTGCTCAAGCGGAAGAAGCTGGAAGAAAGAGAAAAAATAGTCGAAGAACGTTACCGGGAAGAAAGTGTTAAAGAAAAATTAAAACTCGGAGATACAGATTTAAAAAAGAAGGAAGAGTTTATATCTTTTGAGAAGCGGAGAAAAGGGAAATTTAAGAAAATTAAGCCAGAAAGAAAAGTTGATCAGAAAGAAGTCGAAGAAAGCGTTAAAAAGACTCTGGCTCAAATAGATGGTTTAAAAAGACAGAAGAGATACAAAAAGAGAGAAAGAGATGAAATAGCCGAGGAAGTAGAGCCAGCTAAAAAGCTACAGGTGACAGAATATATGTCTGTAGCTGAACTGGCAAATCTGATAGGAGTTAAACCCGCAGAGGTGATCAGTAAATGTTTGGAGTTAGGTTTTGTTGCCAGTATCAATCAGAGGCTGGATCTGGATACCTTGGAGACCATAGCCTTAGAGTTTGGGTTTGAAGTAGAAGAGATCGAAGAATACGGAGTTAAGGAGGAGGTTGAAGAAGTCCAAGATTTAAGATCTCGTCCTCCAGTAGTCACTATTATGGGGCATGTGGACCATGGTAAGACCTCCCTTCTGGATTACATTCGTAAAAGTAATATCATTGCAGGTGAATTTGGGGGAATTACTCAACACATTGGAGCATATGAGGTTATCCTGCCCAAAGGGAAGATAACTTTTTTAGATACCCCTGGTCATGAGGCTTTTACAGCTATGAGAGCTAGAGGTGCTCAAGTCACCGATGTTGTGGTTTTAGTTATTGCGGCGGATGATAGTGTAATGCCCCAGACCATAGAGGCTATCGATCATGCTAAAGCCGCTGGAGTACCAATAATAGTAGCAATTAATAAAATGGACCTACCTAATGCAGATAGTGAAACGATTAAACATCAGATTTCTAAATATGGCTTAATCCCAGAGGAGTGGGGTGGTAAAACTATTATCCGCGAGATTTCAGCGAAAACTGGTCAGGGTATAGATCGCCTTCTGGAGATGGTACTCTTGCAAGCGGAGATGTTAGAATTAAAAGCAGACCCTTTTAAGAACGCTTCTGGGGTGGTGATAGAGTCAAGGTTGGATCGGGGAAGAGGTCCCATAGCAACTGTTTTAATTCAGAAGGGAACCTTGAGAATAGGTGATATTTTTGTAGCCGGTTCATATTTTGGCAGGGTAAGGGCAATGTTAGATGAAAGAGGGAATCAGATGAAGGAAGCAGGTCCTTCCAACCCGGTTCAAGTTTTAGGCTTGTCTGGCGTTCCTCAGGCTGGAGATTCTTTTATGGTGATGAAAGATGAGCAAGAAGCTCGGGAGATCAGCAGTAAGAGATCAAGACTGAAGCGAGAACAGGAGTACAGATTCTTGGAAAAAGCCGGTTTGGGCACGATCTACGATCAGATTGCTGAAGGAAAGATCAAAGAACTGAAAGTAATCATCAAAGGGGATGTGGATGGTTCGGTTGAAGCCCTATCTGATATTCTGGAAAGGATCTCCTCTCCGGAAGTTAAATTGAGGGTGATTCATAAAGGGGTTGGAGCTATAAACGAAAGCGATGTTCTTTTGGCTTTAGCTTCAAAAGCAATAATCATCGGTTTCCACGTCCATCCGGATTTTCGAGCCAGAGAGATAGCCCACAGAGAGAAAGTGATAATTAAGTTCTATAACATAATCTATGAGGCAGAAAAAGATATCAAGGGTTTATTAGAAGGACTCTTAGAACCGGAGAGACAAGAGCAGATTTCCGGGACCTCAGAGGTAAGGAATGTTTTTAAAGTTTCCAAAATCGGTCAGGTGGCTGGGGTTTATGTTCTGAGTGGAAGTTTAAAAAGAGGGGATCAGATTAGGCTGATAAGGGATGGTATAAATATATATGAGGGACTTATTTCCTCCTTAAAAAGATTTAAAGAGGATGTAAGAGAAGTCAACTCTGGATTCGAATGTGGCGTAAAGATCGAAAATTTTAATGACCTTAAAACTGGCGATATAATCGAGGCTTATGAGATTACAGAGCTAGCTCGTAAGTTAGAAGATTAGAATTTGATATATGGTAGTTGGCACCTGTTCTATTGAAATTCATCTCCCGGAAAGCGGTTCACTAAAAAGTAAAAGACAGATCTTAAAAAGGATTAAAGATCGCATTAGAAACCGATTTAACGTATCAATAGCTGAAGTGGAGAATAACGATTTGTGGCAAAGGACTACTTTAGGGGTGGCTGTAGTAGCTAACCAGGGAAAATTCGTTAATCAAATACTCTCACAGGTAGTCGAGCTACTCCATAAAGAGAATGGTGTGGTAGTGCTGGATTATTCGATGGAGATAAGGTAAAATGCAGTACAAAAGGTCTTCAAGGATAGGTGACCAGCTCAGAAAAGATGTCTCAGAGATTATCTTACATGGCTTGAAAGATCCTAAATTAGGGTTCATCACAGTAACAGATGTAGAGCTTACCGATGATTTGAGATATGCCAAAATCTTCTATACGGTGCTGGGTGATGAAAAAGCTAAAAAAGAAAGCCAGCAGGGTTTAGAGCGTGCCAAAGGTTATATCCAGAGAGAAATAGGGAAAAGGATCAGGCTTAAACATACGCCGGAGATCAGTTTTAAATATGACCATACCATTGAAAAAGCCGCCAGAATTGAACAACTTTTAAAGCAGGTGCAAAAAACGTCCAGGATTGAAGATGAAGGAGAAATTTGATCAGATCATAGGGCTGGTTGGAAAATCCAAGAGGATTTTAATAGCCTCACATATAGATCCGGATGGTGATTCGATTGGCTCACAGTTAGCTTTGAAAGGCTGGCTTGATAATTTAGCCAAGGAAGTCAGGATAATCAACTGGGGCAAGATCCCTTCAAAATACTTTTTTCTGGATGATAAAAGATCGATTGAGGATTTAGATTCCCCATCAATCAAAACCTGGGATGCGGATATGGTTTTTGTATTAGAATGTCCAAATCTGGAAAGGATTGGGAAAGTAAAAGAGCTTATAGGTGAGGGTAACAAAATCGTCAATTTAGATCATCACCCGGACAATTCTGCTTTTGGGGATCTGAATTGTATAGATACCGAAGCCAGCGCCTTAGGCGAGATAATTTATGAGCTGTTAATCTATGCTGGGTATAAGCTGAATAAAGAAGCAGCCACTCAGCTTTATTCGGCTATTCTCACTGATACGGGAAGATTTAGGTTTTCCAACACTACTCCGAAGTCTCTGAAAATTTGTGCAGAGTTGATAAGTCGTGGTGCAAATCCTAAGGAGATTAATAATAAAATCTACTATAACAATTCGGAGCCAGCTTTGAGACTATTGGGTTTTGTCCTGCAAAATCTTGAGGTCTTGGAAGACGGGAAAGTGTCTTTTATGGTGATCGATCAAAAGAACTTAAAGGATTTTAAAGTCCCAGTCGAAGATATCGAGGGTTTTGTGGATTACTCCCTTTTTCTAAAGGGGGTTGAAGTAGGGGCTTTATTCAAGCAGAAAAGCAAGATCCTTACCAAGGTGAGTTTGAGATCTCAGAATTCTTTTGATGTCGCCTCGCTTGCCAGAATTTTTGGAGGTGGTGGACATAGAAATGCAGCGGGTTGTACTCTTAAGCATGATTTGAATTCAGCTAAAAAGTTGATTTTAAAAAATATTAAGGAACAAATATAATATATTATGGATGGGATTCTTTTATTTAACAAAAAAGCTGGAATTACTTCTTACTCCGCCCTGGATGAACTTAGAGAGTTTTTAAAAGTGAGAAAAATGGGGCATTGTGGTACTCTGGATAATTTTGCATCTGGACTCCTTCTGATCTGTATGGGGCAGGCATTAAAGGTGGTTCAATTCTTGGAAAACCTGGATAAAGAATATCTGGCTAAAATAAGATTAGGGGTATCCACGGATACATATGATTTTCAGGGAAAGATTTTGAGTAACCTGAGTAATCTTAATCTGGACGAGAATCGGGTGAGAAGAGTAATAGAATCATTCAGGGGACAGATCTGGCAGGCTCCTCCACCCTATTCTGCTCTTAAATATCAGGGCAAAAGGTTATCAGATTATGCCCGCGCAGGTACTCCGGTAACGAAAGAGCCAAGAAAGGTCCGGATAAATTCCATAGAGATACTTAAGCTTTTCTTGCCTTTTGTAGATCTCAGGATAAGTTGTTCTAAGGGAACTTATATTAGAAGTCTGGCACAAGATATAGGCTCCAAATTAAATTGCGGAGCACATCTTACCTCTCTAACTCGGATCAGGATAGGTCCTTTTAAGTTGCAGAATGCTCTGGATATAGAGAAGATCCGTGGGAACTTTAACCCTTCTAAGTTGCAAAATTACCTCATCCGGGTAGAAGATGCCTTAAACTCTCTGCCAACCATAAAGATTACTGACAAATTTTCGGAAAAGATAAAAAATGGGCCAGATTTAAAATTTAAGGATATCATCTCAGTTGAGAAGGAGTTTTCGCCCGGGGATACGCTATGTTTAAAGAATAATCAAAATGAAGTCTTAGCTCTGGTGAGAGCACTTAAATCATCTGCGGAGTTACCGCAACTGGATAAAAAAGATAAGATGGTTGAATATCTAAGGGTGCTGGCGAGATGAAAGTATTTTTTGACTTGGCGGAGCTTAAACTCTGGGAAAAGCCGATCGTTACCCTGGGAACATTTGATGGTGTTCATCTGGGTCATCAGGCTATACTGAAAGAACTGGCTAAGGAGAAAAGGGAAAAGAAAAGGGATACTCTTCTGGTTACTTATGAACCTCATCCTCAGGGAGTAGTTTCTCCTGAAAATTCTCCCTTAATACTTTCTACCTTAGAGGAGAAGCTAAAGCTTTTGGAATCTTTACCTGAAGGGAGAGAGCTATCCGGGGTTTTGGTTCTGAAATTTACTAAAGAGTTTTCTCTTCTGTCTGCAGATGATTTTATAGAGGAAATACTGATAAATAAGCTAAAAACAGGAGAACTGATAATCGGAGAAAATCATGCCTTTGGGAAAGACAGGTCTGGAGGGATTGGTCTTCTTATAAAAGCAAGCAAGAAGTTTGATTTCAAATTAAGAATTGTTCCTTCAGTTAGGATGGATTCCGTCCGGATCAGCAGTAGCAGGATAAGGAAGGAGCTTTTAAGTGGTGACTTTGAGAATGCTTGCCAGATGTTAGGGCACAGTTATCTCGTCGCTGGGAAACCTGTTAAAGGGAAGGGAATTGGTAGGGAGATCGGTTATCCTACTGTAAATTTAGAAGTAGTAGAAAAAAAACTTTTGCCCAAAAAAGGGGTATATAGCGTTGAGGTAGAAATAAAGAATGAGAAGTTTTATGGGATGATGTATATAGGAAAAAAACTAACTTTAAATGAGGAGGAGTTGAGCCTGGAGGTAAATCTATTTGATTATCAGGGCAATAACATACCAGATCAACTAATGATTTACCTGCAGAAATGGATAAGAGAGGAAAAAAAGTTTGGCAATTTAAAAGAGCTACAAATCCAGTTAACTGAAGATGAAAAAAACATTAGACAACTTTTAAATAAGTAAAAAAGGAGGAAACTTGCCATTAGAAAAAGCTAAAAAGGTTAAATTGATAGAGAAACACAGGTACCACGAGCTGGATACCGGTTCTCCCGAAGTGCAGATAGCCTTGCTTACCGAGAGGATAAATGAGCTGACTGAACACCTGAAATCACATAAAAAAGATTTCAGCTCAAGAAGAGGATTGCTCAAAATGGTGGGCAAAAGGAGAAGGCTCTTAGATTATCTACGAGAGACAGATATTAAAAGCTATAGAGAGATTGTTGAAGAATTAAACTTAAGAGGTTAGAGAGAAAAAAATGGAAGAAAGTTATGTATTAGATTTGGATGGTAAAAAACTTGTTATTCAGATAGGCAAGGTTGCCCGCCAATCGGATGGGGCAGCACTTGTGCGTTTAGCTGATACTATGATCTTAGCTACTGCGGTAGCATCTAAAGAGGTAATCGAAGGGCAGGATTTCTTTCCGCTAACAGTTGATTATCGGGAGAAAGCTTATGCAGCTGGCAGGATACCAGGTGGTTTTTTCAAAAGGGAAGGAAGGCCCACTGAAAAAGAGATACTTTCGGCCCGACTCATCGATCGGTCTTTGCGGCCTTTATTTCCAGATGGTTATCTGAATGAGATCCAGGTAATGGTTATGGTCCTCTCCTCAGATCAGGAAAATGACGCAGACATTCTGGGGATTATAGGTTCCTCTGTGGCTCTTGGCATCTCAGGGATACCTTTTTATGAGCCGATTGCTTCAGTAAGGGTGGGAAGGATCGAAGGGAAATTAGTTTTAAATCCTACTTTCTCTCAGTTAGAGGAAAGCGCTATAAATTTAGTAGTAGCGGGTACAGAAGAAAATATTGTTATGGTTGAAGGAGGGTGTCAGGAGATCTCCGAGGAGGATCTATTATCCGCTCTGGATTTCGGGCATAAGGAGATTAAAAAAATAATAGAACTGCAGAAGAAAATAATCCAGGATTGGGGGAAAGAGAAACCTGAAGTTGAGCCAGAACCTATGGATCCGGTGCTTTTCGAAGAGGTAAGCAGATTAGCCCTGGAGAAGATTAAAAAGGCAAATCGAACTGTGGATAAATCTGAACGTCAGAGCCTTGTGGATGAGATGGAAGAATCGGTTATGCTTGAGCTAACAGAAAAGTTTCCGGAAAGCGAAACGAAGATCGCTTCAATTCTCATAGAGTTAGAAAGAAAAGATATCAGAGAGATGATTTTGAGACAGGGTTTGCGCATCGATGGCAGAACTTCAAAGGAGATACGTCCGATTAGCTGTGAAGTGGGAGTTTTACCCAGAGCCCATGGCTCAGCTCTTTTTACCCGGGGCCAAACTCAGAGCTTAGCAGTTACTACTCTTGGCTCCAAGATGGATGAACAAAAGATAGAGGATTTAGAAGGAGAATCAACTAAGAGCTATATGTTGCATTACAATTTCCCACCTTTTAGCGTAGGAGAGGTCAGGCCGGTTAGAGGTCCGGGAAGAAGGGAGATCGGACATGGAGCTTTAGCTGAGAGAGCTATTCAGCCAGTGATTCCCAAAGAAGAAGTTTTTCCATATACTGTTCGTATTGTTTCCGATATTTTGGAATCGAATGGTTCATCCTCCATGGCTACTGTTTGCGGTGGAACTCTATCTTTGATGGATGCAGGGGTTCCGATTAAAGCTCCGGTGGCAGGGATTGCTATGGGGTTGATTAAGGAGGAGGAAAAGGCAATTATCCTTACAGACATCTTAGGTGCTGAGGATCATTACGGTGATATGGATTTTAAAGTAACTGGATCCCGTAGAGGGATCACTGCTTTTCAAATGGACATAAAGATCTCCGGGCTGGATCTGAATATTATACAAGAAGCTTTAATCCAGGCACGGGAAGCCAGATTATATATCCTGGACCTGATGGAGAAGACCATTGCCAAACCCAGGCCTGAGCTTTCTGTTTATGCTCCCCGAATTATTACCTTCAAGGTGAAGCAAGATAAGATCGGTGAAATAATTGGCCCAGGTGGTAAGAATATAAGAGGAATAATCGAGCAAACCGGAGCGGAGATAAATATAGAAGATGACGGGAGTGTGTTCATATCGGCTAAAGACCCCAAGGCTGGTGAAATGGCTCAGGAGCTTATTTATAAATTGATTGAGGAGCCAGAAGTTGGTAAGGTTTATCTGGGAAAGGTTAAGCGAATTACCCCATTTGGAGCTTTTGTAGAGATAATTCCAGGACAGGATGGTCTGGTTCACATCTCGGAGTTAGATACTAAAAGGGTGAACCGGGTAGAAGATATTCTTAATGTTGGAGACGAGGTTAATGTTAAGGTAATTGGCATAGATAACGAAGGGAAAATCAAGCTTTCCAGAAAAGCCTGCCTTTTGCCAGACCAGAGTAGAAAAAGATAAGGGATTCCTAATCTGTCATTTTGAAGAAAGTGAAAAATCCACATCCGCCTAGGGCGGATTCGGTCGTCCGCCTTTGGTGAGACTCCCTCAGAATGACAGATTAAAAAAAAGGTTTTAAGAGATGAGAGTTTCATATCAGAAGACAGTTTTATATAATAAGCTCAGGGTGGTAAGTGAGAAGATCGACTCGGTTCGTTCTATTACCTTGGGCGTCTGGATAGATGTTGGCTCCCGGGATGAGGAGCAAAATGAGAACGGTATCTCTCATTTCATAGAACATATGCTCTTTAAGGGGACCAAAAAAAGGTCCACTAAGGAAATCGCCTTAGCCTTAGAGTCGTTAGGGGGGACCCTGAACGCTTTTACCGGCAGAGAAAATACCTGTTTATATGCTAAAGTTTTAGATGAGCACTTAGAGATAGCTTTGGACGTTTTATCTGACTTGCTTTTAAATCCGCTCTTCAATTCTTATGATTTCAAAAAGGAGAAAAAAATTATTGCTGAAGAGATAAAAGAGTTAGAGGATATGCCATCGGAGATAGCTTTTGATTTATTTATGGAGGCGATGTGGGGTGAGCATCCTTTAGGCAAGCCGGTTATCGGAGATATTAAAAATATTCAAAAGCTTGAGAGAAGCCAACTTCTGGATTTTATGCGAGAAAAATATGTCAGCCCTAAAATAGTTATCGCGGCTTGTGGGAATCTCAGTCACCGTCGTCTGGTCAAATTAGTGGAGAATAAATTCAAATTGGATGAGCATATTCCCAAAAGAAGACGAGAAATACAACCTTTGAAGCTTATGTCACAGAAAATAGTACAGAGGAGAAAATCTGCACAAACACACATCTGTATAGGTTTTCCAGGATTTTCTTTTAAACATCCCAAAAGATATTCCGCTTTGCTCTTAAGTAGTATCTTAGGGGGGGGGATGAGCTCACGTCTTTTCCAGAATTTAAGAGAGAAATTTGGAATGGTTTATACGATACACACTTTTGTCGACTCTTTCAAAGATAAAGGGATTTTCGGGGTATATCTGGGAACGGATAAAAAGCAGGTTCTGCCCGCGGTTGAGCAGGTACTAAAAGAGCTTCGCCGAATTAAAAAGGAGGAGCTTAAAAGAAAAGAATTAGAAGATGCTAAATATCAGCTCAAAGGTAACTTGATCTTAGGAGCAGAAAGTACCTCTAATCGAATGAATAGATTAGCCCGACTTGAAATCTATCTGAAAGATTATATCAGCCTGGAGAAGACCATTTCGCTTATCAACCAGGTAAAAAAAGAGGAAGTAATTGAAGTAGCAAATGAGCTTATGCACAAAGATAGATTATCTGTAGCTATATTGGGTCAGGTGGGTCAAAGTATCCTGCAGAAGATAAATTGGGATTATGTTTAATATTATAATTTATGTTTTAATATTTTTAATTATCTTATTCCTTCCTTACCTTATTTGGCGTTTAAAATATCAATTAAGTCTTAATAATTTTTACCCGACCTTGACCTATCATAAGATAACTGATGAGTTTGAATGGGGTATTACCAGAGTAAAGCCTGAAAGCTTTGAACAACAGGTGAAATATCTTAAAGACGAAGGATTTTCGAGTCTCGATTTAGAAGAACTTTTAGGAGTTAGTGCGGGAATTGGATTTCCGGCACCCAATGCTATTCGGGAATTACAATTCCCGAATGAACGAAAAGAAGGGAACAACAAGAGGATTGCTATTACTTTCGATGATGGATATGAATCGGTTTACCAAAATGCATTCCCGGTATTAAAGCGTTATGGTTTTAGCGCCATAATATTCCTCATAACCGGGTATACCGGTAAAGAAAATTTATGGGAGGCTGGTTTTGGACGGAAATTCAAGCATTTAAGCTGGGAGCAAATACAAGAGATGAAAGAGTCTGGTTTCCAGTTTGGCTCCCACACGGTAAATCATTCGGACTTGACCAGATTAAACCAGAAAAGTTTAGAATATGAGCTTAAGAAATCGAAGGAAATTATTGAGGATAAACTGAATCAAGAGGTCAGATCTTTGTCTTATCCTTTTGGCAGGCATAACCAATTAGTGAGGACAGAGGCAAAAAATGCTGGCTATAAAGCCGCATTCACTTTAACTTCAGAAATATCAGCAAACCCTTTTGCGGTTGGCAGAAAAGGGGTTTATCTTTTTGATACCCCTTTGAGCATTAAAATTAAGCTGAGCCGATCCACCGGATCCAAATCTGGAAAGGGGCTTTTCTGGATAGAAGAATATAAAAGCTGGATAATTAACCAATTTGCAACCGGAACGGTGTTGGTGAAAAAATATAAAAGTTAATGTTTATGTAGGGGAAGGCCTCAAGGTCTTGAGACTTCAGCCTTCCATCATTTTCCATAAAAACTGGAAACCTAAAGGTTTCCCCTACATAAGAAATTAAAGGGAGGGACTTATGTCTCATTTTCTGATTCGCTGGTTTGTTTTGACCCTGGCAATTTTTATAGTTGCAAATCTTTTTCATCTAATTTATATTGAAAACTTTACGGCACTGGTTCTGGCTTCGCTGATTTTAGGGATTCTGAATGCGATTGTGCGCCCGATATTGATCTTTCTCACTTTGCCGATAAATATTTTGAGCCTGGGATTCTTTATCCTGGTAATCAACGGTTTTCTATTATTCGTTGTTTCTAAGATGGTTGGAGGGTTTGAGATCGCCAGTTTCTGGAAGGCTTTCTTGTCGGCTTTATTGATCAGCATTATCAGCGCCATCTTGAACCATCTGGTAAGGGAGAAGCATTAAATGAGTTTTTGCTACATTGAAGAAGTTGGAAAATTTGCAGGGCAGAAGGTTACCCTTAAAGGCTGGCTTTATAATAAAAGGTCAAGTGGCAAGATCCATTTCCTTTTAATCCGGGATGGAACCGGAATAATCCAGTCGGTGATGAGTAAGGGAGAGGTGCCAGATGAAGTGTTTGAAACCTATGATAAGCTGACTCAGGAATCCTCATTAGAAATAGAAGGTATAGTTCGAGAAGATAAAAGAGCTCCAGGTGGATATGAGCTGAATCTAACAAATGTAAAGATTATCCAGATAGCTCAGGATTATCCTATTACTCCCAAGGAGCACGGAACCGCATTCCTAATGGATAACCGTCATCTCTGGCTACGTTCCAGCCGGCAGCAGGCGATAATGCGGGTTAGAAATGAGATCATCTTTGCTATTAGAACCTTTTTTTATGAAAAAAGGTTTATCCTGATAGATACTCCCATATTAACCGGTTCAATCGGGGAGACTGCTACTACACTTTTTGAGACTCAATATTTTGATTTGGGCAAGGCTTATTTAGCCCAGACCGGACAGTTATATAACGAAGCAGCAGCTATGGCTTTTGGCAGGATGCACTGTTTTGGACCTACTTTCCGGGCTGAGAAATCTAAGACCAGGAGACACCTAACTGAATTCTGGATGGTTGAAGCAGAGATGGCTTTCTATGATAATAATGATAATATGAAGTTGCAGGAGGAGTTTGTTGAATATGTAATCCAGCGAGTCTTAGATAGAAGTAAAAAGGAATTGGAATATTTAGAAAGGGATTTAGCAAAGTTAGAAAAGATAAAAAGACCTTTTGAGCGAATCTCCTATGATGAAGCTATCGAGTGTTTAAAAAAGAAAGGGAGTAAAATCGAATGGGGAACAGATTTAGGTGGAGATGATGAGACTACTCTTTCCAGTTTGTATGAGAAGCCTTTGTTTGTTTATAATTACCCTAAGAAGGTCAAGGCTTTTTATATGAAACCCCATCCAGAAAGAGAGGACCTGGTTTTATGCTCTGACCTTTTGGCTCCTGAAGGATATGGTGAGATTATCGGAGGGTCTCAAAGAAATGACGATTACGATAGTTTAGTTAAAAGGATCGAAGAGGAGAAACTCCCTTTAGATTCCTATAAATGGTATTTAGATTTAAGGAAATATGGCTCAGTCCCTCATTCCGGTTTCGGTCTGGGAGTGGAAAGAACGGTTGCCTGGATCTGTGGATTACCTCATATCCGGGAAACTATACCTTTCCCAAGGATGATATATAGACTTTACCCTTAAATATTATCTCTCCTTTATTCCTGTCCCTTAATGGAAGAGGGTAAGGGTGAGGGTAAATAAGGCAAAATTATATGAACTATCCTTTTAAAGAAATAGAAGAAAAATGGCAGAAGAGATGGGAGGAATCCAAACTCTATAAAGCTATGGATGACCCCTTGAAAAAGTTTTATATGTTAGTGATGTTCGCCTATACCTCCGGGGATATTCATATCGGACATTTTAGAAATTATACGATTGGCGATGTGATTGCCCGCTATAAGATGATGCAGGGTTATGACGTTTTACATCCTTTTGGCTGGGATGCTTTTGGACTTCCGGCTGAGGAAGCAGCCATAAAAAGGGGAGAGGACCCGGAGAAATGGACTTTAAAAAATATTGAAAACTCCCGTGCAACTCTAAAGAAAACCGGGGTAAGTTTTGACTGGGACAGGGAAGTCTTAACCTGTATGCCGGACTATTACAAGTGGACTCAATGGATCTTCATTCAACTCTATAAGAATAATTTGGCTTATCGAGGAAAATCCCTGGTAAACTGGTGTCCGCACTGCAACACGGTCTTGGCTAATGAACAGGTTATTCAGGGAGAATGCTGGAGATGTCATTCAGAAGTAACCAAAAAGGAATTAGAGCAATGGTTTTTTAAGATTACAGCTTATGCTGAGAGATTATTGAACGATTTAGATAAGCTTTCCGGCTGGCCTGAGAATGTGAAAATAATGCAAAGAAATTGGATTGGTAAAAGTCAGGGAGTGGAAATAGATTTCAAAATTGAAAAAACAGAAGAGAAGCTTTCGGTTTTCACTACGCGTCCTGACACTATCTATGGAGTTACCTTAATGGCTATTGCACCTGAAAATGAGTTATTGAGGAATATGAAGATAGAACCACAATATAAAAAAGCTGTAGATGATTATATTAACAAAGCTCTTCAGAAAACAGATATCGAAAGGTCCTCATTGGCAGGGGAGAAGGATGGAGTATTTACCGGACGATATGCCATAAATCCTTTATCAGGAGAGAAGGTTCAGCTCTGGGTAGCAGAGTATGTGGTAGCAACGTATGGAACTGGTGTAGTTATGGGCGTTCCCGGGCACGACCAGAGGGATTTCGAGTTTGCCAAAAAATATAATATCCCAATTAAAGTTGTAATCCAGCCTGAGGGTGAAACTCTTACACCTGAGACTATGGAGAAAGCATTCGAGGACCCTGGAGCTATGGTTAATTCTGGTATATTTAATGGACTCTGGTCATCTGAAGGGATAGAGAAGATAAATGACTATGTGGAAGAGAAAGATTTAGGCAAAAGGAAGACTAATTTCAAATTGAGGGATTGGCTTATTTCACGTCAGAGATACTGGGGAGCACCCATACCTATGGTTCACTGTAAGAAATGCGGAGTTTTGCCAGTGCCTGAATCTGATCTTCCAGTCTTATTGCCTAAGGGAGATATAGATTATCTACCTAAGGGTCGTTCTCCTCTCTCTGATGTTAAAGATTTTATAGAGACTACCTGTCCTGAATGCAAGGGTAAAGCTGAAAGAGACCCGGATACTATGGATACTTTTGTCTGCTCTTCCTGGTATCTGTTCAGATATACAGATGCTCACAATGATAATGAGCCGTTTTCCAGGGAAAAGGCTAAGAAATGGATGCCGGTGGATAAATATATTGGTGGGATTGAGCATGCTACCGGTCATCTGTTGTATTTCAGGTTTTTCACCAAGTTTCTACATGATATAGGCTGGTTAAGCGTAGATGAGCCGGCAATAGAGCTTTTCAATCACGGTTGGGTTTTAGACCAGTATGGTGAAGTTATGTCCAAATCCAAGGGGAATGCTGTCTCACCTCTGGATTTGATGGAGCAAAACGGTGTGGATGTCTCAAGGATAGCAGTCTATTTTGCCGCACCTTCGGGTAAAGAAGTCCTGTGGACAGGAGAGGGTATTACTGGTGCAAGGAGATTTTTGACCCGCATTTACGATTTTGCAAAAGTATGCATAGATACCTATAAAACAGATATAAACAATTACTCTAAGGCAGGCTTATTACCTGATTGGCAGTCTAAGACTTACAAACCTGTTTATCGGAAACTGCACCAGACTATCAAAAAGGTCACAGAAGATATTGAAACCTTAGACCTGAACACTGCTATTGCTTCTATGATGGAGTTGTTGAATACTTTAGATGAAGAGCTTTATGTCATACCCGACACGGAAAGATATGAGTTTTTACCGTATTTTGTGGAAAGAACAACACAGCTCCTGGCTCCATTTGCGCCTCATTTAGCTGAAGAGATCTGGGAGCAAACGGGTCATAAAGAGAGCATATTCACGTCTGAATGGCCTGAATACGATAAAAAGGCGGTTATAGAGGATGAAGTGACCATAGCGGTCCAGATCAACGGCAAGCTCAGAGCTACCTTTAATGTGCCTATAAATTCCGATCAGAAGCAGGTTGAAACTATTGCTTTAAGTAATGAAAAGGTGCAAGCTCATACTAAAGATAAAAAGATTGTCAAGATAATCTATGTTCCGAATAAGATTTTGAATATCGTGATTAAGTAGGGACAGAATCCGCCTGAGGTGGATTCTGTCCTTAGGCGGACCAGCTCCATATATATCAAGAGGGAAGAGGGAAAAAAGGAAAAGCCCGAACCTGAGTTACCAGGATTCGGGCTTAATAATTTTATAGTATTTATATGTCTATGTTTTAGTTTACATAATATCTATTATAGGACGTTTTCAACAGTGTGTATGGTTTTGTTGACAATTTTTAAATCCTAACACACCATCGGCTTAGGGTTTTTTACTACTCTTTTCTTTTCAATGAACTGTAAACTAAAAAATATATCGACTAAAATAGTTTACATAACTAAACATTTGACAGGTAAAGCCATCCCTTAATATAGCATCTGGCTGCAATATCGTTTACTGCATCTGCATTGTAAACAGTTATATGCACTATTGAGTTTTCACGAACGAACAAATTAGTATTAAAAATGTTATCAACTCCAGACATATCGGGATTAGCAGTCATTCTTCCATATCCATAGGAATCAACACCTAGACTATTGGCAGGATTTGAACCAATCACTGCCTTGCACTGGTTATTGACAAAAACCCGGTATAATAATTTAATGTTATAGGCAAACCAGATATAGCTGATCGTTAGGTTCTGCCTGCTTATTGTTTTAACTTTATATATGGTGCCAGATCCAGATTTAGCTATGGTGGCATAGAACAATTCATCAATGAATATGGCATCTGGGGGCGGAAATAGATGCGGCATTGACTTAGAGAGGTCAATGTTCAATTCAAGTCTAACCGGCTGCTTCGATGGTGAGATTATAATAGGTACTGATCCGTTCATTACCTTTTACTTTCTCCGATCCTTTATTTTTGTTTTTTAGTCCCTAAAATGCGTATAGCAACGACATTCCCTCTTCTGTTTATACCAACCCCTAAAACAGCTCCGGCTATCTTTGCACCTGTCCCTGGTTCATTGATCGCCGGCAGTAGTATGCCATTCGCACCGAGCTTGCCCGCTTTTTTCCTCATCGCATTTATCATTCCGGTTTGAGACGTCCACCCTGCGGAACCTTTTGCCTCGATCATTGCTATACGAACATACTCTATGGTGTCAAGTTCTGCTTCTGTAGTGAAAATATATACAGAGTCTGGAGGCACCGGATTATATCGTGCCATATTCGGATTTGTATAAATGGATTTAGTAGAAACACAAGCCATAAAGATAGTCATTGACCCTATAAAAATAATAATGGCAAGCTGTGTTAAAACCTTCTGATTGTTCAGGTTTTTTAAAAACAGCATATTAACCTCCGATCCTTAACCTTTTGCCTCAATTAAGATTGCCCTTTTGGGTTTGTCAAGTAAAATCTTTAATATTTTTTACACCTGCCCCTGGCTCAATTTAAGCTCTCGCCGAATTTTATTAATGCTTCCTTTTCCTTTTGTTCTCTTTTAAGACATAGATTATATTTCTCTATGTCTAAAAATTCTGCTATCCCCCTCTCGGTTATTCCAATCAAAAGCTTAGGTTCTAAGGCATCTAACTCCCAGCTCTTATTTCCAAACTGGCGAATGTAGTCTTTGGCCCTCGGGTCTGTTATTTTTGCCGGATTAGGCGGCGGATTATATTTCTTAATTTGTTCGAGATTTAAGGCCAGCTGGATCACTTCAAAGTTGGGTTCGATAGATTCATCGCCCTCAGTTAAAAATTCCTCTATTCTATCCCTAATGTCCCTAACCATATCGAGACCAGATGGATCGTGGTCTCCGAGATATAAGATTATCGTTTCCTTTCCTTTCTTGATTTCCCCTTTGATCCTTTGGGCAAGCTCATACATCGTAGAAGCAGAGCTATAGCCCTTGTTACAGCCAAAATAGATATGATACTTATCGGCAACGGGCTTTAACACACTCTCCATGGCCTCTTTCTCGCAATAAAGCTCTACATAATAATCCTGGTCTCTCCATCTCGGCAGCCGGTAAGAATAGATTGCACTTTCTATCAAGCTCTGAATATTTTCCCATTCGGAATGTTTTTCCGGGGTTCTTCCCCTATCTTCTATTGCTTCCCAGTCAATCAATCCGGCATATCTCCCATCGGTTAAAAATTTGCAGATCCTCTTATAGATCTCATCTGCATTGGGTATTATATTTTTCGAAACGAGCTGATAGTAGAGCTGTCGATTGGTTAGCTTTATCTCTTGCTGGAGATACTCCTCGACTATCCCCTTAATCTGGTCAATTAATTCTTCCTGATTTTTCTGCCAGACATTCTTAATCCCTGAGCCATCAGTATACTTTATATTCAGGGATTCTTTAAAGTTCCAATCTCTAAATTTTTCTTCAGACAAGGACCAGAACCTCCTGGATTTTAGGTTTCGGGTTTTTTACGTATCTCCTGTCGTCATCCTCTACTATGAACGGCTCGATCCCCCGTTTTATCAAATTTGAGATCTCATCCTTGGTCGCCATCGAGCGGGTGATCACTTTCTCCACTCTAACCGGGTGGAATCCGTAAAATATACCCGGCTTGCCATTGCAGGCTTTTCTGTGCGCAAGCATCACAAAGGAATCATCTACCACTAATTTTTGTGGATAGAATGGGATCCTCTTGCAAACACCATATTTATCTGCTTCGGCCATGAAGCTCTCTGGAGTATAATACTTCTCCCCTACCCACATTAGGCCATATATATCATAGTCAGGCGAGCAGAAAGCACAAATACAGCAGTGCCTGCGAAAATCTTTGGGACCAGGGTGCTGTGCACACTTGTCTTTTAAAAACATTTTCGCATCTATCCAGGTAATGCCCCTGGAGAATTTTATACCATTGCCGCAGCAGGGGCATACCTCTACTGGAATCGGCAGCAGATGACACGGCTCCGCATGTCCAAATCCTATTAAGTAAAGCCCTCCTATTTTCCGCCAGCCACACCCCCGCTTAACATCAGTTCTGATTTTCATAACCCCTCCGATCTTCTAAAGCTTTAAAACCTCTTGTTTTTCATTATATCCATAGCGCCTAAGATGAGATTGCCGCCTCAAATGACACCTCTGGCATAAAACCGCATGGTTGCTGCCATCTTCCGGATTGTTCATTGGGTTTCCGTCTATATGATGCACAGTTAAAGTATAACCATTTTGGGGATCATGTTTGTGTTTACAGTATGGATTTAAACACCTATAACCAGCTTTTCTTTTAGCCCTCTCGGCTATCTCTATCCAGTTGGGCGGGTATTTTAATTTTTCATTCATCGTAGCGCCCGATCATTTTTTTAACCTCTTTATTTTTTTAATCTTATCCCCTGTTTTTTCGCAAGCTCAATAATTACCTTAGTGAAGTATGCTCCAGGTTTGTTTAGCCCGCCGGTTTTCCACCTCTCCATTTGAGCTGCCTTAGTTTCAGTGAGTGCGGACACAATCATCTCTTGTGGGCACTTTTTTAAAACCAGCCTATAAAATCCGGTAGATTTTTTATCTCCACATACCGCCAAAATCCGCTCCAGGTCTATCTTCTCCCCTTCCCCGCTTTTTCCCTTCTCCCCTTTCAGACTTTCCCTTTTTCCCTTTATCACTCCCTTCTCCTGAACGTCTTTTAAACGTTTTTTAAATCTATATCTAACGTTTAAATCTTTTAACGTTTCAGGAATGAGCTCACCTAAGCTTTGAATCTCTCCCTCTTTTCGTACGTGTCGCGACGTGTATGGAAAAGTTCGTACGTGTCGCGACGTGTCTGGAAAAGTTGGAACGAGTCGCGACGTGTCTAAAATTTTTCGGACGCGTCCGGAATTTTCTTCCAACCCCCTGCAATATTGTGGATGCTTCAAGTAGAACTCTTTGGATGGACGTGGATATTCACTGGGGAGAAAGTTGTAAATCGTGCCCTCGTGTATGAAATGATAGGGCAACACGAAATAATTTTCATCCCCGACCTTATACCTAAAGATCGCACCAGCTTTTTCCATGGCAGACAGGGCATTTGAAAGGTCCTTCGTACGGGTTTTAGAGGAAGCGAATATGCGAAGGTTTAAATAAGGAATTTCGATCTTACCTATACCCTCATCATTCGACATTGCTCGTAGGCCGGTATAAAGGAGCTTTAACTGAGCTGTCCCTAAATATAGCATGGGTGGTTCGATAAAATGTTCTAAGTCTAACTTCTTTGCTTTAGGCAATTAATAATCGTTCTTATTTAAAGGTTGATATCTTTAGTCTAACCCAAAGGAGATCGTTTAACTACGGGCTTCTATTGAAGCCTAATTTTGCACTCTATGGGTGCGAAGTGGTTTATGGTCCTTTTGGCACAGGTTCCTCCTTTTTACTCGATGGGCACAGCTTATACCCGCACTCTTCTCCCAAGCACAACACCCTGTAATCAGTTATTGTTGCTGGCACACCCTGGATGCCCCCACCCGGAATAACTTTTGCCTGGTTAGGATCGATTATGAGCTTGGTGATATCGTTGATCAGCAGAGCTGCACCGGTCATAAAGGGACAGACTATTTTTTGTTCAGGCATTAATCCTTCCTTCCTGCATAGATCACATCTAAAGTGATTTCGATTCCACTATCAGGCACATCCCTTTGCACTTTCATCGTCTGTCCGGCCTTGATTCTTTCAATGTCTTCGTCATTTAAAATTAATTGAAAGAATCCCACAAGCTTAAGTGGAGAAATCATCGTTGGTTGTAAATTCATTTTCGCACTCCGATTTTAAGAGGCGGGGCCAGGAATGATCGGAGTTAAACCTGACCCCTGTCCATACATTCTTTAGGGGGTGATGTATGGAGTCTCTTTTCGTTTTAGGTTAATGTTATGTCTCCGATCATTTTTTTAATTCCTCTAAAATTTGGGTTAGATATGCCTGGTTATTCTGGAGCTGAAGCAGCTGGGATATTTCCGGGTTATACGCATATTCATTTTTGAGAAGATCAAGCATTGCCTCCGGCGTTAATCCACCCAGTATAGTGATCACAATCGGCGAGGCGATAACTTTTATCCTGGCGGAGATCTCTGCCGGCGGCGTTTTCTTTTCTATTCCATCTAAGATCATGTTTTCTACTTTTTCGATCAGGTTATCCCAGATCATCTGTTCCTCTCCCAGGTTAGTTTTTACATCTACTGCACCCACCTTAGTATGCGTGGCAATTACATGGTCCGCAGTTCTGTTCACGGTCTTGATTTCAAGATTCTTGCGATCTAAAACCGAGACTATTGCCGGTGCGATGGCTGAAGCTAATTTATCCCAGATAGTTCCCTCTTCCTCCTCTATTCGCCCGCCCTCAGAAAATTTGCTTGCCAGCTCAATCCCCTGGAGCAGAGCCTTGAGCTGATTATCTCCCGACTTGGAGATAAAGCTGATCAGAGCACTGTTGTCATTACTGCCACCTGCCTGGAGCAAAAGCTTGGAAGCTAAAAGCTGTTGGAAGAATTTAGGATCCAGGACCGAGCCGGAAGGCGACTGCGGGTTTTTAATCGACTCCTCCAGATCCGAGACTTTTTTGAGGAGCAGCTCGACTGAGTTTCCGCTTAGATCTCCAACAATTTTAGGCGCACCTGGAGGACCGGCGATCTTGAAATTACCGGTCGCTAAAAATTTTTTAGTTGCAGAATTTTTCTTCTGGATCCGATAAGTTCCTCCGCCGTAATCCCGCTTTAGGTCCTCGTAGCGAAAAGGTGCGGGGAAAACATTTATAAATCCCTCGTCTATACCCTTGGGCAGTATCCTGGTTACGTGATACTCTACACCCTCATCGCTCCCGAAAAAATCATCCGGAGCAACTTTCTCCTCCTTTTCTTTTTTATAATATTCTATTTGCTCGAGGTCTGGATCGGGATCGAGCTCGAAGGTAAGCTTACCCGGTTTTTTTACTCCCATTACTTTCTCCTAATCATTTTTAAAATAAAGTTAAAGATTTTAAGCAAAGGCTCATACCACTTTGGTTTGGTTTCTGGCTCAGGTTTCACCACCACAGATACCAGGCTATCCCCAGGAGCGCCAACACTCCTATGGTTATCGCTTTTTTTTTAAGAAAGAGGTCCAGGACCTCCTGGAATCCAACATAGAGCTTTTTGGCTGCGCTGATAAAAATTTCACCGAAGATATATTGGCCAGATGGCCTTGTGTCCAGATGTAGGGTCCCACCCGGGTACTGTATCCCGACTCCCCCTGGCCACATCGATTTTACAAGCTCCAACAAGTGCAGGGGATCAATCCCCGGAAACTTGAGGTCCACGGCCTTGCCCTGCAAGTGCCAGCTATTAGACGATCCGCCAACTGCGGCATTCTCTTCGGCCGTTCGATAGGTTGACAGTATAACCGGCATGATTCCCACCAGGGTGATCAGCTCGTCTAATTTCTTGATCAGGTTCAGATCAACCTTTTCCACCCGGGGGATATCCTGGGGCCTGAGATTTTTTATGGTGTTCCAGAAACTCATTATTTATTAGCCTCTGTCCTTGCTCCGATAACTCCTTTTGCATACAGCGCATCAGCCACAGCTCTTTTTGCTATCTTTGGATCCAGTCCCTGAATCTCCTCTTGCAGTTTACTAATGGACTGATCAAAAATAGTTAACCAGGGTGTGTTCGGATTATTTATTAATGCTAAGGCAACTATGGCGTTAGCTATGGTAGTAATCTGCATTGCCTGGTTTTTCTTTTTGGTTGAATTTATCCAGCTCGGCATCTTCAAGCCTACCACCATAAGAACGATTCCCACCACGCCCTGGATTATCTGATTAACTAAAGGATCCATCCTTCTCACCTCCTCTTATTTTTGTTCGTTTATATCGCTCCAGAACGAGTGAATCTCCAATCCTGGAATTTGTTTTATCGCCCTGGTTAGTTTCACCAGGAGAGCTTCCCTCTTTTTAGGATCCTCTTTGATCCTGGCCTTGAGTAAGATTAAAAGATTAGGTCTTGGCATCGCTTCCCTCTGGTGGTTTAAGCATCCAGTAGAACATTGTCCTCATCCTCATCCGGGGCTTTGCGATTTACTTGTGGAGTTGTAGGCACGCCAATATCTTCATCTGATACTCTTCCACGCGTACCTACATCCACTCCGCCACCAGGAACACGTCCACCAGTGCCGATGTCAGTTCCATTATCAGTTCCCATAGGTATAGCTCCTCACCGAATCTAATTTGCCGCCAGAACCATACCAGTAGAGCTGGCGGCCAATCAGAGTTCCGGTATCATAAATTCTCAAACTATCAGGGGCTGCAGTTGCAGTGGGTCGATAGTAGATCTGGCGATAGTTTGTTCCGCCGGTTAGAACCTTGGCAAAATCTTTTATGATCTTAGCCCAGCCCGTATTTTCTCCGGTGGCAGTGTGGGTCCAGATATTTGTCTCTCCCTGAGTAGAGAGCTGATAGCTCGTTTTGTCCTCTACATATTTAGCCCTAAAATAACTTGCACCGGTTGAACTAGTATCCGCCTTAGTTAAATAATTAGTTGTTAAGGCATAACCAGTTTTATCATTGTTGGTCCCTACGGTAACAGCTCCAGTTACAGAACCCACGGAGCCGGTTAAATTACCAGTCCAGGTGCCCGTATTATTAAAGGTTTGAGTTCCAGCTAAACTATATCCAGTTTTATCATTATTAGTCCCCACTATTACTGTTCCAGTTACCGAGCCAACTGAACCCGAAAGATTACCAGTCCAGGTACCTGTATTATTAAAAGTCTGTGTGCCAGATAAACTATAGCCGATCTTGTCATTATTAGTGCCTACGGTTACCGCTGAGCTTACTGAGCCAACAGCTCCAGTTACGGATCCAACTGAGCCTGAAACAGAGGCTATCCCCTGATTTGTAGATATATTCGTTCCCGATAGAGTTACAGATGCCGTGGCATTAATTATGTCAGCCCAGTTTATTCCTATGTTATCAGAAGAGGTTAAAGTTGAGCGGGTCGATATTTGGGCATCGAGAAAACCATAAGATGCTTGAGTGATTGTATCTCCGGTAATACCTAAAACACGTCTCATCTGAGACCGTTCCGCAGTAGTCCAGTCAGTTGCCGCACCGCCAACATTTCCTGAATCAGAATATATTGCTATATTATGCCAGTATCCCTGGGTAAAATCACCCTGCTCGAAAGCGTTGGCATTGGCTGAACCAACATTCACAGCACCCGTTACTGAACCGACTGCACCCGTAACTGAAGCTACCGAGCCTACAACATTTCCACCAACATTTCCAGTAACTGATCCCACAGAGCCTGATAGACTCCCCTGTCTATCTCCATAAATATCATAGCCAGTTCCACCCTTAACAGCTCTAATACCCGAACCCGTAGCAAAACCTGTTGCTGTAATTCCATTGCCACTAGATCCGCCATCAGCTCTTATTCCCGCCCCTAAACCCTGACCAATTACCTGCAACCCGGGTGCGGAGCTTCCACCAAGAGAATATGTTCCAGGTCCGGATCCCGTTCCCTCTGCAAAAATACCTTCTGCTCCATCACCTGAGCCACCTTTAGCGTGAAGTCCTGCACCGGTCCCACCACCCAGGGCATAAATACCATCTGCCCCGGTAGAGCCACCAGAAATAAATAAACCTATACCATAACCAATACCAGCGGCAATGAGGGCAGTATCCGAACCAGTAGTGCCTCTAATTGCCAATCCCCTCAATTTTAAAATGCTGTCAGGATATGAAAAATTTATATTATAACCATATCTGGGCGTATGAACCGTATCAATAACAGTATAGCAATCAGCCCTATTGAAAACTTTCCCACCATTGATCCACCATTTAATATAGACCACATACTCACCCAGTTTTCTACCGGCGGGTGCAGTTGTGGAATCTACCGCTCTTCGAGCGGTAGTAAAATAACCAGTGCGTGTAGGTGATGTAACTCTAACCGAATCGACCCTTAAAGTTCCTCTCCATAGAGTGATAAAATATACTGAATCAGCATTGGCCGATTGCCCTAAAGTATCGAAAGTAAGAGTGAAAAGAAAGGCCGAATCGGTTGAAGACGTGCCTACGCCAAATTGACCATAATTATTTGCGATTGAGCTATTAAGCCAGTAGCAGGTAGCTAAAATTAAAGCAATAAAAATTAAGTATCTTTTCATTTTTTCATCTCCTCCCTACGGGGCGTAGAATCTTTATCGCCCATACCTAACAACTGTTCGAT
>CAZMZF010000027.1:0-13534 GCA_964570765.1 uncultured Ignavibacteria bacterium
GTTAGGGCTATTTTAATTAAACAATCACCTTTTAACCCATTTATTCAAGAGATCGTATAAAAGGACTTGACATGCAAGACGGTATCTCTCCTGTATGGAGAAGGGAAAAAAATAGAGACGCATTCTATGCGTCTCTACGGTCATAAAAAACCCCGCCAATAAAAAGGCGGGGTTGATAATGCGGTTAAATCTTCCCTATGGGGAGCTAAGCCTCCGCCGTCAGGCGGGCGTAGCCCATAGGATCGAAAAGCTTTTATCGACTATTCTAATTTAACTACATTAATTGCCTGCGGTCCTTTAGGACCCTCGGTGATATCGAAGCTAACCTCGTCTCCCTGTTTCAGGGACTTATATCCCTCTGACTTTATCGCTGAATAATGAACAAAGACGTCCTTCCCCCCTTCCTTGAGCTCTATAAATCCAAATCCCTTAGCCTCGTTGAACCACTTCACTTTCCCTTCTGCCAAAATCTTATTCACCACCTTTCATCTAGCCTAACGTTAAAACAAAAAAACCACGAAAGATATCACCAAACTAAAAACTCTCGTGGTCAATTAAAATCTTCTAAGGCATTCCAAAATCAACTAACTCTTTCTTTCTAAATTCTTACATAGTTATTATACGTTTAAAAATCGATTTTGTCAAGCAAAATCTGAGAACTTTTATTGTTTTTATCGGCAAATTGAAGGAAACCTTGAGTTTTCTTGTTAAAATAGTAAAGAATTATACTGGAATTGTAAAAGCACAGTCCGTCAAAGGCGGATACTCCTGTTTCATTCTGTCACTCTGGGCATAATGGGCGAAGAATCTCCTTTCTTTTAGCCTTAGATTTTTCGCTCCGCTCAGAATGGGAATAATGTTCAAAAAATGTTGCTAAAATGGTAGTTAAATTGTTTAATGGTATTATTTTACGAATGTAATTATTGAACTTGCTCAACAATTGGATAATAACATGAGACAAAAAGTGGTGTCCACATTGCCGATCGTCGAGGGTTCGACAAAACGGGAAGAGTTATCAAGGAAAACAAAGATGGCTGTGTTGTATTTGTGGTCGTACGTTTATCTGGAGAAATGTATTAAACAAATATTACAGGCGACGCATCTGGTTTGTTCGATGGGTTGTTGAGGGTTATAACATCAGACAACTATCGAATCAAAGCGGATATAGTGTCTCAACCATCAGGCGTATGATTAAATATTGGTTACTTAATCCTCCATCTGAGAGTAAAGATCTTTCGGGGCATCGTTATCTCATTTTCGATGGGACTTCCCTGGAAAAGCGCCGAGGGATCTTTGCGGTAATGGATGCAGAAAGTTTCTCGGTGTTGTATGGTACACCTGATATCTCCGAGGGACCTTCTGATCTTTTGCCATTTTGTATTTCGTTAGCCCAGCGAGGGCTATATCCCAAAAGCGCCATAGTGGATGGAAATCCACATCTGATCAAGATATTACGCTTGCTCTGGCCAGAGATCATCATCCAACGCTGTTTAGTTCATATCCAACGTCAGGGACTAATGTGGTGTAGACGTAATCCAAAGAGGACAGATGCCAAACACTTGCGGAAATTATTTCTCCAGATGATGTCAATCCACAACGATACTGAACGTGATCGTTTTCTTACACGGGTAAATGAATGGGAACAGCTGTATGGTCATCGTGTCGCATCTTTGCCTGAAGCTGGATGGGTCTTTAGTGATTTAAAACGAGCACGGAGTATGTTACTTGCTGCTTTACCTGACATGTTCCATTATCTCTATGATCTAGACATCCCTAAATCAACGAATGGACTTGAAGGATACTTTGCACGTCTAAAACAAAAATATTGGCAGCACCGAGGACTGGTAAAACGGCATCGTTGTTTATATTTCATGTGGTATTTATGTCTATGCCCAAGGTAAAAAAACAACACATTTTGAGCATTATGCCCTTTGCGATGAACTTTATATGCCTGGCAGATCTGATCTACCGTCTTGAAGTTCTTCGATCTCTTCTGCTTAACCAGCTCATACTCTTGAACTACTAATCCGCCTCAGGCGGAGAGGTTAATCCTAATTTAATAGATTTTATCATCTGTAACGGTCTCCTTTCTAGTTTATTATACTAGAAAAAAAACGTTACCGAAATACTGAAAAACTACACTTTCTGGCGGATTCCCTCAAGCCAGTCATGATCCGAGGTGTCAAACTGCACCATCTGACCCTCCCGGGAAGAAGGCTCTCTCCACTGCCTGTGCCTGGGATACCTTCTCTTCTTGATATAGGAACCCCGCTCTAATAAAATCTGCCTCACAGACTCCCTCGAAATCCTTATCTCTCCTCAGTATTTAAAAACTCAGTCATAGGGGTAAGATTAAAACCTCTATATTTGGTCCGCCTCTGGCGGAGGGTCTATTCTATACCTTATCTTCCCGGTCCGATGGATCCAAAGTCGGATAAGCCAATGAGGAGACTTCCTCCCCTTACTACCGTGAATGACTCCTTTAGATCCTTCCTCCCGAATACCTGCCCTTATCCGATATACCTGTCGCTAGCTTAATCCTAAAATCTCAGCCGCCTCATTAACCTCTGAAATTACTTTATACCTATGTGCCTCTTCCATTGTCAGGCTCAACACTCTCATCACCTCCTTCTTAGGAGGCGATTATAATCCTAATTTGGATCCAGAGGACCTGACATTTTCTATTTGCAAACTACTGACATTATTATATTGCGATGACACTATTTTTTTCGGGAATTATTAACAAAATAAAAAATCATAAATTTAAAGAGATTTCGTAATTAATTATAATTGAAAAGGATATAAGTATAAAACCATAAAATCTTCTCACTCTTTGAAGGATGTTATTATTCTGATAAAAAGATAACGGTATTGAGAATGCCCTTATTAGGTAAAACTTAAGATAGCAGTAATAGAAAAAGTTCTGTTACTACATTACTACCCATATAAAATTAGTCTCACAATCACAATTTAAATTCAGAGTTCTTGCCAAAAGGTTTTGGTCTGTATATATTTTAATTTAGAAATTCGTAATTAGAGTCGGTAATCTGTTACAGGCGGATAGGACCCTTAGGGATGAAAATGTCACAGGATATAATAAAGATTAAAGGTGCCAGGGAGCATAATTTAAAGAATATCGATTTGGAGATCCCCAGGAATAAACTGGTGGTTATCACTGGGATCTCCGGCTCGGGTAAATCTTCCTTAGCCTTTGATACTATTTATGCCGAAGGACAGAGGAGATATGTGGAGTCCCTTTCGGCTTATGCCCGGCAGTTCTTAGGGATGATGGAAAAGCCGGATGTGGATTTTATTGAAGGACTTTCACCGGCTATCTCGATTGAACAGAGGAGTGCCTCGAAAAATCCTCGCTCCACAGTTGGCACTATAACCGAGATCTATGATTATCTAAGACTACTTTATGCTAGAGTGGGTGTTCCCTTTTGTTACAAATGTGGAAGAGAAATATCCCAGCAGACTGCAGAGCAGATAGTGGATGCGATTCTTTCTTTACCTCAAAATAACAAAATCTGGGTTTTAGCCCCACTGGTCAGGGGAAGAAAGGGTGAATACAAAGACCTTTTCGAGGAGGTGAAAAAGGAAGGGTTTATCCGGGTAAGGGTGGATGGAAAGGTGTATGAGGTGGAGGACAAGTTTGAATTAGATAAAAATAAAAAACATAATATAGAGGTTCTGGTTGATAGATTATTGGTGAATAATAAAGTTAGGAAAAGACTGGCAGATTCTATAGAAACAGCTTTGAAATTAGGCTCTGGCATAGTTCTTATTGAAGTGAACGGTAAGGAAGTATTGACCTTTTCTGAAAAATATGCCTGTCCAAATTGTAATATCAGCTATGAAGAACTGACTCCCCGGATGTTCTCTTTCAACTCACCTTTTGGAGCCTGCCCTGCCTGTTCAGGCCTGGGAACAAAGATGGAAGTTGACCCTGACCTTGTAGTTCCAAATCCAATGCTCTCTATTGCCCAGGGGGCAATACTTCCCTGGGGTGTTCCTTTTGGCAGTTATTATATGCACAAGCTAAGAGGTCTTTCCAGCCATTTTAAATTCAACCTTTATACCCCATTTGAGAAATTGAGCAAGGAAGCGCAGAAAGCGATTTTATATGGCACAAAAGAGGAGTTGAAATTTGAGTGGGAATTTGAAAACGGTAAAGGGAAAGGCGAATATTTCGGAACCTTCGAGGGGGTGATACCGAATTTAGAGAGAAGGTATGTTCAAACTGAATCTGAAGGAGTAAGGGAATGGATTCAGAAGTTTATGCGCATAAAACCCTGCTTGGAATGTGGAGGCGCCAGATTAAAAAAGGAAAGCTTAGCGGTCAAAGTTGGAAAACTTTCCATAAGTGAGCTGACCGCTTTTTCCATCAAGCAGACTAAAGAATTTTTCCATAATCTTTCACTTTCTAAGAAAGGTCAGCAGATTGCTAAACAGATCTTAAAAGAGATAAATGAGAGGTTAGGGTTTCTTATTGATGTGGGTCTGGATTATTTAACCTTAGACCGGTCAGCCAGCTCCCTGTCCGGGGGTGAGGCTCAAAGGATAAGGTTAGCTACTCAGATAGGCTCAAGGTTAGTCGGGGTATTATATATCTTAGATGAGCCTTCTATCGGCTTACATCAGAGAGATAACAAAAGGTTACTTAATACCCTCTTAGGATTAAGGGATTTAGGTAATACAGTCCTGGTGGTTGAGCATGACCGGGAAACAATTGAGACTGCTGATTATGTGATAGATTTAGGTCCTGGTGCAGGTAAAAAGGGAGGGGAAGTGGTTGCCTGTGGTTCTCCTCTGAGTATCAAGAGAAATAGCCATTCTTTAACCGGAATGTATCTTTCAGGAAAGCTCTCTATTCCCGTTCCAGAAAAAAGAAGAGCAGAGAATGATGACTATCTATCCATTGTAGGAGCTTCAGGTAATAATCTGAAAAAGATCAGAGTGGATATCCCCCTGGGAATTTTCACCTGTATAACCGGTGTATCCGGTTCTGGGAAATCGACACTGATTAATGAGACCCTATACCGCATTCTGGCACACTATTTTTATGGTTCTAATATCCTCCCCCTGAAATATGAGAAGATAACTGGACTGGATAAGATCGACAAAGTTATTAATATCGACCAGTCTCCAATCGGAAGAACCCCTCGTTCTAATCCTGCTACCTATACCGGGGTTTTCACCTTTATTCGTGATCTTTTCTCTCAGATTCCAGAAGCTAAGGTCAGAGGATATAAAGCTGGAAGGTTCAGCTTCAATGTCAAGGGGGGGAGGTGTGAAGCTTGTGAAGGAGATGGGATAATTAAGATCGAAATGCATTTTCTGCCGGATGTTTATGTTCCCTGTGAGGTCTGCAAAGGGAAAAGGTATAATCGAGAAACCCTGGAGATAAAATATAAGGGGAAGAATATCGCTGAAGTTTTGGATATGACTGTGGATGAAGCATATTACTTTTTTGAGAATATACCAAATATCCGCAGAAAACTTATAACCCTAAAAGAGGTAGGGTTGGGATATATCCACTTAGGTCAGTCTGCTACTACTTTATCCGGAGGGGAAGCCCAGAGGGTTAAACTTTCAACTGAGCTTTCCAAGGTTAGCACGGGCAGGACTTTTTATATCTTGGATGAGCCTACTACTGGTTTGCATTTTGAAGATATAAAGATGCTTTTAAAAGTTCTAGATCGGCTGGTTGAAATGGGCAATACCGTTGTGGTTATCGAGCATAACTTAGATGTGATTAAAGCTGCAGATTATGTCATAGATTTGGGCCCTGAAGGTGGAGATGAGGGAGGAGAGGTTATCGCCTTTGGCACACCTGAAAAAGTAGCGCAAAATGGGAACTCTTACACGGGGAAATTTTTGAGAAAGATTTTAAATGTAAATTGATGACAGATAAAAAAAATGATGGCTGACGAATTCAATGTAGGGGCCGAACATTGTTCTGCCCTGTTGTGTACAGAGTAGACCCGCCTTGCCCTCAAGGCGGGACAATCGTCTGCAGTCTGTAGGGACAGAATCCGCCAGAGGTGGATTCTGTCCCTTGTATTTTTTACAGAAGTATTCAATTGAATACCTATACTTTTTATTTTCTCAGTTGACAATTAGGGGATTTCTCGTTTTATTAAAAGTACATTCAAAGCTCTATTCGGGAGAAGGAATGCTGGGTAAAACCATATCTCATTATAAAATCTTAGAAAAACTCGGTGAAGGTGGGATGTCCCAAAACTGCCCACGAGCGTTTTTTCAGCGAGTGGTTGCAGTTTTGCGGATCCCGCTGAAGCGAAAGCGGGAGGTGTGATCTATGATTGGACGGACGATCTCACATTACAGAATTCTGGATAAGTTAGGGGAGGGGGGTATGGGCGTGGTCTATAAAGCCCAGGACACCAAGCTGGATAGAATCGTGGCTTTGAAGTTTCTGCCTAAGCATCTTCTATGTGATGAAGAAGCTAAGACCCGATTTGTGCATGAAGCCAAAGCAGCATCGGCTTTAAATCATCCCAACATCACTACAATTCACGAAATAGATGAAGCAGAAGGTGAATGTTTTATTGCTATGGAATATATCGAGGGGAAATCTATTAAAAAACTGATTGAAGAGAAAACTCTATCATTAAAAGAAGTTATTGATATAGCCATCCAAGTATGTGAAGGTCTGGTAGTAGCACATGAGAAAGGGATAGTTCATCGGGATATAAAATCTGATAACATAATGGTTACTACCCGGGGTCAGGCTAAGATAATGGATTTTGGTCTGGCGAAGCTTAAAGGTGCTTCAAAAGTTACAAAGACTGGCTCAACCTTGGGAACTCTGCAATATATGTCTCCTGAGCAAGCACAAGGGGTAGAGCTTGACCAGCGCTCAGATATTTTCTCCTTTGGGGTGGTTTTATATGAGATGATTTCTGGACAGCTGCCTTTCAAGGGAGAACATGAACCTGCAATAATATACTCTATCTTAAATGAGACTCCTGAGCCTTTAGCAAGATATAAAGCCAAAGTTCCAGAAGGAATGCAGAGAATTGTAGATAAGGCACTGGCAAAAGACAGAGAAGAAAGGTATCAGCATATAGATGATTTGTTGGCAGATTTGAGAAGAGAGAAGAAGAGTTTGGAATATGGCAAGACCGCTCATATTCCTGCAGAGGCTTTAGCACCCAAGCGTAAGAGGAGACTTCTTCCGTTTATTATTCCAGCTTCAATCATTTTTGTCTTGGTTCTGCTTTTTTTAATCCTTAAACCTTTCAAATTTGAGATTGGTCCGGAAAAGGGGGCGGTAGCTAAAGATAACTCTTTAGCCATAATGTATTTTGAAAATATGGCTGACCCTGGGGATAAAGACAGAATTGCTCAGATGATTACAGCATTGTTGATTACAGGTCTCTCTGAATCTCCTCAATATATGCAGGTGGTGAGCAGTCAAAGATTATATGATATTTTAAAGCTTTTAGGCAAAGAGGATTTGAAGGTTATAGATAAGACCATTGCCTCGGAAGTTGCTAAGAAAGCAGGAGTAAAATGGATTTTGACCGGAAAGGTGCTACAGACCAAACCGAATATAGTCTTGATCTCTGAGATATCTGAAGCCACGACAGGCAAGATTAAAGCCACACAGCGGGTCAGTGGTGCAACAGGGGAAGACCTGTTCGCAGTGGTTGACAAGTTAAGCCCACAAATAGCAACGGCTTTATCCCTACCAGAACAGTCGAAAAAGGAGCTGGACAGACCGGTGGCAGATGTTACTACCAATTCACAAGAGGCATACCGTTATTATTTAGAGGGTCTTGATTATGGATACAAGTATTATTTCACAGAGGCAGAGAAAAGCTTCAAAAAAGCTCTGGAGTTTGACTCCACCTTTGCCATGGCATATTATCAGTTGAGCACACTTGCACCAGAAGGGGAGCTACTAATAGCTAAAGCAATGAAATACTCAGAAAAGGTTAGCCAAAAGGAAAGGTATTATATAAAAGCCAGGGAGGCAGGTATTTCCGAGAATTTAACTCAGTATGTTAAAGAACTACAGAAGATAGTAGAACGTTATCCTGATGAGAAAGAGGCTTTCTATTTGTTAGGACAGTATTATCACGTTGTTGGACAACATGAAGAAGGTATTCGCTACTTTAACGAAGCCATTAAGGTAGATTCTCTCTATAAGGATGCATATAATATGCTTGCTTATGCCTACAACGATATAGGCAATTTTGAGAAATCTATCTGGGCTATAAATAAATATATATCTTTGGCACCGGATGAGCCCAATCCCTATGATTCAAGAGCTGAACTTTACGCCTTGAATGGCAAGTTAGACCAGGCCATTGATTCATACAGAAAAGCTTTGGATATAAAACCCGATTTCTATACCTCGCTGTCCGAATTGGCGATGATGTATCTTTTTAAAAGAGAGTATGCTAAGGCTGAAAGCTGTTTTAGAGAACTTTACAAGCGACCAGAAAAAGAAATTAGGTCAGGGATAAGAACTGGTTTGGCGTTGATCCCATTACACCAAGGGAAGTTCGAGCAAACCCTAAAGGTTTTGGACGACGGCATTGCCGCAGATAGAATGGAGCAAGCTGAAGGCAGCTGGAATGCAAATAAATATATCGCAAAGGCCCTCATTTATGAGGAGAAGAAAAACCTGGATTTGGCTTTCAAGGAATTTGAAAAAGGAATGGAAATTATGAAAAGAGTTGATCCTGTTGGGGTCCTCCGTAGCCAGAGTTTCTATGTTCGCCTTTTGCTTCTGAATAATGATTTTAAAAAAGCTGAAGAGGTGGCAAAGGCTCTGAAGAAGGATATTGAAGAAAAGGACCAAAGTCTGATGAGTGTCTACTGGTATGCGGCTGGGTGGATTGAAAGGGCAAAAGGTAACTTGGCAGCTTCACTGACTAATTTCGAAAAAGCTACCCAGTCGGAGCCCACTTTTTCGAAGCACTGTCTGCTTGCTAAAGTCTACTTGGAATCAGGCAGAGTGGGTGAGGCGGTAGCTATGTTGGAGAAGGCACTTTCAAGATATGATGAGGACAGGGCAACTTCTCCAATCTGGGAGGTGAAAGCATATTATCTTTTAGGTCTAGCCTACGAGAAATCGGGCTGGAACAAAAAGGCGATTGAGAAATATGAGGAATTTTTGGACATCTGGAAGAACGCTGACCCGGGGATAAAGGAAGTTGAGGATGCAAAGGAGAGATTGAGAAGACTAAAAAGCAAACAGTAGACAGGAATAAAAAATGATTGGAAAGAATATCTCTCATTATAAAATCTTAGAAAAACTCGGTGAAGGTGGAATGGGTGTGGTCTACAAAGCCCAGGATACCAAATTAGATAGGATAGTTGCTTTGAAATTTCTGCCAAA
Organism: uncultured Ignavibacteria bacterium; assembly: GCA_964570765.1. GTDB lineage: Bacteria > Zixibacteria > MSB-5A5 > MSB-5A5 > RBG-16-43-9 > CAZMZF01. The sequence continues at coordinate 9,377 of CAZMZF010000027.1, forward strand.
ACATCTTCTGTGTAATGCAGAAGCCAAAGAAAGATTTGTGCTTGAAGCCAAAGCCGCATCAGCTTTAAACCATCCCAATATTACCACAATTCACGAGATAAATGAAGTTGAGGATGAATGTTTTATTGTAATGGAATGTGTTGGAGGTAAATCTCTCAAAGAGTTATTGAAAGAAAAAACATTGTCTCTGAGAGAAGTTTTAGAAATTGCCACTCAGACAGCAGAGGGATTGAGTGCGGCTCATAAGAAAGAGATAATTCATCGAGACATAAAGTCTGATAATATAAAGGTTACGGATGAGGGTTTAGTTAAGATAATGGATTTTGGGTTGGCGAAGCTCCGAGGTGTTTCTGGACTGACCAAAGCAGGAACAACCTTAGGAACGATGCAATATATGTCGCCAGAGCAGGTTCAGGGGCTGGAAGTTGACCAGCGTTCAGATATTTTTTCTTTTGGAGTAGTTTTATATGAGATGATCACCGGTCAATTGCCTTTCAGAGGTGAGTATGAAGCAACAGTGATCTATTCTATTATAAATGAGACACCTGAACCACTTACAAAATATCAATCAGATGTTCCAGAAGGATTGCAGAAAATCGTTGATAAAACTCTGGAAAAAGATGTAAATCTGCGCTATCAGAGTTTAAGTGAACTTCTGGTTGATTTCGAGAGGTTGATTAAGGGAGAGGAAGTTAAAGGGGTAGTTCCACCAAAGCGGAGAAATTGGGCTTTTCTGGGGATTGGTGCTGGAATAGTTGCTCTGGTTTTTATTATTCTATTGTTGTTCTGGACTTTCAGAGGTACTGTTCGAGTTTCTACTACACCTTCTTTAGCAGTGCTTTATCTGGAGAATATAGGTGATAAGATGGACGACTATTTTGCGGCTGGAATGACCGAGGCAATAATTACCGATCTTTCTAAGTTAGAGGGTCTAAGAGTTTTATCCAGGTCGGATGTAGCCCCTTACAAAGGGAAGGCAATTAATGTAAAAGATTTAGGTAAAAAGCTTTGCGTGGACTACATCATAGAGGGTTCTATCCAGAAAGCTGATCATATGTTGAGGATCACCGCTCAGCTAATAAAAACTAAAGATGGTTTTCATCTCTGGGCTGATAAATTTACCGAAGAGTTAAATAGTGTTTTTGAAGTTCAGGATAGGGTGTCTGAGGGGATAGTTTCTGCTTTAAAAGTGAAATTGTCTCCGATAGAGAAAAACAGGATAGAGAAAAAGCCAACTGGAAGTATCCAGGCTTATGATCATTATTTGAAGGGGATGGATTATTTCTGGAAAGGGAGTCAAAAAGATTTAGATTTAGCCCTGGAGATGTTTAATAAAGCTTTAGAGATAGATTCTAATTATGCCCTGGCTTATTCCGGCATAGGAGAAGTTTATGCGACCAAGTATAATTATCAGAGGACCCTGGATTGGAGGGATAAAGCGGAGAAGATGGCAAAGAAAGCTCTGGCTTTAGATCCTGAGTTGGCGGAGGCACATCTCACTTTAGGTAGGGTCTATGATTTTGAGCAAAAAAGTAAGATGGCAATTGAGGAGTTCAATAAGGTGATCGAACTGAGACCCAATAGTAATGATGCCTATAGAAGATTGGGCTATGTTTACCTGCAAAGACTTTATGATTATCAGAAGGCGATTGACCATTTTGAAAAAGCTCTGGAAATCAGACCAACAGATTCAAGAAGTTATCGGGGATTAGGTTCAGCGTATACCTCTCTGCGGAGATATGATGAGGGTATAAAATATATTAAAAAGGGGCTGGAAATAGCTCCGGATGATATCTATCTTCTTACTTTTTTAGCTGATGCTTACCGTTATAAAAGGATGTTCGCTCAAGCTTTGGACGTTTACAATAAATCATTGAAGTACTATCCGGATGAGCCAGCCATATCATACTATATCGGTGGTTTAGTCTATTATTCAAAAAAGGAGTATGATAAAGCCATCGAGGTCCTTGAGAAGTCGATCAAGCAGGGAATGTCTGAATTTATGGTTTTGGTCAATATCGGGTCCGCTTACCAGTATAAGGGGGATAAAAGAGAAGCAAAGGTTTTTTATGATTCCTCTGTTTACGCTTGCAAAAAGGTTCTGGAGAAAGAGCCTCAAAATGCCTGGGCACTTTCACAACTGGGTCTCTCTTATGCATTCTTAGGCAATGAAAAGGATGCTATAGAAAATGGAAATCTGGCACTAAAAGCTGAACTGAGTCCTGAGCAGGTGTATAATCTGGCGTGGATTTATGCTATTCTGAAAAAGGATGATTTAGCTTTGAAGAGCCTGGAGCAGGCGTGTATGAAGGATCCCTCATATATTGATATTGCAGTCTTAGAGCCTGATTTTGAGAAGCTTAAGGATAACCTCAGATTTCAAAAACTTCTGAAAAAGAAATATTGATAATAACATTTCAGTAAAACCATCGACCAAAACAAAATTGGGTTCGATAAATCGAACCCCTACCTTCCACTTTTGTAGTTGCTTGATTTATCAAGCCCATCTATTCTTTAAAAAAATAGTAATGCGACCCTTTCAGGGTCGCAAAAAAATATAAGGGCAGGCATCCTGGTAAAACCGGATTTCGCTCTGCTCAACAGGTGCCTACCCCTACGATTTTATTCTTTTTCCTTTGAACTTTTATCAGCTACAAGGTGGGTCTCCACCTTTGAAGAGGAAGTTGATTAAATATATCACATCAGAAACAGTTACCTTATCATCGCAGTTGACGTCACCTAAGTAAACAGGGTTAGGTGCAGGTCCTCCCTTAAATAAATAGTTGATCAAGTAAATCACATCCGAGACAGTTGTTTTCTTATCTGTATTCGCATCTCCGCGCAGATATTCGATGACTGGATAAGTGTATGTATCAACCTGATCTGGTGGTGGAATTGGGAGATTTTGTGCTAAGGGTTTATCCTCATTATTATCTAATTTTATGGTTAAAGAATAGTGCCCTGTATCTGCATCAGGCTCTCTTTTGACTTCAACAATATAGTCGCCTATAATAGGATTTGGTATAGTAACTATATCATCCAGATCCCCATCAGTGTTTTTATCTGTGAGTGTATCATACGTGGCATTGGGTATCAGGCTCGAATCTTTATTAATCCATCGTCCAATAGGGTCGGTTACAATTAAATCCACCGGCGAGTAAGCGAAATAACGCAACGTGTCATCAGTAGCTCTAAATTGTACATATTTAATAGTAACGTAGTCATTGAATGTTCCATTACCAATACCTCCACCTGTTACATAAATGTAGTTAGAATCATCCACTACCATAGCACTGGCTTCATCATTACTGTTTGCCGGTCCATCATATCTTCTCGCCCAAGCAGTTTCTCCGTCTGGATAATACTTTATGGTAGTATAATCTCGTGATGTCCCACTATAACTATACCCGCTCACATAGACATTGAAAGAACCGTCTATAGCGATTGCTCGGGCTTCGTCGTCGGAATTACCAGAATCATCATATCTTCTTACCCATACAGTATCTCCATTATTATAATATTTTATAGTAGTGTAATCTTTGCCTGAATTGTTACCAAAACTCCACCCCGTTACATATACATACCCTGAATCATCTACTGCTATGGCTAAGGCTACATCTGCAGTATCTCCTGCTCCATTGTAGCTTTTCACCCATAGGCTATCCCCAGTGGGATTATATTTTATGGTTGTATAATCACCATTTGTAGCAATACCGCGGCTCGTTCCAGTAACATAAGAATTGCCAGAACCATCCACCGCTACGGCATAAGGATTATCGTGATAGCCCCCTGAAGTACTATAGGTCCTCACCCAAGCTGTATCTCCATTTGGATAATATTTTATGGTTGCGTAATCATTATACGCATTAATATTCTTAGCATACCCAGTAACATATATATTTCCTGAATCATCTATTACTAAAACCCAACCGCCGTCATTTTCATTTCTCTGCCCGTTATATCTCTTTACCCATGCTGTATCGCCATTTGGATAATATTTAATAGTAGCATAATCCCAGTTATTAGGATAAGAGCTTGACTGAGCACTGATTCCTGTGACATAAATATTACCGGATCTATCTACTGCTATCGAAAGGGCATTGTCATAATCGTTTCCTGGTCCGTTATATCTTCTTACCCAAGCAGTATCCCCATTAG
>CAZMZF010000027.1:13634-29618 GCA_964570765.1 uncultured Ignavibacteria bacterium
CACTGCCCGTACTATTGCCGGTTACATACACATTTCCGGAATCATCTACTGCTATGGCGGAAGCCATATCATAATCGTTTCCTGGTCCGTTATATCTTCTTACCCAAGCAGTATCCCCATTAGGATAATATTTTATTGTAGCATAATCACGATATGTTCCACTGCCCGTACTATTGCCGGTTACATACACATTTCCGGAATCATCTACTGCTATAGCGAAAGCCATATCATAATCGTTTCCCGGTCCATTATATCTTCTCACCCAAGCGGTATCAACATACTGGGCAAATGCTTCTCCGCCTGAGACTTGGTTCAGCATCTCCGAAACTGGCACTGCCAAGAGAAAGAAAAGGATAAAAAGAAATAGCTTTTTCTTCATATCACACCTCTTTTGAAAGATTTCTCGATGAGCATTTCCCCCTCGGCTAATTCCCTTAGAAACAGAGTAATTCTTTCTCAATCCATCTAAAAAATAGCTTTATTTTGGGTTTTGTCAAGTCTAAATCTTAGAAAAAATTGTAAGGGTTCAAAATTTTGAGCCCCTACGATTCTGTGGAAGTCTGAAAACCTCCGCCCTGCGGGGAGCAAAGCCTAACATGGCCATCGTAAAGCTTTTATCGACTACATTTTCCACTCTCCCCCAAATTACAACCTTCAAGGGTAGGCATCCTGATAAAACCGGATTTCGCTCTGCTCAACAGGTGCCTGCCCCTGCGACCTCATTTGATCTTTACTTTTTGTTTTTCTACTTTAGACTGTAGCCTTTAGACTTTTGCCTTATTAGCTACAGGGTGCTGGTCCTCCTTTGAACAAATAGTTAATTAGATAGATTACATCAGTAACGTTCACCTTGTCGTCGCAATTGACATCACCTAAAAGCACAGGATCAGGTGGGGTTCCTCCTTTGAAAAGGTAATTGATTAAAAAGACCACATCCGATACCGAGGTTTTCTTATCTGTATTCGCATCTCCGCGCAGATATTCGATAACTGGATAATTGTATGTATCGACTTGGTCTGGTGGTGGAATGGGGAGATTTTGTGCTAAGGGTTTATCCTCATTTCCATCTAATTTTATGGTTAAAGAATAATGACCGGTATCTGCGCCGGGTTCGCTTTTAACTTTAACTGAATATTGTCCTATTAAAGGATCAGGTATAGTAACTTTATCCTGATCATTGGTTGAATCATAGGTGGCATCTGGTATGGTGTTGAAATCTATTCCGATTGACCTGCCAATGGGGTCAATTACTATTATATCAACTGGCGAAAAAGCTTCAACCCGGAGGGTATCATATCTGGTATCTCCACATCTTTTTTGTTTGAGTTGATTGGCAATGGAGTACAAATCTGCTAATCCCTGGTCAGTTACTATCAGGGCATATTTCACAGTGACTGCAATAGAAGTATCAGGATTATTAAGTTGAAGAGCTGAGATCAATATTATTATATCCTGAGGAGAAGTCGGTTCAACTGACCAACCAGGGGTAAGAGACATATATTTATATAGAGAATCGCCATTATAATCACCGAAAGGAGAGACCTGGGTGTAACCGGATAGAACATGGGCAGAATATGGAGTCCAAGTAGTATCTCCATCTTTGGCTGTATAAAAGAAGAGGATACCTGCATAGTAGTTGTCATATATGCCAGTTCCTTTGATCCAGATCAGATTCGAGTCAGGATTAAAACCACCTACGTTAGCGGCATATCCAAAATTATCTTGCGGGACATCGAAATCGGCTGAAAAGCCGAAATAAGCTGTAGGTAAAGTAGGCGGCGGTGAGGGGATATTGCACCACCAGGGAGGAGGCTGATTCTTGTGCAGGGTGAGGTATTTTACAATCACTTTCTTCAGCGAATCTGGATGAGTAAAGAATAGACTGTTTTCCTCAATCGCATACCACCACCAGAACCAGTGATAAGGAGGAGATAGTATAGTACTGACCGGTGCATAGGTAGAGGTAACTGCAATCACAGTATCACTGGAACATCCATTCTCAGTTATCTGAAGGGGGGATAAAGGTAAAAAGTCTTTTTGAGTCCAGCAGCTTGCCCCTCTCCATCCATATCCCGGAATATTGGTGAGTATAACCGGCGACCAGTTCCAAAGATAATTATGTCCATTATAGTTGAGCTGGGAACTATCCAATTCAGGATCTATTGTGCCCACATTTGACACGTTAATAACAATCCCTCCAGCTCCAGTGTTTATGATCTCGTGTTTGGTCTGGGTGAAGCTGTTACTCACTACAAAATGAGCTTTTACCCAGACGGTATCCACATAATTTGGTCCTCCTCCCACATAGTCGTTATTGGAGATGATTTTTAAGCTGTCAATCAGGATGGTATCATGATATCCAGCTCCGTTACAGGTCAGATGGACTATCTGAGGAGGTCCTGCCTCTGTTATGCTGAAATTTGAAGGGGAAATAGATGTTATCCAGGAGGGTCCGCTCAACTGCACATATAGAGTAGCTGAGCCATCATTGGAGATTACTATGGAATCAGTATTAGAACTGTTATTCAAGGCAGAGGTCATAAAAATATACGGGTAACCCATCCTGGGTATAGCCGGGATCAGAGGACGGGGATACCGGATGTAGCGAACAGGATTTTCAGTAAAAGTTCCTTCATTCATAGGGATTCCGCCAGCATCTCTATCATAGATATACTGGACATAGAGGAAGCTATCCACCCTCTCGGCGATTGAAGCCCAGTGTTCACTTTCACAATTGCCAGAAGTGCATCCGTTTGAATTGGTATTAGTCAGATTGACAGGGTTCAGATTTATCTGGGGTCCTTTCCAAATCAACCCACCATTAGAAGAGGCTATAAGACGCAGGTCTCCGTTAGCATATCCACCTGCGGATATGTCACCATACCAGAATCGGGTATAAACAACATAGAGATAATTATAAGCTGAATCTCCCTCTATATATTCTACCCCTATGGTTGGCTTAGCAATGAGAAGATTCCAGGCACCTGGTTCAACCTCTGGTTGGCTATAGGCGGAGGTTATCTCACGGATCCCACTTAAACCTGAGCTCCAGTGCCATAAGGTAACATAACCATTATCTGACTTTAAGGTGGTCCAGATAATATGCAAGTTGTCGTTGTAGTCATAAACTGCGTAAATATCAGGCCAGGCTCTATCTATATAGCCACCTGCAGCATAGGTGGTAATCTGAACCGGCGTCCCCATATTACCGGCTGTCATCCAATCATTGCCGTTATTGGTTGATTCATAATACTTGACTTCATTTTCAGATGCAGAAGTGGCACTACTCTGCAGATAAACTACAGCGACCTTTTGGGATACCGGGGAGGTAGCTACAACTGTACCACCCATCTTGGATATGGCAAATCTATAAGGGATTTGGTTGGGCTCAAGTTTTGTATCTTTAGGGATTAATAGTGGAGAACCCCAGCCGGGAGACATACAGACCAGAGTATCCCAATTACTTGGTTTCTCAAAGCAGCGAACAAATCCCAAATCTCTATTGTCGTCACCTGTAACTTGTTGAACATGGGTGATATGGATATAGGCAGTGTCTCCATTGGTCATCTTGGAACAAGCCGTAGTTGGCCATAAACCTTTTTCTGCATAACCAGTACACGAATCAGGGATATCGAAAGAGTTGAAACTTCCTGAGCCAGGGTAGATATCTATAGAAAGAGTAGTTCCCCAGAAAGCTCCTGCAGGGACGATGGGGTAATTACGATGGTATCCTAATACTTCCCTGTCATCCGGCAGTAAATCCAGACCGGAATAACCACCTCTGCCTGTATCTGGAGTAACATGCATACCACCTGGTGCCAGCCAATCCTGAAAATTCCAGGCATTATAGTCGATATAGCGATTGTAATCCATATCTGAACCGACCAGGTTCATCCAAGTGAAATGTAAAATGCCATCAGGACCATTAGCTATTTGCCGGCGCTGAGTATCATTAGCCTGATAATCGTAGTAGGTGTAACCTACGGTATCGACTGTGGTGGGTAATAATACCCTGGGTTTAGGAGTCAAAAGATACCTGAACATAATGCTTTCATCCGGATATCTTGCATTTTCTATCCTTTCCAGCTTCTGAGCCATTTTTTCATAATTCACAGGTTTTTTAGCTCCATAAACATTGAAGCTGGATAATAGAAATAGACTCAAGACGAAAATTAAAACGCTTTTTGTCATCTTTTCCTCCTTTTTTGGATTATCAATATACTTTTTAATTTAAAAATGGTTTAGAAGAATTCGTTTTATGAGATCAGCGAACTCTTGATAATCTATTTGAAAAAGTCAAAACCGACTTTACTGCTCTTTAGGATAGGTTAAATCAACAAAATTATAACTTAAAAATGAAAAAAGTCAAGAGAAATATTTGGTGTAACAGGAGAAATAAGAAAAACAATGACGGATGACGGATAAAACGTAGGGGAGGGGCTTGTCCCCTCCCGATTTTTTAATTTTAGTAGTGATTAGTAGCGGCAAGCCTCTGTGCCTACTCTTGATATTTGATTATAGAGTGCATCCCACCTATGGTGGGATGTCGCATTGGGAATAATATCCAAAAAGTATTGATTGAACAAGAATTAAGTTCTTTTGTGAAACAGTGTTACAGATATTATTATTAAAGTCGTTTAACAATCGTGTCATCGTGGGAGAAAAAAATAATTGTCCACAATGATGACGTAATTGGTGCAACGCAATGTAAGACCGCCATAGAAGCAACGGAGGTTCTTTTTTCACATGTCATTTATTTCTCTGCCTACGGTAAAAAATCAATACCTTTTGAGCATTATGCCCGCATTTTGACACGGTCAATGCACTCCAAAAATAAGCCCCGGTCTTTCAAAAAGATCGGGGCTTAAAAAATAATTAAAAGATAAGGTCAGCACCCAGGAGCAGGTCCTCCTTTGAAAAGATAATTAATCATAAAGATCACATCTGAGACATTAACCTTACCGTCACATTGTATATCCCCGCAGGTTAAGATGGGTTGTGGAGGAGGGCCGCCTTTGAAAAGATAGTTAATCAAATAGATAACATCCGTCACATTAGCCTTGGCATCAGCGTTGGCATCACCCGGCATACAGGAGGGCACATAGAAACTGAAGGTCTGGGTAGACCAGGTCCCTTGAGTATTGGTATCTTTAGCTTTGACCTTCCACCAGTAGAAGATACCGATCTCCAGTTGGGGAGTAGTATAGGTTGAGTCAGTGAGGTTAGCCACCACAACCGCTGTGCTGAAATCCGGAATGGTATCATAGTAGAGGTCGTATTTGACAACATCTAACGGGTCAGGGTCCTTTGCCTTTCTCCAGATTAAATTAGGTTCAAGGGTGGAAAGAGTATCCTCGTCTGGAGGAGAAACTAAACTGAAGGGTTTTGGTGGCTGAGGTACATAGATATTTACTTTAAAGACAGCAGTTGACCACATGCCTGAAGTGTTGATGTCTTTTGCCAGAACTTTCCACCAGTAAGATTTGTCATCCCGTAAGATTACAGTTCTTACTGTATCTTTCAAGTTCGAAATTATTGTAGGATGAGTAAATCCTGAGTTGTCATCATAATAGAGGTCGTAGAGAATTGAATCCCCCGGGTCCGGGTCAGTTGTGGTTTGCCAGATGAAATTAACGGTTGAGTCCGATGAAGTGGAATTATTGAGCGGTGATAGCAATGTGAAAACCTGGGGCTGTTGCGGATAATATACCTTGAAACTCCAGTAGGATGGAGTGCTCCAGTTTGTCGCTCCATAACTGTCTTTGGCTTTAACCTTCCAGTAATAGGTGGAATCATCATAAAGTGTGGGCAGGACTTTTGCGGTGTCGGTGGATAATACAGAATCATAGACTGTAAAAGTGCTATTCAGAGAGTAATAGACTATGTAGCTAATTGGATCAAGTGGGTCAGGGTCATATGGCTTATGCCATCTCAAGGTAGGGGTGAGAACAGAAACAGTGCTATCATTTTTCGGAGATATAAGGGTAAAGGAAGAGGGGGCAACATTCAATGCACGGAATCTCCAGAAAGGCTCAGTGCTCCAGGTCTCAAAGTTAAATTTATCTTTTACCTTTACCTTCCAGTAGTATATAGTATCGTTCAGAAGTCCGGGCAGGGTATAGGTGGTGTCAGTGGTTGTAAACGAATTTGGGTAAGAAAGAGAATCCAGTGACCAGTAAAGGGTATAAGTTAACTGATCACCTGGATCAGGATCTGTGGCTTTGTGCCAGTATAATTTGGGATGTAAAATTACTGTGTCCTTATCATCCGGCGAGGCTAAGCTGAAAGAATTAGGAGCTTGCGGCACATAGACATTAAACCGCCAGTTAGTCTGGGTACTCCAGCGGCCGGAGGTATTGATATCTTTTGCCAGGACTTTCCAGTAATAGGTGCTATCATCCAGTCCGGTGAAATAGTAGAAGGTATCAGGTAGATTTGATATTATCGTTGGGCTAGAAAAATTAGAACGTTCGTCATAATACAGGTCATAGAGAATAGAATCACCAGGGTCAGGGTCAGTGGTGGAACGCCATCTCAAGGTATCTGAATACTGATAGATGGTATCAAGATTAGGAGGATAGACCAGGCTAAAGGTTGCAGGCTGTTGCGGAACATAGACCCGGAAATTCCAGGTATTAGTGCTCAAGGTTGTTTTTCCCCATTTATCCACTGCTTTGACTTTCCAGTAATAAACAGTGTCATCGCTCAAAGGTGGAGATGATAAGGTCCCAGAGGTATCTAATATATTATAAATAGAGTCAATTGGGGTGAAGTCACTTTCCTTAGAATAGTAAAGAGTATATTTGACAGTATCCAGTGGATCAGGGTCGGTTGCCTTATGCCATCTGAGTGTTGGAGTTAAGGTGGAGACAGTTGAGTCATCAGGAGGTGAAATCAGATCAAAAGCAGACGGGGCGACATTGACTACCAGTTTCACTGTAGTTGAATGGGTTTGGCTTCCTGTTCCCTGTATGGTTAAGGTATAGGTTCCGGCTGGGGTTAAGCCTGTGGTGTTAACATTCATAACAGAAGAGGTGGTTGGTGATTTTACAGGGTTTGGACTGAAACTGGCTGTTGTTCCACCAGGCAGACCCGAGACAGATAAGGTGCAGGGATGTGCAAATCCGTAAAGATAACCCAGGTTTACAGTGTAGTTAGTAGAGGCACCCACATCGATCGTCCTTGAAGGTGGTGTTGCTCCAATAGTGAAATCGGGTATGGAGAAGTTAGCATCACTTGCATCCTTGGGAGAACCATCTGTGGCATCTGAGACTCGCACACGGTTAGCATTACCTGGTGTATTCGGGATGGTCCAGGTATGAGTTCCATCATTCGAGGTGCTGGCTATGATGGTTGTCCAGGCGGTTCCAGAATTAGTTGAATTTTCGAGTTTGACATTTCCAGTAAAGCCCACTGATCTCCAGAGTATATCCTTATTCTCCCCCACATACCAGACCTCTCCTCCATCTGGATCTAAAATCTCCAGAGCAGAGCCTAAACATCCGGCTACATACTGGGGAGTAAATCCAAGCGCGGTGGCGGAATTGGTGAACTCCAGTTGATTAATAGGGGGGACAAAGGTAGAATCGATTATTATCCCGATGTCTGATTTCCAGGTTGATCCGGTTGTGAAATAGATGGTGCATACTAGACCACTACCAGCGTTAAAAGCTCCACTCCATACTGCCCAGATATTAATTCTATAATTTGCAGTATCCACATAATTAGGGGAAGTTGGATCTCCAGCATAACTTTGCGCTGGGTTAGAAGTGAATCTTGACTCCCAATGAATAGAATCACAGCGCAGATCTAAGTTATCAGGATTGTAAAAAGTTAAAGGAATGGTAAACGCTCCCAAATTCTGGTCATTATAAATATAGACTTTAACTGTAACCTGCTGGCTGGGACTTACGGTGAGCTTTTGTTCTACTCTACAGGTGTCAGGGTTACCGGTGTCCTGGGAGAAGGCAAGGGGAGTAAGGAAAAGAAATAACAGAAGCATTAAAAAAACTAATCCTCTTTCTTTCATACTAACCTCCTTTCTTTGGGTTTTAATTTTAGTAACTGTTTTTGAGAAAATTAAATGATGGAAATTTCTCAAAGTTAACCTCGGTTTCCATTTTTGAATTACAAAAAAGAGGAAAAAAGACTTATGTATTCAATTTAAATAATACTTTCATTTTGTCAAGTTAAAATTAGTGTTTTTTTAGGAATTAACCCAATAAAGATAGGTTTTGTTTGGTTTTAATCTAAGAATATCAAGAGGTTAAGGGATAGAGGGTTAAAGAGGATCGATCTGATGATTAATGACAAATATCGAATGATTTATAATAAAACCATTCTTCGCTTATTCCTTTTAAAAAGGAGGTTATAGATTGGTATGGGCGAGGACTCCTCGCCCTTTACATATCTACCCTTACAACTCCACCCTTTTTTAATTTTCATTTTTCTTGACAAAATAATAGATGAGGTTTAATATATTTATCTGGAGGATTCAAATTATCGTTTTAACAAATATAATCTTCAGGAAGAGAGAAGATGAAAAGATTATTTAGATATTTTGTGTTTATCATCTTTATTCTAACCCTTTGCTCTTCGGTTTATGCACAAAGTTATATGCAAGCAAGAATACACTTTAAAGATAAAGCGGATATGAAAAAGGTTTTAAGCCTGGATTTAGATAGGGCTTATTTAAAGTATGGTGAGTATTTAGATATAATTTCAGATTCAGCCGAGGTTAAAGAGTTAGGAGCTTTGGGTTATCAGGTTGAAGTGATAATTGATGATCTGGTTCAGCATTATCAAAAAAGGATGAAAAAGGCTTTAGATGTGGGTGGGTTTCATACTTATGATGAGACTGGATTAGCTCTGGATTCGCTTCATAACCTGTATCCACTGATAACCACACCCAAAATTACCATCGGATACTCTTTAGAGGGAAGGCCTATCTGGGGTATGAATATCTCTGATAACCCGGATATAAATGAAGATGAGCCGGAGGTGTTCTATAGTGCCCTGATCCACGCACGGGAGCCTATAACTATTGAAGTATTGCTATACTTTATGCGATATCTATGCGTAAACTATGGTTCTGATTCTCTGGCTACTTTTCTGGTGAATAACCGGGAGTTATGGTTTGTCCCGATTATAAATCCAGATGGTTATGAATTTAATCGACTGACTAATCCATATGGTGGAGGGACGTGGAGGAAGAATAGGAGGCCTAATTCAGGCGGTTCTTACGGAGTGGATTTAAACCGGAACTTCGGATATATGTGGGGGTATGATAATTATGGCTCCTCTCCGAACCCAAGTTCTCCGACCTATAGAGGAACCGGTCCTTTTTCTGAGCCAGAGACACAGGTTATCAGAGCATTGGTTGATTCCTCAGAATTCGTCTTAGCCTTAAATTATCATTCTTACGGAAATTATTTTATCTACCCATGGGGCTATGATGAGATTTATACGCTAGATCATCAACTTTTCAAATCTATAGGGGATAGCGTTAGAGCTTTGACCGGATTCTGGGCTGGAACCAGCTGGGAAGTGTTGTACCCTACAAATGGAGATTCAGATGACTGGATGTATGGGGAACAAACTGAGAAGAACAAAATCTTTGCCCTTACTCCGGAAGTAGGAGATGAGTATGATGGTTTCTGGCCTGACCCTTCGAGTATAATCCCTTTAAGCGAGCTAATGCTCGAACCTAACCTTCTGATAGCTACTATAGCAGAAAATCCTTATATGATTTTTTTACCTGATCCACCGGTTTTAGCTGAACTGGATAGCGTGGCTACTGATAGTTTCACCTTAAATTGGGTGCATTCTGATACTCTTAATCCTGCAGTCAGCTATACTCTGATGGAACTTAATGATCTTACTGTTGAAAACTATACTGGTGAGAGTGGAACTGCTGGCTGGGATTTGAGCGGATTTACGCTTTCCATAATCAAAAGCTATTCCCCCACTCACTCACTTTTCTCAGGCTCCGGTGATGACCTGGATAATTACGTGGTGACATCAGATTTTGTCTCGATCCTACCGGGTGATACTCTGACCTTCTTTTGTAACTATGAGATTGAACAGGGGGATGATTATCTCTATGTAGAGGTATCATTTGATGGAAAAACATTTCAGTCCATTCCTGGAAATATCACTTCCAATGATAATCCTAATGGTCAGAACCTGGGGAACGGGATAACCGGAAGCTCTGCAGGCTGGATTAAAGAGATTTTCGATTTAAGCCAGTTCGAAGACCAGGATATCCTTTTGCGCTTCCATTATAAGACAGATGCGTCAATGACTTATTCTGGGTTTTATGTGGATGATATTTATCCTGTGTCGAAATTTCAGAGGAGTTCCATCTTAGCAGATACTATATCTCAAAAAAGTTATCTGGTTCAGAGGAAATGTTCGGATGTCTACTACTATAAAGTAAAAGCTAAAGACGCTCAGACACAGGAAAGCCTGTGGAGTAAAAGGGTAAGGGTAGCAGTAGGTCTTGATTTCATACGGGGTGATACAAATTCCGATGACAAGCTCTCCTTAGGGGATATAGTTTTTCTAATCAACTATCTTTTCAAGGGAGGGCCTGCACCTGAACATTCGCAATCCGGTGATGCAAATTACGATGGTAAGGTTAGCCTCTCGGATATTGTCTATTTGATCAACTATCTATTTAAAGGTGGACCTGTACTGTGTGTGAATTGAAATGAAGTTCACAGGGGCATCCCGCCGTTAGCGGGACAACGTGCTCCTATAACTGTTTAAAACTTTACAAGGGGTTTGATGTGAAATCAAAATTAATTTATTTCGGGGTTATTATTTTTTTATTCTCATTTTCTATAGTTTCAGCAGATGATACAGAATTTGCAGGTGAGGGTGAGACGGTCTGGCCAATTGAGAGCAAAGAAATTGAGATGGTGGCTGAAACAGTTTTAGTAAAGCCTGGAAAAGTTGGATGGGATGCTAATTGCATTTTCATTTTAAAAAATACGGGTGAATCAACTGAGGTTCAGGTGGGCTTTCCAGATGTAACCAATGAAGGACCTGGAGCAGATTTGACTGAAGGAACAATTAAATCTTTTAGATGCTTTGTAGATGGTAAAGAGGTTCAGGTGGAGCATAAAGCAGGAATTCAAGATTCACTGAATTCTCGGATTACATATCCTTTTGCCTATATCTGGAGAATGTCATTTAAGAAAGGACAAGTAAGAGCGGTTAGAAATACCTATAACTTTGGAGGATTGTATAGGTCTGATGGTACTATTGAGCTAAATTATATTTTGACAACCGGTGCTTCATGGAAGGGTAAGATCAAAAGCGCTTTAATCGTTTTCGATTTAGGCAAACTTGATCCACGGTTCACTAATTCTATCCGACCGCCTGGATATACCATAAAAGACCACCAAATATCCTGGACTTTTAAAGATTTTGAACCAGAAGCGGATATTGAGATCGGTTTATCTCCTTTGGTACAGGAATGGTTTGAGGAGGCGGATCGCTATGCTCAGACCGATTCAACAGAAGTGTTAAAAAGATTGTTATATGGAGGAGACTGGCTTTTAGAACGGCATATACCCCAAAATGTAGTAAAAGAATTCTTTCAGAAATATGATCAATTAATTGCTCAGCTTGAGAAATTTGGTGTTAACGCCAGCCGGTATAAAGCGCTTAAGGCTATTAGAACAGACGATACTCAAGAAGCGGTGAAGGAAAGTTATAATTTCTTGGAGGAACTTAGAAAAAAGGCTGAGCTTTCCGATGACGACTTGGAGACTATGCATATTTTCACTTATCAAACAGAGTGTTGTTTGGATAACTTGGAAATTCGTAAAGGTTTTTATGAAATTTTACTGATAAATTACGAACGGGAAATTTCCTGTCTGGATACAATTCAGAATCATGACACCAGAAGCAGAACCCAATCATATTTATTGAAACAACGAACTTATTATAAAGAAGAAATAGAAAACATAAATAAATTAATAAATCAACAGAAAGAAAAATAAAAAAACTTTACTATATAATAGAGATTCTAATCTCGAAAACAAAAAGCGCCACTTTTAAAAAAATAGAATGGCGCTTATCTTTTTAAACCAGAATTCGTACGGCATGGCCTCAAGATCTTGTCCACAGGATCCTGGTGGAGACTTCAGCCTTGCTTTGCCAGCCTTGTTCAGGCGAACCGCCAAAGGCGGGGTCGCACTGCGAATAACTAGTATTCTATTTCTTCTTAGTTTTCTTGGCTTCTTCCACTTTCTTGGTAAGCATTCCCTTTGTCCAATCGTTTGCCATCATCTTATCGATCATAGTTGTAATCAGAGCAGTATCGCTTAAAAATGAATCCATCACCTGGGTCATAATCGCAGGATCCTGCATCATCTTCTGCATAACCTCTGTTTTCATCTCCGGATTTTCCATCATCTTGGTCATCATCATTGTGGCGATCTCTTTATTCGCCATCATTCGCTCAACTGCTTTCTCCTGACTACAGCTTAAAAATACTAAGAATAATACGGGGATTAGAAGGATTGAAATTTTTTTCATCCCTACGGGTCGTAATGATCTCATCGACTTTTTCACCTCCTCAGGTTAAATTATTGGGTGAATTTAAAATCAGTTACTTGACTTGTCAAGGGAAATCAAGAAATATTTTTTGAAGGTAAGAGGTGAGACGAAAGATGGAAAATATTTTTGTAGGGACAGAACATTGTTCTGTCCAAGAAAGAGGGTAGAGACGTATTGCATGCGTCTCTAAGAATCACAAAACCGCGTCATCCTTTTCGTATGGGAATTCCTATTCCTGCACAAACGAGATAAGATTTGTAGGGGCGACCCGGCGGGTCGCCCCTACAGACTTCATTTAATCCAGGGTCGAGGAGTGGTTTTAGATTTGTAAGGGGCTTTTTCTGCCATTTTCAATACATAAATAACCCAGGGTGCAATCCTTGTTTCATTGACCCATTTGTAGGGCTCATTCTCTTTGGCTAATGGTTTATGGGTTTTAACTAATTCTAATCTAGCCCTCTTAAAGACCTCTTGATAATACTCATCCGTCCAGATAATATCCTCTACCGGCCTTTTATCCTCCAAGTCTGTTACAATTATTTTTACTATGTCTCCGCTTTTTGCATATTTATTCTCCGGGAAATCCTTGGTAGAAAATGATGCCCATTCATGTGTGTATATCTCAGGTGATGAGACCAGGTGAACTATCCTTCCCTCGCTTTTCAGCAGGTTACGGAGTTCCCTGAATAGTTTGACCTTCTTTTCCATCGTGGGTATGTTGTCAAATGTAAATGCAGACAGCATAAGATCGTAGGTATTATCTTTAAACTGGCTAAAGCCTTCATCTTGAATAAGACGATAATCTCCATTTGGGTCTGTTTCTCTTGCCTTCTTAACCATCTCCTCTGCTATATCGATTCCGGTAACATTAAATCCAAGTTTTTGCAGAAATCGGGTAGAGCGTCCGGTGCCGCATCCAAAATCTATGGCCTTTCTCCCTTTGACCTGCTCAAATATGATTTCAGGTAAATCTCTGTATGCTAAATAATATGTGCCATGGAACTCTAATTTAGCATAGGCTTCTGCATACTTGGCGTCTTCATAGGTATTGGAAAAGTCCATAAGATTTTCTTTTTTAGTATTTTATACGCACAGGCGGGACTTGTGCTCAGATGTGGAACAGTTCCGGTATAACTTTCAGGCAGCAGTTGCACTCCTGATTTCTACAGATGTTTTTTCCATTCACGTTAAGCAACAATTTTGAAGCCTTTAGCTTCCTAAATAATTTCCTTCTTTCGTAAGATATATTTCATATTTTTTTATTCCATTTTCTACACTACCAAAAAGAGCTGTTAGTTTATTTTCTAAATCAGTATATTGAAACCACTTATCTTCCATATAACAATACCATAATTCAAAATTGGGATCCTTTTTATAATCGGCTAAATTAATCCTTTCTATCCCTTTTACCATCTTTCCTCCTATATCTTAAGACTGAGCTTTGACTCAATCGCTGTATGCTCAGTTGTCTTTGAATGCAATTCAGCCACATCGTCATAACTCCAGAATCTGACGCGTTCACTTAGTGGCTTAAAAGCCTGTAAAGATAGTTTTGTTTCAAATTCCCTTTTTCTAACTTTATCAGCGACTATGTAGAAATTGGAACGGAAATCCTGAAACTCAACGAACTTCAACAAAGAATTACTTATCGCTGTTTGATGCTCTATTTCAAAAAGGTTTGCAGGCATGTTTCTTTGGTTGAACCAGGTCACATCAACTGTTAGGGCAATGCGGACCAAATGATTATAGCCGAATTCAAACATTTCAGAAATTGTAGCAACATCAGAAAGTTTCTTGCCTAAAAAGACCTTGTTTTTATCCTGATTGGCAACAAATGTCTTGTAAGTCATTAAATTCCCTAACTCCAGCAGCAATCCTTGATAGTAGGTATGCGAATATTCTTCCTGCTTTGCCTTCGGTTGGTCTTTGGTTGGCAGAATCTCTGGAGGAAGTTTGTCTTTATATGCTTTTAATGCCCATAACCCAGGCCGTATCTTGAAGAAGAAACGGTCGTCTTGCACTATGCGTCGGATACTTGCAAAAGGGGTTTTAGTTTTCCACTCGCAGCCTTCAAGCTTCAATACCCTCTGATTTAAAGAGCCAAGAGTTGCGTACCCCCCGTTATCTTCCATCACTTTTATAACTGCTTCATGTTGTTTCATGCTTGTTTTTAAAACTTATTATGATTATTATTTTGAATAATACCAACATATTTTCTTTTAAGTGAAATTGCCGTATAACCAAGTGCGGAACTCTTGCAGAAAGAATCAACTATTAAATCATCTGCTTTTGTAGATGCAAGGATTATTCTCTCTAAAAATTCTTTTGGTCTTTGCTGGATACACTTTTTATACCTTGTTTCACCGGGGACTAAAGGGAATTTTATTTGTCTATTAATATTGCCCTGCTTTATCACTTTCTCGTCAGAGAATTGCCAGAAATTCCGCATTTGTTTACCGTTGTTCATTTTCTTCATCAACTGATAATCAAAGTAATGTTTACTCTTTTGACTCTTTGCAGCCCATATAAAAATATCAGTTTGATTTGGGAAAATCTTATGTAAATGTTCCGGCGGAGCATTACGCTTGTACCAAATAATATCGTTGAGGATTTTATATCCAAGCTCCTGCATAGCATAGCCCATTGAATATATGATATGCGTTGTTCCCGAAACCCAAATTGTGCCATTAGGCTTTAAGACCCGCTGACAAGCTTTGAGCCAGTTAAGAGTAAAATCATGATTTTCTTTGACGCCTTTTGACTTATCCCATTTACCCTTGTTCACAGAGACCATCTTTCCGGCGTGGCAGGTGATACCTCCATTTGAAAGAAAGTAGGGTGGATCAGCAAAAATCATATCAACACTATTTTCCCTTGCCTGGTTCAATATCTCGATGCAATCGCCTTGGAGAAGTCTTACCGAGTGTTCTGGATCGTCATAATAAATCGTGAAAGGCTTTTTCTTGTCATTATCACCGTAAGAGGCTGCTTCTTCAGAAATATAAAATTCAATGGGATTTTCTGGAAGGTTATAGCTCACTGGCTTCTTAAGTACGTCTGCTGTTCTTAACGTTTTTCTATTATTTGTTGTTTTTAACATGATTAATTTTAAAGAGGGGTGGTTCTTTTTTCAATATTTGTTTTCCCTTATCCCTGCCTGCAATGAGCGGCTAGCTTGCTCACATCCGAAACTAGCTCAGATCTCCTTCAAATTAGGATGTATTAACAAGCACATTCATTCATACTACAAATTTAGAATGATGTCCGAAATAATTTGCGTATACCAAGTCTAACTTAAATATAATAATACTTCACCGTAACCCTTGAGTCAATATATTTTTATAAATCAAATGTACCTTGGTTATGTCAAGCTCTCTGTGTTAGGTCTCTGAAAAAGTTGACTTTATTCAGGTT